>JBGSTT010000280.1:0-3083 GCA_041736385.1 Rhodoglobus sp. | reverse complement strand
GTACTTCCAGCCGTTCGCCGCAAGCCACTGACCCTGAGGCGTGTCCGCGAAACACTGGTCGAGGGAGCAATTGGCTGGCAACGCGCTCACATCGATCGCGAGGCCGGTCTGGTGCTCGCTGTGTCCTGGCCGAGCGCTCGTGAGATCAGCACCCTCTTGTCCAAGGCTCGACACCCAGCCGGCGTAGACACTCTCTTGTGCCCAGTAGCTGCGGTAGGCACTCTGCGATTGCATGAAGAGGCCGGTCTCGGCCGTGAACGCAGCAAACATTTGAACGACGGCATCGGATGCTTCTTGCCGGAGGTATGGCTCATTGGCGAAGTCGACCGGCACTGGCACCACGGCGGGCTCGTACTGCTGCGGGTTCAAGGGCCGCAGCTTGTTGGCAACAACCCACAAGCTGGCGGCATCGTCGATGGAGAACGCGGCACGATCGAAAGTGGGTGTCGGCGTTGGCGTTGGCGTTGGCGTCGGGCTTGGCGTGGCGCTCGGGCTGCGGGTTTGAGTTGGGATCGGCGTGGGTGCAGCGACTTGAGTGGTCGGAGTCAGGGCAAGCACCGCGACGATCGCAGCGGCGATGAGGACGGCGCCAACACTGATCGCGATGATCAACGTCGTTTGACTGCGCTGCGGCACAGGCGGCTGAGCGCGGCGCGGTCGGAGGTCGGTCACTCCATGATCTTACTGAAGCAGTTTTTCGCACGCCGTTTCGCCCAAGCCCCACTTGCCCTGACGCTGCACACGGTGTAACTTTGCACTCTACGCAAATTTTGATCTTGCCCAATGGAGAACTCATGTCGCTCGCTTCAACGCCGCCGAAAGCCAGACTGTCGAAGGGCAAGCAGCAGTCTCAGGAAATCGCTGCCGCCGGCGGGGTCATGACCCATCGCCAGATCCTGCTGGTGATCTTCGGCCTCATGGCAGGCATGTTCCTGTCGGCGCTGGACCAGACCATCGTTGGCACTTCGATGCGCACCATTGCCGACGACCTCAACGGGCTAAGCCAGCAGGCGTGGGTTACGACGGCGTATTTGCTCCTGGCAACGATCTCCACCCCGATCTATGGAAAACTCAGCGATATTTTTGGTCGCCGCCCTCTCTTCATCATCGCGATCTCGATTTTCCTTGCTGGCTCGCTCGCCGCAGGCTTCTCGACTTCGATGCTTGAGCTTGCCGGCTTCCGCGCGATTCAGGGCCTCGGTGCCGGCGGTCTCATGGCGCTCCCGCTCGCGATCATGGGTGACATTCTTGCCCCGCGCGAACGTGCAAAGTACCAGGGCTACTTCCTCGCCGTGTTTGGGATTTCGAGCGTAATCGGCCCACTCGTCGGCGGACTCTTTGCCGGTACTCCCGAGATCCTGTTCGTCACCGGTTGGCGCTGGGTGTTCCTCGTCAACATTCCGATCGGCATCGCGGCGCTGTTCATCGTGCTGCGTTTCCTGCACATTCCGCACACGCGCCGCCCGGTTCGTATTGACTGGTGGGGTGCAACGACGGTGATCGTTGCCCTGGTTCCGCTGCTGCTAGTTGCCGAGTTCGGCCGTGAGTGGGGTTGGGGCTCGCCCGCCGCGATTACCGCCTACGTTGTCGGCGCGCTTGGCATCGCGGCGTTCATCCTGAGCGAAAAGCTCATGGGCGATGACGCGCTTATCCCGCTCAAGCTCTTCAAGGACGCAACGTTCTCGATGGCAACCGTGCTCGGGGTCTTCGTCGGCTTCGGCATGTTCGGCGCGATGATGACGCTGCCGCTATACCTGCAACTCGTCAACGGGGCGACCCCGACCGAGAGCGGTTTCCTGACGCTCCCACTCATCCTGGGACTAATGATCGCCTCGATCGTGAGTGGTCAGATCATCGCGCGCACCGGAAAATACCGAGCCTTTCCGACGGTCGGAACGTTGTTCATGGCAATCGGCTTCTTTCTGTTCACGTTCGCGACCGCAACAACGCCGGTCTGGTTCATGATGATCGGGATGCTGTTTGTTGGCCTGGGTCTCGGGCAACTGATGCAGACCCTCACGTTGGCGAGCCAGAACTCCGTGAGCGCGCGCGACATTGGAGTTGCGACGAGTTCTGCGACCTTCTTCCGCCAGATCGGTGGAACGCTGGGCACCGCCGTGGTGTTCTCGGTACTGTTTGCGCGCATCCCACAGACGATTGAGGCCGCCTTCGGTCGCAGCGATGTTCAGGCGGGTATCGCAGCGGCCATAGCCGACCCCACTGTCGTTGCCGACCCCAACAACGCCCAGATTCTCAATCTGCTGAGTCAGGGCGCTGGCGGCGGTTCGCTGGGGAACGCCCTCAACGGCGACACGTCGTTCTTGAACGCGGCAGACCCTCGACTTGCAGCGCCCTTCCTCGAGGGTTTCTCGAGTGCCACGGTAACCGTGTTCTGGGTGAGTCTCGCGGTGGTGCTCATCGCGTTCGTGCTGAGCCTGTTCCTCAAGGTGTCTGAACTGCGTGAGACGTCGGCGCTGCAAGAGAACGCAGCGCAGGATGCGGCCGCGGCCACGATCCCTGAGACTGCCCGTGCAGCGGAGACTACCCGTGCAGCGGGAGCCGCTGGCTAGACTGCGGTCATGACGCTGCAACGGCCTGAGGTGCGTGCGGCGCCGACGCTAGAAGCCGTCGCGGCAGCGGCTGGCGTGTCCCGCTCGACGGTGTCGCGCGTCGTCAATGGATCCACCGTCGTCAGCCCTGAAGTGCTCGCAGCGGTCACCGAGGCCATCGACAAGCTGCAATACGTGCCAAACAGGGCTGCTAGGAGCCTGGCCAATCGACAGACGATGGCAATCGCCCTCGTGATCCCAGAAGACACCACTCGGTTCTTCGGCGATCCTTTCTTCGCCGACATCGTTCAAGGCATTGCGCAGGGGCTTGAGGACAGCGACTACGTGCTCAACCTGCAGTTGGCGAGTCCTTCTAGGCCGTCAGAGAAGACCATCCGGTATCTGATGGGCGGCAACGTGGACGGCGCCATCGTGGTCTCGCACCACTCGGGTGATGAATTCTTCGCGGCACTGGATGCCACCATGCCGGTTGTTTTCGGCGGTCGCCCGTTCAATTCCGAGTTCAAACACCAT
>JBGSTT010000257.1:0-2505 GCA_041736385.1 Rhodoglobus sp. | reverse complement strand
GCCGGCTCTTGCCACCGACCCAGTCATTGCCCTCGATCACCGTGACGTCGTGCCCAGCCCTCGCCAGCAGCGCGGCAGCCGCGAGCCCTCCGATTCCCGCCCCGATCACGACGATCCGCCGTGGAGTCACGGCGGTCACGGGTAGAGCCCGAGTAGCAGTGCAGCCACAATCTGCACGCCGGCCACCGAACCGGCCGCGTACGGGAACGCGATCGAGTACTTATACAGACCGCGCGCGCCGGCGGGGGTCGGATCGCGGCGAAGGCGCAGCAATAGCCATCCCGCGATCAGTGCATTCACCACAGCGACGGGGATACTTACAAACGCAAAGAGGACCGTGGACACGAACCACCACACGGCGCTCCACCACGCAGCCCCCTTCGGCCCCAAACGCACGGCGGTGGTGACAATGCCGGAAGCGCGATCCTCGTCGATGTCCTGTACGGCGTCGAAGGTGTGCTTGGCCACGCTCCAAGCCATAAGCCCGATCGCCGCGGCCCACACCGGTTGCTCCCCGAAGGCGAGCGGTACGAACACGAGCGGCAGCGCGTACGCCGCGTTGCTCAGCGCGTCCAGGAAAGACCGTGCCTTGAAGCGCAACGGCGGCGTCGAATACTGCACGAAGATGACAATGTAGGCGAAGATCCAGGCGAGAGCGTCCGGCGGCATCGTAATCAAGAAGTAGGCAACGAACGGCGCGTTCGTCAGCAGAACCGCCGCGAAAATGGGCTCGGACTCGCTTGACGCGATCCGGGCACCCTCAACTCCGCCCTTCCGCGAATTCAACGCGTCGGTCTCTTGGTCGAAGATGTCGTTGACGCCGTAGATCAGAAGATTGAACGGCAGCGTGGCCCACAACAAGAAGGGAAGGACATCCCACCGCCACAGCTCGCCGGTCAGCCACATCGCGAGCGCCGTTGTTCCGACCGTGTTCACCCACAGCACCGGCCGCGAGATGAGAACGAGGCGCAGCAGCATCCGGTAAGAATAGTGGTCGCGGATGATTGCCATCTTCGGAGCCAGCGGAGAGGATGAATCGTGCCTTCCAACGCCGATACTGACGAGCCCACCGTCAGCGAGACAGCGAGTACGCCACCCGCCGGCGGCAACCGCACCTTTGCCCAGATCCTCGCCAATACGGCTGTCGCGAACGTCACAACAAGCTTTCTGTGGTTCGCGCTGACCTTCTGGGTGTACCTCGAAACGCGGTCCGTGCTCGCCACCGGCATCATCGGTGGCGCCTACATGCTGTTCGTCGCGATCTTCTCGATGCTGTTCGGCACGATCGTCGACCGGCACCGAAAGCACCGCGTCATGGTGTTCGCTGGAGCATTCACACTGATCGCGTTCGCCGTCGCTTGGGGGCTATATTCGCTGTTCCCCGAGGCGACTTTGCTCGACCTTGGGCAGCCGTGGTTCTGGGCGTTCTCGAGCATTATCCTGATCGGCGCTGTCGTCGAGAACATGCGCAACATTGCGCTGTCCACGACCGTCACGCTCCTCGTTCCCGTGGAGCGGCACGCCAACGCGAACGGCCTAGTCGGCACGGTGCAGGGCTTGGCATTTCTGGTCACGAGCGTGTTCAGCGGGCTTGCCATCGGTTTTCTCGGGATGGGCTGGACTCTCGTGATTGCAATCGTGCTCTCGGCCGCGGCGCTCGTGCACCTCCTGTTCCTGCGCATCCCCGAGCAGCAACCACAGCGTTCACCCGGGCGCGAGAGGCTCATCGATCTGCGCGGCAGCATCACTGCAGTCCGGGCTGCGACGGGGCTTTTCGCGCTCATCATTTTCTCAACCTTCAACAACTTGATCGGCGGCGTCTACCTCGCGCTGATGGATCCATACGGCCTAGAGCTCTTCCCGGTCGAGATCTGGGGCCTCGTCCTCGGAGTCACCGCGACGGGGTTCATCATCGGCGGCCTGCTGGTCGCGAAGTTCGGCCTCGGTCGTAACCCGATTCGCACGATGCTGCTCCTCGTGATGGTGATGGGACTTATCGGCGCGCTCTTTACGATCCGCGACTGGTGGTGGCTCTACGCGGTCGGTATTTGGATCTACATGCTCATCATCCCCGCGATCGAAGCCGCGGAACAGACGGTTATCCAGAAGGTCGTGCCGTTCACAACGCAGGGCAGGGTCTTCGGATTCGCGGCAGCATTCGAGTCGGCAGCGGCGCCCATTACGGCGTTCATGATCGCTCCGATCGCCGAGTTCCTCATCATTCCGTACATGGAGTCTTCAGCCGGTCAAGATGCCTTCGGCTGGCTTCTCGGAGACGGCCTGGCCCGCGGCATTGCCCTCGTGTTCTTCATCGCGGGGCTCCTGTTGATCCTTGCGGCGATCGCCGCCTTCTTTACTCGGTCATACCGACTCATCTCGGTGGAGTACCTCGACAGTTCGGATGCGACACTAGAGAGTTCCGAAGAAGCCGCTCTCTCCCCTCGTTCTTAGAGTCGAGTGCAGCACCGAACATGGGAGCATCAGGGTGAGCGAGGCAAAGAAGAC
>JBGSTT010000223.1:0-2895 GCA_041736385.1 Rhodoglobus sp. | reverse complement strand
ATACTGAGCCCCTCGGCCGCGACAACATGGGCTGGCAATCCGGCGGATGGCATCGCAATAGCCCAATCAGCGAAGGGTGCGCTGTACGTCATCGTGATCGACTTGCGGTCAGCACTGAGCTGCGGGATAGCGCGCGCGAGCTGGATGCCCCGTGGCCGATCCGGATTCACACCGGTATCGAAGTACACGGCGTCTTTGGGAAGTTCCGGTAGGTAGCTCTCGCCATCAAAGACGTCGGCACGACTGAGTTGCGGATCGTTGAGAACTCCCGACAACGCTGCCCAATTCAAGAGCAAGTCGGCACCGTCGACAGCGACCCCGTCAGACCACCGCACTCCGTCGGCGACCGTGTACCGAACGACGAGCGGGTCGTTAGACAGCTTGGTGACTGAACCGAACGAGCGGTCGACGACCACTGCGGCCGTCTCGTCGAAGTTGAAGAATCGCGCGCTCGTTGCGGCAGCCACCGCGATATTCGTGTCGGTTCTTCCGCTTTGCGATTGCGGATTCATGGAGGTGAACGAGACCATCGAACCGATGTTGACTTTGCTGCCGACGACGACGCTTGGGCCCTGGCCGATGCAGCCACTCAGCAGTAGCGTCGCAGCGATTGCGAGGGATGCTGATACGAGCAATCGATGTTCTCTCACAGTTGTCCCACTGTACTTGGCTCGTTCCGCGTGCTGGCCATCGGCTGCAAACCCGGCGGCTATAGCTGCGTGCCGTTCTCGCCCTCTTCGGCCCGAGTTGCGGCCCGGCTCTCGCGTCGCTCCCGCTGAAGAAGCGGATCGGGCAACGGAACGGCAGCAAGCAAGCGCTGGGTGTACGGATCCTTAGGCGTTCGTAGGATCTCGTCCCGCGTGCCCTGCTCGACGATGCGGCCGCGATGCATCACGGCAATGCGGTGCGCAAGGATGTCGACGACGGCGAGATCATGGCTCACGAAAAGACAAGCAAAACCGAGTTGGGCTTGCAGGTCTTGCAACAGATCCAGGAACCTGGCTTGAACCGAGACATCCAAAGCGCTCGTTGGTTCGTCTGCTACCAGAAGCTCTGGCGTGAGTGCGAGTGCTCGAGCGATGCCGACGCGCTGGCGTTGCCCTCCACTGAGTTCATGCGGGTAGCGGTTGCGGTAGCCCATCGGCAATTCGACCTGGCTGAGCAGCTCCTCAACTCTGTGGTCGAGCTCTCGACCTTTCGCTTGGCCGGCGAGCAAGAGTGGCTCCCCGATGCTCTCGCCGATGGGCATTCTCGGGTTCAGGCTCGAGCCCGGATCCTGAAAGACGATGCCGGTCCTTTGACGCAGCGGTCTCAGGTCGCGGTTGCTCGCATTCGTGATGTCTTGCCCAACCACAGTGAGCTTGCCTTCTGCAATCGGGATGAGACCGACCGCCGCCCGGCCGAGGGTCGTCTTGCCAGAGCCAGACTCACCGACGAGCCCGAGTATCTCGCCGGGGTAGATGGCGAGATTGATGTGTTCGGCCGCGCGGAAGGCTGGAATGCGCCCGCGCTTCGGATAGTCGATCGCGACATCCTCGAAGCTGAGCACCGGGAGCTTCTTCGACCCGCCGGGTGCGGCGTATCCGTCAGCAACGCGAAGCACACCCGTTCCCAGATGCGGCACGGCAGCGAGGAGGGACTTCGTATACGGATGCTGCGGATTGGTGTACACGTCAACGACAGTGCCCTGCTCAACCGCAACGCCATCCTTCATGACGAGGATGTGGTCGGCAAGATCGGCTACGACCCCCATGTCGTGCGTGATGAGGATGATCGCGCTGTTGAGTCTGGTGCGAAGGCTTCTGAGCAGGTCGAGAATCTCGGCCTGCACCGTCACGTCGAGTGCCGTCGTCGGCTCGTCGGCAATCAGCAACACCGGATCGCACGAGATGGACTGGGCGATCATCGCCCGCTGACGCTGACCGCCAGATAGCTGATGCGGATACTTATAGAACGCCGTCTCGGGATTCGGCATCTCGACCTTGGTCAGGAGGTCGATGGCGCGAACTTTTGCTTCAGCGGGCGACAGTTCGAAGTGAGAGCGAAGCGCCTCCATGATCTGGAATCCGATGGTGTAAACCGGATTCAAGGCAGTCATCGGCTCTTGGAAGATCACGGCGATCTGGTTACCGCGAACGGATCGAAGCTCCCGCTCGGGAATGCCTTGCAACTCACGACCCAGCAGTTTCACTGAGCCAGAAACCTTGGCGTTCGCGGGAAGCAGACCCAGAAGCGCCATGGAACTTGAACTCTTGCCAGAACCAGACTCGCCAACAATGGCGAGCACGTCACCGCGACGAACCGCATAGTTCAGATCGATGGCGGCCGGATAGAACACTCCATCGACCCAGAAGTCGACGCCGAGTCCTGAAACCTCAAGCACGGTCTCCGGTGTGGTCGTGGCGGTCGTCACGAGATTTCCTTTCCAGCACGGTCTGCGAAACTTGCGGTATGCGATTCGCCCCGACGACCTTTCGACCGACGTTCGGTCGAGTGCTGAGCGTGATCGTCGCGATTGTTGCCGCGATCGGAATCCTGGGTTTCGTTGTCACCGGCGACGTTGTCACCGTGCTGCGGTCCAGTTGGGGTCTGGTGTTGATGGCCGCCATCGCCTTTGCGCTGTTCTGGTTCCCCAGCGTTCGCATCGCAGAAGACATGGTCAGCGTGCGCAATGTGTTCTCTACGTTGCACATCCCGTGGACGGCCATTCAGAACGTCGACACGAAGTACGCGCTCACCATCACCATCTCGAGCGGCAAAGTCACGGCGTGGGCGAGCCCAGCCCCGAATCGCTACGCGGCCCAGGTCGGCAACTCGGCGGATGTTCGGCTCGCCGCATCCGCAACGGGCCCCGCCATTCGCCCGGGTGACCTGCTCAGCACCGCGAGCGGTGCG
>JBGSTT010000221.1:0-4420 GCA_041736385.1 Rhodoglobus sp. | reverse complement strand
AAGCTGCGCGCCGCCATGGGCGGGAACGTGAAGTACGCCGTCTCCGGTTCGGCTCCCCTCGGCATGCACCTGGGCCACTTCTACCACAGCCTGGGAATCAAGATCCTGGAAGGCTACGGCCTCACCGAGACCACCGCGCCGGTCTCCATCAACCTGCCGTCGATGTTCAAGATCGGCAAGGTCGGACCCCCACTTCCGGGTGTGGCCGTTCGCATTGCGGACGACGGCGAGATCCAAGTCAAGGGCATTTGTGTCTTTGCCGGTTACTGGAACAACGAGGAAGCCACCAAGGAAGCGTTCGACGGTGAGTGGTACAAGACCGGTGACATCGGCCAGTTCGACGCTGACGGCTACCTTGAGATCACGGGACGCAAAAAGGAGATCATCGTCACCGCCGGCGGCAATAACGTCGCCCCGGCCGGCCTCGAAGATCCGATTCGCGCCAACCCGATCATCGGTCAGGTCATCGTCGTCGGCGACCAGAAGCCGTATATTTCCGCGCTCATTACACTGGACGATGAGATGCTTCCCGCGTGGCTCAAGAACAACGGACACGACGAAACACTCAGCGTGACCGAGGCGGCGAGCCATCCAGCTGTCATCGCAGAGATTCAGCGAGCGGTGGATGCCGCCAACGCGTCAGTCTCTCGCGCGGAATCGATCCGCAAGTTCCACATCCTCGACATCGAATTGACCGAGGCGAGCGGCCACTTGACTCCCAAGTTGAGCATCAAGCGGAACGTGATTCTCGTCGACTTCGCCGATGTCATCGAGGGCCTCTACGTTGGTGCCCCGCAAACCCAAGGCACGAGTATTACCAGTTAGCTGATCTCGACTTCGCTCGATTCACCGGTGGTCGAGCGAGGCCGAGACCACTGTCGCGGCCCCGCGGTTAGTACCACGGCGCCGAGCGGATGAGCTTCATCGCTTCGCGCTTGGTCTCTGGCTCAAGTCCCTCGATGAACAGGTGACCGTCAAGATGATCGATCTCGTGCTGAATCGCTTGGGCCATGAGGCCGGTCCCCGCTAATTCGATCGGGTTTCCATCGAGATCCATGCCGGTTGCGCGCGCGAACGGGTACCGCAGTCGCGGAAAGTAGAAGCCCGGGACCGACAGACACCCCTCATCCACGAGTTCGGCCTCGCCGCCCACCTCCGCGAGAACGGGGTTCAGGATGTAGCCCAGATCACCGTCGATGTTGTAGCTGAACGCGCGCAGTCCGACGCCGATCTGGTTAGCGGCAACTCCAGCACGTCCCGGGATGCGCACGGTGTCGATCAGGTCGGTGATCAGGCCAGCTGCTCGAGCATCGCCCGGAGGAATCGGGTCACACACCGAGCGAAGAACGGGATCGCCAAACAGACGGATGGTGCGTTCTGCCACGGCTCAGTCAGCTGGCAATTCCGGGATGCCATCGATCACCAGGGCGGCAAGGTCGCGCGCCGCGCTCTTCGTGAGTGGGGCAATCTCGTCAAAATCGATCAGTGCCCCGGTCGCAAGGTGTGCATCGTAGGGAATTCTTGCGATGTCTCGAACCCGGGACTGGAAGTGCGCCTCGATCTCCTCGAGCTTGACAAGGTTTGTGCCCTGAGTCGAAGTATTGAGCGCAACAATCGCGTTCTCGACAAGATGACCGTATCCGTTCGATTCCAGCCAGGTCAGTGTTTCGGATGCGAGGCGAGCCTCATCGACGCTGCCACCGGACACGATGACGACCGAGTCAGCGCGCTCAAGGGTTGCCTTCATGACCGAGTGAACGACCCCCGTTCCACAGTCGGTGATGGCAACAGAATAGAAGCGCTCCGCCATATCGGCAACGACGTTGTAGCCAGCTTCGTCGAACGCCTCCGAGACCAGCGGGTCCGTGTCAGACGCCAGAATGTGCAGCCGGGTGCTGTCACGTGTGATGAGTTCCTGAAACTGGCTAAAGGTGCCGATGTCCTTCGCATGAGCGACAACATCCCGCACGGTTGCCGTGTTCTGGCGCGTTACGCGCTCAGCGAGGGTGCCCCGATCGGGGTTGGCGTCGATCGCAATCACTCGGTCTTCGCGCACTTTGGCCATGGCCATCCCGAGAATGGTGGTGATCGTCGTTTTGCCAACCCCGCCCTTGCGGGAGAGTACGGCAACGAATCGGGTTCCACCGTCAAAGTGCTTGCCGATGCGGGCGTCGAGCGCCTTACGTTCGCGAACACGGTAGGAGTCGCCAACGTTGACGAGGTGGAACGTGGCGTCGTAGAGCAACCGCTGCAGGAAGCCCTCTGGAGCAGGCTTGCGGCGGCGACGGGGTTCGATCAAGCGATCTGCCGTTAACATGGCGGCCGATTCCGGAGTCGACGACACCTTGCGGGACTTCTTGCCGCGCCGCGTGTAGACCACGTCGGACTCTGGAAGCTCGGGGATCGGCGCTGGCTCTTCTTCAGGAGGCGACACGGCGACCGACTCGGATGCCACGGTAATCGTCGTGGTGCTTGGACCGTTCGATGGCACGATGTCACCCGGATCCCCCGGGAGTTCCGGGATGGCAACCGCGGTCTCGTGCTCCGGCACCGTACGAACCTCAGCGGGCAGGTCGACCGTAAAGGTCAGGCTCTCCGTCAGGGGCTCTACTTCATCTCTCTTGCTTTTCGCGACCACTGGTGATCTCCCTTCGCGAGCACAAACCGCCAGTTTACCCCGGAGTTGACTGAAAGAGTCTCGATAGTGCCTGCTTGATCGCTCCGATAGTGCAGTTAGGTCGCTTCGATTACCACGATGAGGTCTCCGGCGTCGACCTGTTGGGTCTTCGGAATCGCCAATCGTGCGACCGTCCCGCTCACCGGGGTGGTAATGGCCGCCTCCATTTTCATTGCCTCAATCGAGGCGACCGTTTGCCCAGCCTCAACCACGGCGCCAACCTCCACCTGGAGCGTGACGACGCCAGAGAACGGCGCCGCGATGTTGCCGGGCTTCGTGGCATCCGCCTGTTCTGCGGCTTTCGAATCGACAGCGATGCTCAGATCACGAACGAAGACCGGTCGCAATTGACCGTTCAGGGTTGCCATGACGGTACGGACGCCCTTGACATCGGCCTCACCGATCGCCTCAAGCCCGACGAAGATACTCACGCCCTTCGCCATCTCGATGATGTGCTCTGTTCCTTGCCGTAGGCCGTAGAGGTAGTCGGTCGTTTCCAGCACAGACAGGTCGCCGTACGTCTCGCGTGATTGCTCGAAAATCGCGGTCGGACCGGGGAACAACAGCCGATTCAGCGTGGCGCGACGAACCGCCGACTCGCCGTTGAGGCTCGCCTGGTCCTCCGCAGTAATCGGTTCAATGCCGATCTTCACCTCGCGGCCTGCGAGCACCTTTGAGCGGAACGGCTCTGGCCAACCGCCCGGCAGCTCACCGAGCTCGCCAGCCATAAAGCCGATGACCGAAGCCGGAATGTCGTACTTCTGCGGGTTCTGCTCGAAGTCATCGGGATCGGCATTCGCCGCGGCCAAGGCCAAGGCCAGGTCACCGACGACCTTGGAAGATGGCGTGACCTTCGGTGGCCGCCCGAGAATGCGGTTCGCTGCGGCGTACCAGTCCTCGACCTTTTCGAACTGATCGGCGAGACCGAGCGCAATGGCCTGCTGCCGGAGGTTGGACAATTGCCCGCCGGGGATCTCGTGCTTGTACACACGCCCGGTAGGGCCCGGGAGTCCAGACTCGAAGGGCCGATAGACATGACGCACCGCTTCCCAGTACGGCTCGAGATCCGAGACTGCCTGCAGCGAGAGACCGGTGTCGCGCTCGGTGTGCGCGAGCGCCGCGACGAGGGCGGACATAGATGGCTGACTCGTGGTGCCTGCCATCGGGGCACTTGCGGCATCCACGGCATCCGCGCCAGCGCGCGAAGCCGCCATGAGCGTGGCGAGTTGACCGCCAGCGGTGTCATGAGTGTGCACGTGAACGGGTAGATCAAACCGTGAGCGCAGCGCCGACACCAGGGTTGTCGCAGCTTCTGCACGCAACAGTCCTGCCATGTCCTTGATCGCGATGATGTGAGCGCCTGAGGCGACGATCTCCTCCGCGAGGCGCAAGTAGTAGTCCAGCGTGTACAGCGACTCGGCCGGGTCCAGGAGGTCGGCGGTGTAACACAGTCCAACCTCCGCGATGGTGGTTCCCGTTTCGAGCACCGCGTCGATCGCTGGGCGCATCTGGTCTACGTCATTCAGGGCATCAAAGATGCGGAAGATATCGACTCCGCTCGACGCCGCCTCCTGCACGAACGCGTTCGTGACCTCGGTCGGGTACGGCGTGTACCCGACGGTATTGCGACCGCGCAGCAGCATTTGAATGGCGATCGTCGGCAGTGCCTCGCGCATCGTCGACAATCGTTCCCACGGATCCTCCGACAGAAAGCGCAGCGCGACATCGTAGGTCGCACCTCCC
>JBGSTT010000080.1:0-4326 GCA_041736385.1 Rhodoglobus sp. | reverse complement strand
GCCGGGCTCTGGGCGGGGGTCGACATCGACCCGGCGCTTGCGACCGGCCGCGAGGTGTGCGAGTGCCTCGTCGAGCGCGGGGTGCTCGTCAAAGACACCCACGGTTCGACTATCCGATTCGCGCCACCGATTGTTGCGAGCGAGGCCGACATCGACTTCGCGGTTGAGCAACTCGCGGCGGTGCTGGCCGAGCTCACTGCCTGAAGCCGTTCGCCCGGCGCTGGCTAGCCGAGCCCTGCCGGTTCCTGGTGGCCGTCGTCGTCGGTGACGACACCCTTGACGGGCTTGCGCGACAGGGTGACTGACCCGGCCTCTGCGCTGCGGGCGGTGGCAGCAGCGACCGCATCCCGGTCATCCGCTTTCGTGTAGGCGTGTCGCAAGCGCACCGGTTCGATGGCGCGGCCAGTGCGCTTTTCGACCCGACGCTTGTAGGCGAGGTTAAGCGCCTCGACGGCGATCGCGAACGCCATCGGCACGTAGATCAGGGCCTTGTCGATCTTCACCTCGAAGCCGTCGGCGATCAGCACGACACCGATCAGCACGAGGAAGGCGAGCGCGAGCATCTTGACCGTTGGGTGCTTGTTGACGAAGGCGAAGATGTACTTCGACGAGAACAGCATCACCCCGAATGAGAGCACCACGGCGACAATGATGACGAGCAACTCGTCGACCATGCCGACGGCGGTGATCACCGAATCGAAGGAGAACACGATGTCGATGAGCAGAATTTGTACGATCACCGCGCCGAAGGTGATGGTCTTTGGTGACTTGCCGTCGTCGGCGTGCGACTCGGCGCCTTCAAGCTTCTCGTGGATCTCGCGCACAGCTTTGTAGATCAAGAATCCACCACCGAGGATCAGGACCATATCCCGCCCAGAGAATCCGTAGCCGAACAGCGTGAACAGGTCGTTGGTCAGGCTGATGATCCACGTTGCCGCGAAGAGCAGGCCGATTCGGATGACCATGGCGAGCGTCAGCCCAAGGTTGCGAGCCCTCGCCTGCTGCTCGACCGGCAGCTTGCTGGCGAGAATCGAGATGAAGATGACGTTGTCGACACCCAGCACGATCTCGAGAACAAGGAGCGTCAGAAAGGCCGCAAGGAGTTCGGGCGTAAAGTCGATGGAAAGTAGGTCCATTCGCTCAGCGTAGCGCTCGAAAACAAGGGTAGATTCAACGCCGTGAACGCCTTTCCGACATCGCTCCCGCCGATTTCCGTTACTCCGCTTCGCGGCGGCGCAACACTGCGGTGGGGGGTGATCGCCCCCGGCCACATTGCTGGCGAATGGGTGCGGGCCGTTCACACGCACACCGACCAGAAGGTCGTGGCCGCGGCATCCCGGAGCCTCGATCGCGCCGAAGCCTTCGCGACCCGGTTGGGGCTTGAGCGCCCTTATGGCAGCTACGAAGAGATCGCTGCCGACGACGGGGTCGACGCGGTCTACATTGCGGCCCCGCACAACGAGCACGCGCGACTGGCGCTGCTCGCGATCGCTGCAGGCAAGCATGTGCTCATCGAGAAGCCGATCGCAGCGAACCCTGACGAGGCGCGCCAGATCGCGGATGCCGCGCGTGCGGCTGGCGTCTTCGCCATGGAGGCCATGTGGTCGCGTTTCCTACCCCAGAGCTCGATCATCGCGCAGTTGCTTGCTGACGGGGTGTTCGGTGACGTGCGTCAGGTGCAGGCCGATTTCAGTGTGCAGTTCGACTTCGACCCGGCCAGCCGCCTGTTCGACCCGGCGCTCGCCGGCGGTGCACTGCTCGATCTCGGGGTCTACCCCGGCTGGTTCATCCACTTCATTCTCGGTGCGCCAGCGACGGTCGTCGCGCTCGGATCATTGGCGGCAACGGGCGTCGACGACCAGTCGGTGGTAGTCGGGGATCACGGCGACGGGGTGCAGTCCGTACTCACGACCAGCCTGAGTGCGCAGGGCAACGGGCTCGCGAGCGTCGTCGGAACGGCGGCCCGACTGGATTTTCTCACTGCTCACATGGGGCCGGGAAGTTTTCGACTGACCGGTCGGGGCGAGAACCAAACACTCGATTGGACCGATACCTCGGGAATCGGCTGGGGCGAGGGACTCTGCTATCAAGCGACCGCGATGGCTCAGAACGTCGCCGACGGGCTCACCGAGTCGCCGCTGCACAATCTCGACGACGCTATTGAAGTGCTCGAGGTGCTGCACGAGGCTCGACGGCAGCTCGGCGCTCGATGATTTCCTCGCCCTATCACCGTCGCCCGGTTGCGTCGTGAGACTGACCGCGGTCGAACTGGATGCCGCGGACACGCTTGCTGAGCATCGCGCCAAGTTCATCGACTCGCCAGGACTCGTCGCCTACCTCGACGGCAACTCGCTGGGGCGTCCGTTGGCGGCATCGCAGCACCGTGTGAGTTCTTTCATCGAGAACGAGTGGGGTGGCCGGCTGATTCGGGGTTGGGACGAGGGCTGGCTCGACCTGCCGCTCACGGTGGGAGACGAGCTCGGGCGGGTGGCGCTCGGCGCGGCATCCGGTCAGGTGGCGATCGGCGATTCGACGACGGTGTTGCTCTACAAGGCGTTGCGGGCTTCTCTCGCAGCGCGGCCGGACCGCACCGAGGTCGTCATTGATCGAGACAACTTTCCCACCGATCGCTACGTCGTCGAGGGGGTTGCCGCCGATCGCGGGCTGACGATTCGGTGGCTTGAAACGGAGGTCGCTGGCGGCGTCACTGCGGAGCTCGTCGCGGACGCGGTTGGTCCGCAGACGGCAGTCACCCTGTTCAGTGCGGTCGCGTACCGCTCCGCGTATCTCGCCGACGTGCGGGCGATCACCGAGATCGTGCACGATGCCGGGGCTCTGACCATCTGGGATCTCAGTCACTCGGCGGGAGTCGTTGCGACCCCGCTTGACGATTGGGGCGTCGACCTTGCGGTTGGCTGCGGGTACAAGTATCTGAATGGCGGTCCGGGCGCTCCGGCCTTCGTCTACGCTCGCGAATCCCTACAGCCATCGCTGCGACAACCGATTCAGGGCTGGCTTGGAACCCGGGCGCCCTTCGAAATGGGGCAGGGCTACGAGCCGGCCGACGGCATCCGTTCGTTCCTGAGCGGCACGCCGCCGATTATCGGCATGCTCGCCATGCAGGACATGATCGCGCTCATCGACGAGGTTGGTCTTGCGGCGGTGCGCGCGAAGTCCGTCGCGCTTACCGAGTTCGCGATCGCGCTCGCCGACGAATTGATTCCGGATGCTGCGCTCGCGAGCCCCAGGGATGCGTCGGTACGCGGTGGGCACGTAACGCTAGATCATCCGCACTTCGCCGCGATCATGCCAGCGCTGTGGGCGGGCGGGGTCATCCCGGATTTTCGACGACCCAGCGGCATCCGTCTCGGCATGTCGCCGTTCTCGACGAGCTTTGCCGAGGTCGAGGCGGGGCTTCTAGGGATTCGGGATGCACTAGTACCGCTGTAGTACCGGCATCCGTACCATGGGCACATGGCGATGAATCTGAGGCTGCCACCTGCGACGGCCGAGGCGCTTAAGGAGCGCTCGGCGAACACAGGACGCTCGCAGCAGGAACTCATTCGAGAGGCGGTCGAGGAGTACTTGGGGCTCAGGGCTGATGAATTCAGGCGATTCCGCGGTACCAGTGATGAACTCATCGCCCGTGGCATCCTGAGGCCCCCGGATACCCCCTATCGCGAGGCGACGATCATGCTCACGCTCCCCCCGGGGATCAGCTCGCTGGATCTTCTGATGCGCGAAGATCGGTTCTAGTGCGGGCATACTTCGATAGCAGTGCCCTCATCAAGCGGGTCATTGGTGAAGTCGAGTCGCCCGCTCTCGTTGACGTTGTTCGCGACCTGCGGGCGCACGGGGCGGCCCTACAGACTTCGGTGCTCGGCGCGGTCGAGGTCTCGCGAGGTATTCGGGTCCGTTTCGAACTCGAAGCTCCCGCAACCGTTGTCGACTCGGTGGAGGTCGCGCTGGCGGGCGTGGAACAGATCGAGATCTCCGATCCGGTCATAGCCCTGGCACGCCGTTTGTTTCCCACCTCGATCCGGAGCCTCGATGCAATCCACCTCGCGTCGGCGGTGCTCATCAGCGCCGACGTTATCGTCGCCTACGACCGTCGCTTACTTACGGCGGCCTCCGAACTGGGTTTCCGCACCCTGAGCCCGGGAGCCGAGTCGCGCTAGGAGATCGTCAGTGTCGCGGGATGAGCCGCTCGAGTTGCGTGACATGACCTGGGGCGAGCTCGTCACGCTTGATCATGCGCACTTCGCCGAGTTGCTGCGCTCGCACAGTGGGTGCGACTGATGCTCGGTCGAATGACAGCACGTGGTC
>JBGSTT010000057.1:0-5619 GCA_041736385.1 Rhodoglobus sp. | reverse complement strand
GCTTACTTAGCACCGAATTACTGACTTCAAGTGAGTCGCGAATCATCGTCGCATCGACGGCCTGCGGCGTGTTGCCAAGAGGATGAGGACACACGACTGAGAGCAAAAACAGTGGCACGCAAGCACTCAGGGCAGTGGCACGCGCTTTCTCGTTCGGAAAGTACATTCTCTTCGATGGGATTGGCTGCGCCTGCTGGATTCAATCCTCAGGGATTGGCTGCGCCTTCTGGATTCAATCCTCAAGGATTGGCTGCGCCTGCTGGATTC
The DNA here is from genome assembly GCA_041736385.1 of Rhodoglobus sp. Taxonomy (GTDB): domain Bacteria; phylum Actinomycetota; class Actinomycetes; order Actinomycetales; family Microbacteriaceae; genus Rhodoglobus. The sequence goes on along the minus strand of JBGSTT010000057.1, from coordinate 5,352 downwards.
AATCCTCAAGGATTGGCTGCGCCTGCTGGATTCAATCCTCAAGGATTGGCTGCGCCTGCTGGATTCAATCCTCAAGGATTGAATCGGGCTGTATGTCGATGCGCGCGCCGGTGAGTTTGGCCGCGAGGCGGGCGTTCTGGCCCTCCTTGCCGATCGCGAGGGAGAGCTGGTAGTCGGGCACGAGAGCACGCACCGCCTTGGTCGCCTGATCGATGACAAAAGCGCTTGACACCTTGGCTGGCGACAGTGCATTGGCGACGAAGGTCGCGAGATCCTCCGAGTAGTCGACGATGTCGATCTTCTCGTTGTTGAGTTCCGCGGTGACCGCGCGCACGCGCTGACCGAGTTCGCCGATGCACGCGCCCTTGGCGTTGACGCCGGGCTCCATCGCCCGTACCGCCATCTTGGTGCGGTGGCCGGCTTCGCGTGCAAGCGAGGTGATCTCGACGATGCCGCTCGCAATCTCCGGGACTTCGAGGGCAAAGAGTTTACGAACGAGCGCTGGATGCGTTCGGCTCACGGTGATCTGCGGCCCCTTGATGCCCTTGTTCACCGCCGTCACGTAGACGCGAATGCGGGTGCCGTGGGTGTAATCCTCGCCCGGCACCTGCTCTTCAGGAGGCAGGATCGCTTCGACCGTGCCGAGGTCGACGTGGATCATCCGCGGATTGGGTCCCTGCTGAATCACGCCAGCGACAATGTCGCCCTCTCGACCCTTGAACTCACCGAGCACCTTGTCATCGCCGATATCCCGCAGGCGTTGGTTAATGACCTGCTTGGCGGCGAAGGCAGCGATGCGGCCGAAGCTGTCGGGGTCTTCCTCGGACTCACCGATGACAGCGCCTTCTTCGTCGACTTCCGGAACGAAAATCGAGACCTTGCCGGTCTTGCGGTCGAGTTCGACCCGAGCCTTTGTTGCATCCGTCTCACCGACGTGCTTGAGGTAGGCGATCTGGATAGCCTGCTCGATAATCAGCACGAGTTCTTCGAAGGGAATCTCGCGCTCGCGCTCCATGAGGCGCAGCACGCTCAGGTCGATGTCCACTGAGGGCCTCCGCTGTGTTCGGTTGTTGGGTCGTGCTGACGGGGTTCGCTAAGGTTCGTTCACTAACGTGCGTTCGCTAATGCGCGCTTGCAGATCGAGGTTCCGATCACGCCCTTTACGACAAAGATACCGGATGCTGCGGCGCTCAGTTCGAGGCAGCCGCAACAATCTCGGCAATAGCGACAGTGCCGCGCTCGCCGGTCACTCGGTTCCAAAGCTCAACGCGGCCTTCTGGCGCCTCGCGACCAACGATCACGATGAGCGGAACGCCGAGCAACTCTGCGTCACCGAACTTGACCCCCGGCGACACTTTGCGGCGATCGTCGAAGAGCACGTCAAAACGGGCAGACTCCAACGTCGCGACGACGTCCTCGGCGATCTGAAACACCGAATCCTCTTTGCCAGCCGCAATGACGTGCACGTCAAACGGCGCAACGTTCTTCGGCCAGATCAGGCCCTTCTCGTCGTTATTGGCCTCAGCGATGACGGCCATGATGCGCGTGACGCCGATGCCATACGAGCCCATGGTGACTGTGACGAGCTTGCCGTTCTCGTCGAGCACTTTGAGGCCGAGCGCCTCGGCATACTTGCGCCCGAGCTGGAAGACGTGACCAATCTCCATTCCGCGGGCGAGCTCGACCGGGCCGGAGCCATCCGGGGCTGGGTCACCGGCGAGCACGTCACCAACCTCGACCATACCGTCGGCCACAAAGTCACGGCCGGCGACAAGCCCAAAAACGTGCTTGCCGTGCTCGTTCGCACCCGTAATCCATTCTGTGCCGTCGACGACGCGGGGATCCAACATGAAGCGGATGCCCGTGCTCGACTTCTCCCCCAGCACCGCGCCCGTGGCCGACCAAGGCCCGATGTAGCCCTTCACGAGGCCGGGGAATTTGGCAAAGTCCGCTTCCGTCGCCGCCTCAACGGCAGCGGGCGCGAATCCGACTTCTGCACGCTTAAGGTCGACGTCGCGGTCTCCAGGGAGACCGACAACAACGAGTTCGCGCGTGCCGTCGAGGTCGGTGAGGGCAAGCACGATGTTCTTGAGCGTGTCTGCCGCGGTCCAAGCCCGTCCGTCCGGGTGCGAATGCTTGTCGTTGGCTAGGGCAACGAGGGTGGCAATGGTCGGGGTGTCTGGGGTGTCGAACACTTGAGCGACTGGCAAGCCCGCGGTCGGCCTGGCGGGAGGTACGACGGCAGTGAACGCCTCGACGTTGGCGGCGTAGCCACCGTCGGTGCGCACGAAAGTGTCTTCACCGATCGGCGTCGGGTGCAGAAATTCTTCGCTCTTCGAGCCGCCCATTGCGCCGGCATCCGCTTTGACAATCACGTACTCGAGGCCGAGGCGCTGGAAAACACGCTCGTAGGCATCCCGGTGCTGTTGGTATGAGATATCGAGGCCGGCGTCGGTGTAGTCGAAGGAGTAACTGTCCTTCATCGAGAATTCGCGACCACGCAACAGTCCGGCGCGGGGGCGGGCCTCATCACGGTACTTGTCCTGAATCTGGTAGAGCGACAGCGGCAGATCTTTGTAGCTCGAGTACAGGTCCTTCACGAGCAGCGTGAAGACCTCTTCGTGGGTGGGGGCGAGTAGATAATCTGCACCCTTGCGGTCCTTGAGGCGGAAGATACCGTCGCCGTACTCGGTCCAGCGGCCCGTGATTTCGTAGGGTTCGCGAGGTAGCAGAGCAGGGAAATGAACTTCCTGAGCGCCGAAGGCCGCAAGCTCCTCGCGGATGATCGCCTCAATCTTGCGGCGCACCTTGAGCCCGAGCGGCAACCACGCGAACACGCCAGGCGCCTGACGTCGGATGTACCCGGCCCGAACGAGCAGGCGATGGCTCGCCACTTCGGCATCGACGGGGTCCTCGCGGAGGGTACGCACGAAGAGCTGAGAGAGGCGTGTTGACACGCCCTCCATGCTAGTTGCGCGTGTGCTACTGGCTTAACCGGCCCTCGACCCGGGGCGAACCACCTAACTGGTGGTAACGAGCGGCGAGCCCGTCGCGCCTGGCGGCATCTCTGCTGCGAGCCGGTTCGCTTCCTCAATGAGGGTAGCGACGATGTCCGCCTCTGGCACGGTCTTGATGACTTCGCCCTTGACGAAGATCTGGCCGCGACCGTTACCGCTTGCGACACCGAGGTCGGCCTCGCGCGCCTCGCCAGGACCGTTGACGACGCAGCCCATGACAGCAACGCGAAGGGGAACTGTCATGCCTTCCAGGCCGTCGGTGACGTCGTTTGCGAGCTTGTAGACATCCACTTGGGCTCGCCCGCAACTCGGGCATGACACGATCTCAAGCTTGCGCTCGCGCAGGTTGAGCGACTGCAGGATCTGCAGCCCGACCTTCACCTCGAGCGCTGGCGGTGCAGAGAGCGAGACGCGAATCGTGTCACCGATACCCTCCGAGAGCAGGATGCCAAAGGCTGTCGCGCTCTTGATGGTGCCCTGAAACTCTGGGCCGGCTTCTGTCACTCCGAGGTGGAGCGGCCAGTCGCCGCGCTCGGCGAGCAGTCGGTAGGCCTTGACCATGACAATCGGGTCGTTGTGCTTGACGGAGATCTTGAAGTCGTGAAAGTCGTGCTCCTCGAACAGGCTCGCCTCCCAGACGGCACTTTCGACGAGAGCCTCCGCGGTCGCCTTGCCGTATTTTTGCAGGATGCTCGGCTCGAGTGAACCCGCATTGACCCCGATGCGGATCGAGACGTTTGCCGCTTTCGCCGCCTTCGAAATCGCAGCAACCTGGTCATCGAACTTGCGGATGTTGCCGGGATTGACCCGCACCGCCCCGACACCTGCGTCGATCGCCGTGAACACGTACCGCGGCTGGAAATGGATGTCGGCGATAACCGGGATCTGGCTTTTCTTCGCGATGATGTGCAACACGTCGGCGTCATCTTGGTGCGGCACCGCAACGCGCACAATGTCGCATCCACTCGCGGTGAGTTCTGCGATCTGCTGCAGGGTCGCGTCGATGTTCGTGGTCTGCGTCGTCGTCATCGACTGGACGCTGACTTGGAAATCGCTGCCGACCCCGACCTTTCCGACGTGAATCTGGCGGGTCTTGCGACGTGGACTGAGGGTTTCGGGCGCTTTGGGAAGCCCAAGGTTCACTGCTGGCACGCGCTTTAGCCTACCCGCTTCACCGATCGGTCACCCGTGAACACCCGCCGGACACCCGCCAATCACTCGCCGATCACCCCGCTATCAACCCGCGACAAGGTGCTCCTCGAGTACTGAGCAGAACTCCTTCTGGCGCTCAAGGTGGAACGAGTGACCGGTGTTCTCGCGCGCAACTTCCACGACCGTTCCCCCAGCCGCCACGTACCGGTCGAACACGGCCCTGGTCTGCTGAATCATCGGCTGTGCTGGAGCGAGCTCCTCGCCAGGCCAACCGGGGATCACGCCGACCTGCCCGAGATAGTTGATGTCGAAGAAGGATGCGTCTGACACGATCGCGTCATCGAGGCCGTGGAACCAGATGATCTGCGGCTTGACCGCCAGGTCAACGATTCCCGAGACATTGAAGTACTTGGGCGACATGGTGTTGAGCACCCCGGTCGTGCCAGCGCCGAAGCCGGGCCACGACTCGGTCGCACCAGCGTTGCCAGGGTAGTTCGACTCCCCCGTCTTCGTACTCAGCATCGACTCGACCCAGACATCTTCGAGCGCAGCGAGCGGCGCTGGGTCTTTCACGTAGGTCGTGCGGTAGACCGTGCGCGGCGAGGTCGGGTCCTCGCCCATGTCGCGGGACTCGAGCCTCGCGATGAAGTCAGGGTTGGCTCCACCGCCACCGGTGCCTGCCGAATCTGGATTGAGCGCAGAGCCGTCAAGGCGTGTACCGCCGAATCCGTACGGCGAGACTGGCGAGACCAGTGCGAGCGACAATACTCGAGCCGGATGATCGAGCATCAGTTGCATGGCGACACCGCCGCCCATGCTCCAGCCGACGAGATTGAATGCTTCAACTCCCAGGTCGTCAAGCACAGAAACGACGTCGTCGGAGAAGTCACGAACTCCGCGCGTGGCATCCACTGGCAATGTCTCGCTGTCGCCAAAGCCGCGCAAGTCGATGGCGATGGCGCGGATGTCCGGGGACAACGCGAGCATGCTTGGCTGCCAGAACAGCGACGACGACACGTTGCCGTGCACGAAGACGACCGTCTTCGTCGCGGTGCCAGCGGCGGGCCGCTCAAGGACATTCGCGGTCAATCGCGGGGTCGTGACGCTGTGCGTGGTGATGCCGTCGAGAATCAGCTGGGTCATGCTGGGCTCCTTTGCCATTGTTGGGGGTTGGTGGAAGGTA
>JBGSTT010000050.1:0-60346 GCA_041736385.1 Rhodoglobus sp. | reverse complement strand
GGTCGCAATGCGCGCGCTCTGAACGGCGAATCCATCAACCTTGAACTCGTGCGCGGGCGCGCTCTGGCGATTACCGGACCCAACGGTTCAGGCAAATCGACGCTGGCTCTCACCCTCGGCGGTCTCTTGCCGCCGGTCGCCGGAACCGTCAGTGCCACAGGGCTCGCGCACGGAGCCGTCGACGAACCAATCTCGTGGAGATCCCGGGAGTTGCTGACCAGAATCGGCACGGTCTTCCAAGACCCTGAACACCAGTTCGTGGCGGCAACGGTGCGCGATGAGCTGGCCATTGGCCCTCGAGCCCTCGGACTCCCAGAGCACGAGATCGATGCACGCATTGCAGACCTCGCCCGGAGGCTCCGGTTGGACAAGCTGCTTGCGGCCAACCCGTTCACTCTCTCCGGTGGCGAGAAACGGAGACTCTCGGTCGCAACGGTTCTTGCCACCCGGCCGCCGCTGGTTATTCTCGACGAGCCGACCTTCGGGCAGGACTCGCGCACGTGGCGGGAGCTCGTGGCGTTGCTTGCCGAACTGCTTGACGAAGGAACATCAATTGTCGCGGTCACGCACGACACGGAGTTCATTGCCGCGATCGCAGATCACGAGCTGCGGCTGGCAGCACCGGCACTGGACCGTCGTAACGTGGCCCGTCGTAACGTGGCCCGTCGTTACGACGCGGAACCCGCGCGATGAGCGTGCTCACTCCCGTCAAGGGCACCCAGGCGGTCTTTCGAATGAACCCGGTCTCCAAACTTGCTGCATCCGCCATCATCAGCTTGACGCTCGTGCTCTCCATCGATTGGGTCTCCGCCGGGGTCGCGCTCGCGCTTGAGCTCGTCCTCTTCTTCTGGGCCGGGATCGGCATCCGGCAGTTTCTGCGCCGAACGATGCCGATCTGGATCGCCGCGTTGCTCGGTGGCTTCACGATCTTGCTTTACGGGCGCGCGTCAGGGGAGACGGTTTTCCAGTTCTTGCTCATCCAGATCAGCGACGGTTCGATCGAGCTTGCGATTGCAACAACCCTGCGGATACTCGCAATCGCCCTGCCGGCTGTCGTGCTGTTTGTCACGATCGATCCGACCGATCTCGCAGACGGTCTCGCCCAGATCGTGCGGTTGCCGGCCCGGTTCGTGCTGGGCGCACTCGCCGGCCTGCGCTTGGTTGGACTCTTCGCCGAGGATTGGCAGTCGCTGGAACTCGCGCGTCGCGCCAGAGGCATCGCCGACCGTGGTCGCCTCCGGCGATTCTGGGGACAGGCTTTTGCGCTACTCGTACTCTCGATCCGGCGCGGAGCAAAGCTCTCGACAGCGATGGAGGCCCGCGGCTTCGACGCACCTGCTCAGCGCACGTGGGCCCGAGAGTCCCGATTGCATTCCGCTGACGGTGTGCTCGTAGCGCTTGCCGTGGTGATCGCCGTGACAGCCGTCACGGTGTCTGTTCTTACTGGCAACTGGAACTTCATTGCTACTCAAACCTGAGTCGAGCATTGAGCGCGCCAGTGCCGAGCAACTGCGCGACGCCATTCTCTTGGCAGCCGGAAACCAGCGTGCCGTCACGCTCATCGACGGTCGCTCCGGTTCGGGAAAGTCCATGGTTGCACGCGAACTGTTTGCGAGTTGGCCGGAGGCTCAACTCGTGCGCCTCGATGACGTCTACCCCGGCTGGGCTGGACTTGAGTCGGCAAGTCGGCAGGTTGCCGAGCGGATGCTCGCGGCATCCGCCCCAGCATGGCAACGATGGGACTGGGTGCTTGGGCTGCCAGCCGAGTGGATCCCTCTGGACCCAACACGACCGTTGATCGTCGAGGGAGTCGGTGCCTTGAGCCGTGAGAATCGGCGCCTTGCCAGCTATGGAATCTGGATCGAGCTCGACGCCGAAACTCGCAAGCGGCGAGCGCTTGAGCGAGATGGGGAGCAGTATAAGTCGCACTGGGACGATTGGGCCGCGCAAGAGGAGCGGTTTATTGCGAGAGAGCAGCCGCAGACGCTCGCCGATCTCGTGATCGACGAACGGGCGATGCATTAGCGGAAGGCGCTAGCGCAAGATCAATCCGAGGTTCGTGCACTTCCCCGTAGCCTTGAGCGCATGACCTCACCGTTCATTTCTGTCTCCGAGTTGGCCGGGCGACTCGGAGCAGGAAACCCGCCCGCGGTGCTCGACGCGAGCCTGATCCTCCACCCGGCCACCTTTGACGGCGACTATCGCAGAGACTCCGGTCGCCCGAAGTGGCTCCAAGCCCACATTCCCGGTTCGCTTCATGTGGATGTCCCGTCGCAGTTCAGCGACGCCGGCGCGGCATTGCACTACACGCATCCGGAGCCACAAGACATTGCCGACGAACTGGCCAGACTGGGTATCGCCGCCGGTCGGGCTGTCGTCGTCTACGACTCAACAGGAACACTGTGGGCGGCTCGGCTGTGGTACTTGCTGACCTGGATCGGTGTCGACGCCCGAGTTCTCAATGGTGGATTCGCCGCCTGGAGCGCCGCGGGTCATGCGATCGAATCGGGCGAGTCCCCGCCGCCAAGATCGGTGCCGGGCTGGAGCGCAACGGCAACACGGCGAGCATGGGTGAGCATGCAGGAGCTCGTTGAACGCTCTGTCGACGACGAGCGCGCACTCGTCTGCGGCTTGCCAGCCGGCTCATTCACCGGCGCCGACCCGACGAGGTATTCGCGCCGCGGGCGCATCCCGGGCAGCGTCAATGTCTCAAGTCGCGACCTCTTCAACAGCGATGGCAAGGTCAAGAGCCGGGTCGAACTGATTCTCGCTTACGACTCGGCTGGAGTCGATGTGTCAGCGGATGCCGCGGAGGTACTCCTCTACTGCGGCGGCGGCATCTCAGCTTCCGCCAACGCACTGACCCTCGCAGAGATCGGCAGAACTGCCGTGAGAATTTACGACGGGTCGCTCGAAGAGTGGTCGGCAGATTCGAGTCTTCCGCTCGAAACCGGCGCCCCGGCCTAGGCGGTCAGTTGGCGCGGGTCCACGATTGGCTGATCGGTTCACCGCGCGGAGCCGTTGTCATCGACGTTCCAGTACACGTCACTTCGATACCGACTTTGTCGTCGAAGGTCGTCTGCGGGATGGCAAACGGCACGGCTTCTTGAGCAACGCCGCCGAGATCCGCGGTCGCCACGGTTTCTAGCCCAGTGGCATCCCAGTTGCGTGGGATCGCTACCGTGCCATTGATGAAGGCCTTACCGGTCGACTCACCGGAGATCTTCTGTACAACGGTTAGCACTTGACCGTCAGCAGCGGGAACCAGGATCGTCAGGCTGTAGTCGGATTGAACAACCGCGTCGCCGAGCTGCGACCACGCAAAAGTTTCGGTGCCCGTACCAGTCACCTCCGTTGCTGCGATTCCGTTCTCTTGGAGGATCGCGAGGACTTGGGTCGCCAGATCGGCAACATCCACGTTCCACGTTTGACCCTTCGCACACAGCTCGAGGTCGCTCGGGGGAGCCTCAGGCGTGTTCGGCTCAAGGACCGCGCAACCGGCAAGTGCCGTTAGTGCGACAGCCCAGACAGCGACTGCTGCCAGACGACTCGCTCTCATGCTGTGCCTCTCGTAGGTTTCGAGGCTCGGTATCCACGACCCCATGGAATACTACGGCCGACCGGCTGGGAGCATCGAGCGACCCTCTTGCAACCCGCTTCGCTCACCCCCAACCAAGCTCGTGAAGTTGCTCGTCATCGATCCCGTAGAAGTGCGCGATTTCGTGCACGAGGGTGACGTGAATCTGATCCTTGAGGTCGTCGAGATCGACCGCGATGGAGAGCAGTGGTTCGCGGTAGAGGATGATTCGATCTGGCAACTCGCCGAATCCGTATTGACCGCGCTCGGTAATCGCGACGCCGTCGTACAGACCAAGCAGATCCAAAGACCCATCCTCTGGGCGGTCTTCGACTACGAAGACAAGGTTCTCAAGGCCCTCGACCATATCGTGCGGCAAGAGGTCGAGTTCATCGATGACGAGTCGCTCGAACTCCTCGGCTGACAAATCGTGCTCGTTCATTCAATGGGCTCGTTCACTCAATTACCTCGATCAGGCTGCCCTGCAGGTACCCGAGCCAGTCGTACACCATGAGCGCCTCGTCGTCGCCGAGCCCAACGTCACCGTCGTCCTCGATCTGCAGCCGCGCAGCGAGGGCGAGCCGCAGATCGGTGAGGGTGCGAAGCCACGACTGAACCTCGGCGGGCTCGAGTCGAACCTCGCTTCGCTCGAGAATTGCGCTATCGAGTGAGGCGATCACGGCTCGTGCATTCGCCATCTTTCTATCAACGAGCGATTGCTCTGTGAGTTGTCGATGCTCGGATGCCGCTTCAGCGTCGCCACGGTAGGCATCCGGAAGGAGGCGAGCCAACGCAGGATCGAGCGGACGTGTCGATTCGCCGCCAATACCGAGTTGCGCGTACAGCACTGAGCCTGCGGCGTCCGGCGCGCGCTCAGAGAGCAGGTCGATCAGTTGCTGAGCGAGGTCGGCGAGCGCCGCCGACTCCCCAGTCGTGAAGCGACATGTAACCGTCCCGCCATCGGCGGTAAACGGAATCACGAGTCACTCCTCGTCAGAGTCGCCCACAGGCCGAAGTCGTGCATGGCCTCGACATGTCGCTCCATCTGCTCTCGAGCCCCGGATGCGACGACCGCCTTTCCTTCGTTGTGCACCAGCAGCATGAGGCGCTCCGCCTCTGAATGCGAGAAGCCAAAGTAGGTTCGAAAGACGTATGCGACGTATGACTGCAAATTCACCGGGTCGTTCCAGACGATCGTGACCCATGGGACGTCGGCAACGAGACGTTCGCGCCGATCAAGATCCGGGTGCGCGGTGGTCGCGGTGCTTGCCATTGGCTCCACAACCCAGACCTCGCCAACTCGGTTGTTGAGATTGGGGTGAACGACGGGGCTCGAACCCGCGACATCCGGCTCCACAAGCCAGCGCTCTACCAACTGAGCTACGCCCACCATGCCGAGCGAGAGCCTCAAGGGCTCACGCAGCGTGCTAAGTGTATTACAAGCGCGGAGCGAACCCTTCAACGACCTCGGCCGCAATGGACTGCACCTCGTCTGTTGTGGGGCCAGGTTCACCGACGAAGACCGCGCGACGGTAATACTCGAGCTCACGAATCGACTCGAGGATGTCGGCGAGAGCTCGATGCCCACCGTTCTTGGCTGGCGCGTTGAAATAGACCCGCGGAAACCATCGCTTCGCCAGCTCCTTGATCGAGGAAACGTCCACGCTTCGATAGTGCAGGTGCGCGTCAACGCGCGGCATGTATCTGGCCAGAAAGGTGCGATCCGTACCAATCGTGTTACCTGCCATGGGTGCAGTCCCTGCCGTTGGAACGTGGGACAGGATGTATTCGTTGACGGCATACTCCGCGTCGGCGATGGTGACCCCGTGTTCGATTTCAGCAAGCAAGCCGCTCGATTTGTGCATCTCGGTAACGAAATCGCCCATGTTGTCGAATGCGGACCGGTCCGGCTTGATCACGATGCTGAAGCCATCGTCGAGTGGGCGTAGGTCGTAGTCAGTGATAACCACCGCGACCTCGACGAGTTCATCGATGGTGATGTCGAGTCCCGTCATCTCGCAATCGATCCACACAAGAAGATCTGGGGAAGAAGCCATGCAGGAATTCTATCGGCGGTGTGCGATTGCGGCGGCCTGGCCGCCGACCTCAAGGTAGGCGATGCCGAGAGCATGGGCCGCGCGCGTGGCCAGTAAACGGTGGCCGGCGCCAGATAAAGTCGTGCGATCATTCATCCACATCGCATCGGAGTGCAGTTCGCGCATCCCCCACAGGTCGAGAGTGAATGTGCCCTGACTGCGAGCGATTCTCCACAAGTGCGCATTGAATAGAGCGGACCTGAGTCGTGCGGGAAGTGCGGCCGACGCGAACCTCGGATCGAAACAGGTCGCAAGCAACACATCGCTGCCGGCCTGGCGCAATGCCCTCACACCCTTCTCCAACTCGGATGCGAGTTGCTCCGGTTTCGAGTTTTCGCTCAGGAGATGCTGCGGTCCGACCAGAATCGACACGAGATCTGGCTTGAGGTCGAGAGCCATACTGACGTGGTCATCAACAAGCTCCGGAAGGCTCGGACCGGTCATCTCGATCTTCGCAAACTCGAATTGCTCACCACGCAGAAGCGCATTTCCGTCGAGGATCGAAGCCAGTTGATCGGCCCAATCGAGCCACGGCTCCCGCGTGGCATTGTCAGTCGCGTCGGTGGGAGCTTCGAATGGGTCGCCGAGAGCCACGTACCGACGCCACAAAGTCATACCCGAAGTCTCGATGGTCGAGGCGAACGGGAGGCGGGCAGCAGGGCCAGAAATCTAAGTGTCAACCAAACGTTCAGGGTCTGGACACATTGCGTTCGCTCGGTGAGGTCTGTCCGAATCAGGGCGCAGGCTCGGGGTCGAGTGCGGTGCCTGCGGTATCGTAGTGCGTCCGCCCTCGTAGCTCAGGGGATAGAGCAGGAGCCTTCTAATCTCTTGGTCGCAGGTTCGAATCCTGCCGAGGGCACGGACCGGTGATCGAGCGAAGCCGAGATCCGTTGCACCTCGATCACCCCGTTCCTTGTTTGCGGATTGCGCCCGCGAATGATTCGATAGCGGCGAGCATCCCGACTGATGATCCGAAGTGGTAGCTCGTGATACCGAGGCTTTCGGCACCGACGATGTTCTCCGCCCTGTCATCGGCGAAGAATGCGTTCTCGGCAGGGGTGCCGTACCGATCGAGCACGCGCTCGAACACCAGCGGTTCAGGCTTGCGCGCCGCATAGTCACTGGACGTGTGGAGGTGGTCGCCGAAGAGTTCGACCAACTCGGGTGCGATGACACGCAAGTGCTTCGATGCGAGCGGGCCGTTATTGGTAAGCAACGTGATTGTTCCAAGCTCGGACGCACGCCGGACGGCAGCCAGCGAGTCCGGCCAGACGTGCATTGCGGCTGCGCGCGCTCGCACCCAATCAGATTCCTCTACGCGCACTCCCATCGCATGATTGAACTGCTCGAGGTAGTTTTCGGGGGAGCCGTAGCGGCCAGCTTCTGCTGCCCACTCGCCGTCGTCGTGCCACCAACGCCTACGAAGTTCATTTAGGTCATGGCCCGTAATCGCGGTCATGTCAGCCATGCGCGTTCGCCAGTCGTAGTCGTACAGCACGTCATCCATGTCGAAGATGAAGAGCAGGCTCATCGGTTACCCTCTGCTGAAATTGAAATTCGTCATCCGGCCTTGCGCGGTCGAGGGTCAGACTCTGGTGTCAACTGCGTCCCCAGTCTGGCGCACATTCGACCGGTACGATGTTGGGTCATGGCCACCATCTACGATTGCTCGGCCGAAGCTGATCTTCTTGTCGGGATGCGTCTGGCGAGAACCGCGATCGGTCGTGGTGATCTGGTGGTTATTCCAACCGACACGGTCTACGGTGTCGCCGCGGATGCCTTCAATGTCGAGGCCGTCGCGAAGCTTCTTGCGGCGAAGGGACGAAGCCGTCAGGCGCCGCCGCCGGTGTTGATTCCCGGCATTCCCACGCTTGACGCGCTTGCCGAAAGCGTCCCGAGCGTCGTTCGCACGCTGGTGGCGGCATACTGGCCGGGCGCTCTGACGATCATTTTGCCGGCGAGGTCTTCGCTGGTCTGGGATCTCGGCGAAACTCGTGGAACGGTTGCCTTGAGGATGCCGAGCAACAGAATCGCTCTTGAGCTGCTGTCTGAAACCGGCCCGCTGGCCGTCTCGAGCGCGAACCTGTCGGGAAAGCCCCCAGCAGCGACGGCCGTCGATGCCGAGGCAATGCTCGGGGAGTCTGTAAGCGTCTACCTTGATGACGGCAATGGCGGCATTATTCCATCGACCATCGTGGATGCGACGGGTCTTTTTGCGCTCGAAGGCAAGCTTCGAATCGTGCGCGAGGGTGCGATCCCAGCTAGCGACATCCGTGAACTCGTCGGAGTCGACCAATGCGAATAATCTTCTACGTGCTCGTCACCGGGGTATCCGCGATCGTGACGTTCGTCCTGGCTCTCGTGATTTGGAAAATCAGCACCAGATACCGGCTGTACCCGAAGATTCGCGAGCGCGACGTTCACACTCGCCCGACACCGCGGCTCGGCGGCGTTGCGATCTTCATCGGGATTCTCGCGGCATTTGGGGTCGCATCGCTGATCCCCCAGTTGAGCCTGGTGTTCTCGGAGCCTGGCAAAGTGCTTGGACTCCTTGGTGCATCCTTGATCATCGTCCTGATCGGCGTCGCAGACGACGTCTGGGATTTGGACTGGACGACGAAACTTGCTGGCCAGGTTGTCGCGGCTGGGTTATTGGCGTGGCAAGGTGTACAACTCCTCACCCTGCCGATCGGCGGGCAGACCATTGTCTCGCCGTACCTCTCGCTGATCATCACGGTTGTCGCGGTCGTCTTGGTGATGAACGCCATCAACTTCATCGACGGTCTCGACGGTCTTGTCGCTGGCGTCGCGGTGATTTCCAACAGCGTGTTCTTTGTGTACGTCTACCTGCTCCAGCTCGAGGCGCAAACCGACTACTTTAACCTCGCGTCACTGACGACCGCAGTGCTCATCGGCGCCTGCCTCGGTTTCCTTCCGCTGAACTTTCACCCGGCGCGGCTCTTCATGGGAGATGCCGGAGCACTGCTCGTCGGACTATTGATGGCCGCATCGGCGATCTCGGTCACCGGAACCGTTGACCCCGGGATCATTGCCCAGCCTGACCGCTTCACCGCCTACTTTGTTCCGGCGTTCATCCCGATCCTGATTCCGTTTGCTGTGCTTATCATCCCCCTACTTGACTTTGCTTTGGCGGTGCTGCGTCGACTGCGCGCTGGCAAGTCGCCGTTCACTGCTGACCGAAAGCACTTGCATCATCGCCTCATGGACATGGGCCACTCCCACCTGCACGCGGTGCTGATCTTCTACGGCTGGACCTTCGTCGTGTCCGTCGGATGCCTCGGTTTCGTCTTCATGCCGTGGGGTCTGGCATCGAGTTTGCTCGCGCTCGGATTGATCGTCTGCACGATCATCACTCTGGCGCCACTCGGCCGGCGCAAGAGACTCGAGCGAGCGGCGCAATCGGCCGACGCGGGAGATGTCGCGCTTTCCTATCTGGATCCGCTTGATTCAGCCGCCGCCGATAGTCTCGACTCGCCACTGCTGATGGAGTCGACTACCCGCGTGGCACCATCCACGCCAGATCACCGGGAGTTGAAACGAAAATGAACGTCAGTCAAACCCTTCGACGATCTCTCATCTACGGTGCTGCGGTGAGCTTCGTCATCGCTGTTGTCGGAAGCGTTATCGGAGCCCTCGTCGCGGGGCTTCCCGGCCTTGTGTCGGCGCTGATTGGCTCGGCAGTGGGTTTCGTTTTCGTCGGAGTCACCGCCTTGAGCGTCTTGCTTGCTGCCCGCCTGACGAGGGAAGACCCGTCGAGCCCGATGTTTTTCGGGGTCATCATGGGTTCCTGGCTGATCAAATTCGTTGGCTTTCTAGCTTTAATTTTTGCGCTGCGTGACCTCGAAACGCTCGACCCGATTGTGTTGTTCTTTTCCCTCGTTGCGGCTGCTGTTGGCACCGTCGGTGCAGACGTCGTAGCGGTCTTGCGCTCGCGTGTGCCGTATACCGATCCGCCGATGCCAGCGGCGCCGGCGGATTCGTCGTCAGCGGCATCCACTTGATAGTGTTTGGCGTGGGCACCCACGCCGATCACCTCGACTTTTGATCTGACCGACGCCCGGATAATGGAGACTCCGCTGTCTAATTTTGCCCTCGCCATGGTGGCGATAATTCTGCCCTCTGCAGAGGGTGATGGAGAGTTTAAGGCACCGGGCCTCGAAGAGTTCGTGGGCCTTCCCGCTCTCTTCTTCGGTGGCACTCCCTTCGAAATCAACCGCATCATTATGGTGCGTCTCATCGCCTTGGCGATCATGGCTCTCCTCATCTACCTTGCACTGCGCAAAGGACGCCTCGTGCCAAGGCGGGGTCAGGGTGCAGCGGAGCTGGCGCTCGACTTTGTCAGAGTGCAGATCGCGGAACAGGTCCTTGGCGAGCGGCTTGGCCGGCGCTTCCTTCCGCTGCTAGCTTCGCTTTTCTTTGCCATTCTGGCGATGAACATCACCGGAATCGTTCCGTTTGCCAACATTGCTGGAACGGCGCTGATGGGCATGCCGCTCACGATGGCGCTCGTGGCCTATGTCGCGTTCATCTACGCGGGAATTCGCGAGGTCGGCGGTTGGGCCTTCCTTCGCAACGCGCTCTTCCCGCCAGGGGTTCCGCCAGTTCTCTACCTCTTGCTGGCGCCAGTTGAGCTGATCAATATCTTCATCATGCGACCGGTTTCGCTGGCGCTCCGACTTCTGCTGAACATGATGGTTGGCCACCTCCTCTTGGTGCTCGCCTTCTCAGCAACGAATTTCTTTTTCGTGAGTGTTGCATTGCCTGCTGCCGCGTTCGGTGTGCTCACCCTCGCCGGGGGAATCGTGATTACTCTCTTTGAGTTGCTCGTATCCGTGCTTCAGGCATACGTCTTCACCCTGCTTACTGCTGTCTACATTCAGCAGGCAGCGTCCGACCATCACTAACCCCTGCGTCGTCGCACGGCGTCGCAAACCCATCGGAAGGAAACACAAGTGGACTCCACAATTCTGGCTGAGCTCACCGGCAACGTTGCGACCATAGGTTACGGCCTCGCGGCGATCGGCCCCGGAATCGGTGTCGGTATCGTTGCAGGCAAGACGGTCGAGGCGATGGCGCGTCAGCCCGAGATGGCAGGGCGTCTCCAGACCACCATGTTCCTCGGCATCGCGTTTGCCGAACTGCTCGCCTTTATCGGCGTCGCGACCTTCTTCATCTTCCAGTAGGGCGACCATCATGCAGTTGAGTGCGGTGAGTGAGCCCGCGTCAGGAGCGTCGATCTTCCTGCCGCCGCTGTACGACATCATTTGGTCAGCGGTCCCGTTCGCCTTGATCTTGTGGTTTTTCTTCGCCTGGGTCATGCCGAGGTTCCGAAAGATTCTTGATGAGCGTTCAGAGCTGATCGAAGGCGGCATCGCGAAAGCCGAGGCAGCCCAAGCAGAAGCGACGGCGCAGCTTGACGAGTACAACGCCCTGCTCGCAGAAGGTCGTGCGGAAGCGTCGAAAATTCGCGAACAAGCTCGGACGGATGGTTCGGCGATTCTGGCCGAGTTCAAAGCGCAGGCACAGGCGGAGGCGGCCCGGATCACCCAGAACGCTCAGGTGCAGATCGAGGCCGAGCGGCAGGGTGCTCTGGCCTCGTTGCGAGCCGAAGTCGGTTCGCTCGCGATCGATCTCGCCTCCGGTGTGATTGGCCAATCCCTTGCCGATGACAAAAAGGCGTCGGTACTCGTCGACCAGTTTCTTGCAGAGCTCGAGTCGAGCGAGAAGGCGAAGAGTTAGCCGTGGGATCCGCCACCAGAGCAGCGCTCGCCGTGTCACGGCGTGAGCTCGCGACCACGAGCGCTGACGAAGGCCTGGTTATTGGCGAGCAGCTTTTCGAAGCGGGTCGAGTGATGAGCAGCTCGGCTTCACTTCGGTCTGCGTTTGCGGATCCGGCGGCGGCACCCGAGGCGAAGACTGCACTCGTCAGCAAGTTGTTTGCCGGGCTTGGAGCGCCTGCGAGGAGCATCCTGTCGACGGTCGTCGCGACTCGCTGGTCAACTCAGGATGACCTGCTGTCAGGCATCGAGGAACTCGGCATTCGTGCCATTGCGCGGTCGGCGCCGGCGGGAACAACAATCGAGGACGAATTGTTCGCATTCGGCGCTGCCGTGACGTCCAATGCCGACCTTGAGCTCGCTGTTAGTAGCAAACTCGGCACGAACGAAGCCAAGGCCGCGCTCGTCACGGCGCTGCTTGGCCGCGGCGCAAGCAAGCACAGTATCGCCATCGTGCGTCAACTTGTTCAGCAGCCAAGAGGCCGAAGGATCGCCGAGCTGATCAGTTCATCAGCCAGCGCCGTTGCTGACGAGGCTTCTCTCGCAATCGCTACGGTGACATCCGCCGCGCCGCTCAGCGCAGCCCAGCTGGAGCGGCTCGGCGAGGGCCTCGCGGCAAAATACGGTCGCGGAATCCGGCTCAACCACGTTGTCGATCCGTCGATCATCGGCGGGATTCGCGTTGAGATTGGCGACGACATGATCGATGGCACCGTTTCAACACGACTCACCCAACTCAGACTTCAACTCGCAAGTTAGCGAGCGAGATTCCTCTTACGAAAAAAGGGAAAGAACGATGGCAGAACTCAAGATCAGCTCGGACGAGATCCGGGATGCGCTGAAGGACTTTGTTAAGGCTTACGAGCCTGGAAAGGCTGCGACGAGTGAGGTCGGCTACGTCATTGACGCCGCCGACGGAATCGCGCACGTCGAGGGTTTGCCAGGCGTTATGGCCAACGAGCTTATTCGCTTCGCCGACGGCACTCTCGGTCTCGCGCAGAATCTGGACGAAGACGAAGTCGGTGTCGTCATCCTCGGAGAGTTCACCGGGATCGTCGAGGGCCTCGAGGTAACGCGTACCGGAGAGGTGCTCTCTGTTCCGGTCGGCGATGCATTCCTAGGTCGGGTAGTCGACCCACTCGGCGCTCCGATCGACGGCCTCGGTGAGATCAAGGCGGATGCCCGTCGCGCCCTCGAACTGCAGGCCCCCGGTGTCATGCAGCGCAAGAGTGTGCACGAACCGATGCAGACCGGAATCAAGGCCATCGACGCCATGATCCCGATCGGTCGCGGCCAACGCCAGCTCATCATCGGTGACCGCCAGACCGGCAAAACGGCGATCGCGATCGACACGATCATTAACCAAAGGGCGAATTGGGAGTCGGGGGATACCAATAAGCAGGTCCGCTGCATCTATGTCGCGATCGGTCAGAAGGGCTCGACGATCGCAGCCGTCAAGGGCGCACTCGAAGACGCGGGAGCGATGGAGTACACCACCATCGTGGCAGCCCCGGCCTCCGACCCCGCTGGCTTCAAGTACCTCGCGCCGTACACCGGCTCTGCCATCGGACAGCACTGGATGTACGGCGGCAAGCACGTGCTCATCATCTTTGACGACCTGTCGAAGCAAGCAGAGGCCTACCGAGCCGTCTCGCTCCTGCTACGTCGCCCGCCGGGACGCGAGGCGTATCCGGGTGACGTCTTCTACCTGCACTCCCGTCTGCTCGAGCGCTGTGCCAAGCTCTCCGACGAACTGGGTGCTGGTTCGATGACCGGACTGCCGATCATCGAGACCAAGGCGAACGACGTCTCGGCGTACATTCCGACCAACGTGATCTCGATCACCGACGGCCAGATCTTCCTCCAGTCCGACCTCTTCAACGCCAACCAGCGTCCAGCGGTCGACGTCGGTATCTCGGTCTCCCGGGTCGGTGGTGACGCGCAGGTCAAGTCGATCAAGAAGGTCTCCGGAACCCTCAAGCTCGAGCTTGCCCAGTACCGCTCGCTCGAGGCATTCGCCATGTTTGCAAGCGATCTGGATGCCACGAGCCGTCGGCAGCTTGCCCGCGGTGCGCGCCTCACCGAACTCCTTCGCCAGCCGCAGTACTCGCCGTTCCCGGTCGAGAAGCAAGTCGTTTCGATCTGGGCTGGCACCAACGGCAAGCTCGACGAGGTGCCGGTGGAAGACATCCTTCGCTTTGAAGCGGAACTGCACGATTACTTGGCCAGAAACACCAAGGTGCTCGACACGCTGCGCGACACCAACGTGTTGGACGATGACACCACGGCCGCACTCGATGCTGGGATTGACAAGTTCAAGCTCGGGTTCCAGACCGGCGAGGGCAAGCCGTTGAACTCGGTCGGGAGCGAGCAGTTCGAAGAGATTGCTGTCGAGGACATCGCTCAGGAGCAGATCGTAAAGCAGAAGCGCTGATCTCGACTTCGGATCTCGGCTTCGCTCGATCAACGACAGTAACGACAACAGGAAAGAATTAGGTAATGGGAGCGCAACTTCGGGTCTATCGGCAGAAGATCAAGTCTGCCCAGACGACCAAGAAGATCACTCGGGCCATGGAGCTCATTTCCGCTTCGCGCATTCAGAAAGCGCAACAGCGGGTCGCGGCATCCGGGCCCTATTCGCGCGCTGTGACTCGTGCCGTCTCGGCGGTCGCGACGTTCTCAACGGTCGATCACCCGCTCACGACAGAGCCGGAGACCATCGAGCGCGCAGCCATCGTCATCTTCTCTTCTGACCGCGGATTGGCTGGCGCCTTCAACAGCAATGTCCTACGCGAGGCTGGTGAGCTTGCGGCGCGGCTCACCTCTGAGGGTAAGGACATCGTCTACTACTTGGTTGGCCGAAAGGCCGTGGCGTATTTCGCCTTTCGTCGGCGTGACGCGGAGCGAATCTGGACCGGCAACACCGACGCCCCTGTGTTTGAGACCGCGAAGGAAATTGGGGATGCTGTCGTCGCCAAGTTCCTGCAGCCGGCGAGTGATGGCGGCGTAGACGAGATTCACATCGTCTACAACCGCTTCGTGAGTATGCTCGTGCAGGTTCCAGAGGTTGTTCGCCTGCTCCCTCTCGAGATCGTCGAGGGTGTCGAGGCGCCTTCAGAGGGTGACATCTTTCCGCTCTACGAGTTTGAGCCGGAGGTCGGCGATGTGTTGGACGCGCTGTTGCCGGTCTACATCGAGAGCCGACTGTTCAACGCGATGTTGCAGTCTGCTGCGGCCAAGCACGCGGCGACTCAAAAAGCTATGAAGTCCGCGAGCGATAATGCAGACAAGCTCATCAAGGACTACACGCGCCTAGCCAACAATGCCCGCCAGTCCGAAATCACCCAGCAGATTTCTGAGATCGTCGGCGGCGCCGATGCTCTGAGCTCGACCTCGTGAACCCGGTAGGGACGGGTTTACAAACAAGCACAGTTCTTTGAACTAGGAGAAAGAATACTTATGGCTACAGCAACAACCAGTGCGAAGAAGCCGGCGGCCAAGGCAACCGGTATCGGCCGTATCGCACGAGTCACCGGCCCCGTCGTGGACATTGAGTTCGCCCACGACTCGATCCCGGGTATCTACAACGCTCTCAAGACGACCATCACGATTGGCTCTGAGTCGACCGAGATTACGCTTGAGGTCGCGCAGCACCTCGGAGACGACCTCGTTCGCGCGATCGCACTGAATCCGACTGATGGCTTGGTGCGCGGCCAAGAAGTGCGTGACACCGGCGGGCCGATCACTGTGCCCGTCGGCGATGTAACCAAGGGCAAGGTGTTCAATGTCATTGGCGAGGTGCTCAACGCCGACCCAGACGGAACCATCGATGGCAAGAAGATTGAGATAACCGAGCGCTGGCCGATCCACCGCAAGCCGCCGCCATTCGACCAACTCGAGTCGAAGACGGAACTCTTCGAGACCGGCATCAAGGTCATCGACCTGCTCACCCCTTACGTACAGGGTGGAAAGATCGGCTTGTTTGGCGGCGCCGGTGTTGGCAAGACGGTCCTCATCCAAGAGATGATCCAGCGAGTCGCTCAAGACCACGGTGGTGTTTCGGTGTTTGCCGGTGTTGGCGAGCGCACCCGTGAGGGCAACGACCTGATCGCTGAGATGGACGAGGCCGGCGTCTTCGATAAGACCGCACTCGTTTTCGGCCAGATGGATGAGCCGCCGGGAACGCGACTTCGTGTCGCGCTCTCAGCCCTCACGATGGCGGAGTACTTCCGTGACGTGCAGAAGCAGGACGTGTTGCTCTTTATTGACAACATCTTCCGCTTCACGCAAGCCGGCTCCGAAGTGTCCACCTTGCTGGGCCGCATGCCCAGCGCCGTCGGCTACCAGCCGAACCTCGCGGACGAGATGGGGATCCTCCAGGAGCGAATCACCTCGACACGCGGTCACTCGATCACGTCGCTTCAGGCTATCTACGTTCCCGCTGACGACTACACCGACCCGGCCCCGGCGACGACCTTTGCCCACCTCGACGCCACGACGGAGCTCAGCCGCGAAATCGCATCGAAGGGTCTCTACCCGGCCGTCGACCCGCTGACCTCGACCAGTCGCATCCTTGACCCGCGCTACTTGGGTGCTGACCATTACCGGGTCGCGACGAACGTGAAGGCGATCCTGCAGAAGAACAAAGAGCTTCAGGAGATCATTGCCATCCTCGGTGTCGACGAACTGAGCGAGGAAGACAAGATCACCGTGTCCCGCGCACGCCGCATCCAGCAGTTCCTCTCGCAGAACACGTACATGGCGAAGAAGTTCACTGGCGTTGAGGGGTCAACAGTTCCGCTCAAGGACACGATCGAGTCCTTCGATGCGATCACCAAGGGCGACTTCGACCACGTGGCGGAGCAGGCTTTCTTCAACGTCGGCTCGATCTCCGACGTCGAGGCCCGCTGGGCGCAGATTCAGAAGGAGAACGGCTAGCCATGGCCGAACTCACGGTGAGCGTCGTCGCTGCTGACCACGAAGTGTGGTCGGGCAAGGCGACGCAAATCATCGCTCGCACCACTGAGGGGGAGATCGGTATCCTGCCAGGGCACGAACCGCTGCTCGCGATTCTCGGCGCGGGTGAAGTGCGCGTGACAACGCTTGATGGTGCCGTCATCAAGGCCAACGCTGACGATGGATTTCTCTCTTTCGAGAATGACACGGCAACGGTCGTCGCACGAAACGCCGAGCTCGTCCCCTAGCCACTCCCATGTTGATCACGATGGCCGGGCTGCCCGGAGCAGGAAAGTCGACCATTGGACAGGTGCTCGGAGCTCGACTCGGGTTCACCGTCATTTCGGTCGACCCGATTGAGTCCGCGATTCTGCGGGCAGGCATCGACGCGGATCAACCGACGGGACTTGCCGCGTACCTCGTTGCTGAAATGCAAGCCGAGGCACTCCTCACGGCAAGTCGAGGTGTCATTGTCGACGCGGTTAACGCTGTGAATCCCGCTCGCGAACAGTGGGTTAACCTCGCTGGGCGGATCTCGGAACCGCTGCGGTTCATCGAGTTGGTCTGTTCTGATCCAGAACTGCACCGTCGCCGCATCGAAGGAATCGAGCGTCCGCTTCCCTTCCTTGACTTGACATGGAACGCCGTTGAACAAAGTCTCGATGAGTACGCGGAGTGGACCGGTCCCAGTGCCGCCGTGGCGCGGATCACTCTCGACTCTGTTGATCCGCTCGGCGTAAATGTCGAGCGCGCGCTGTCGTTCCTGTCGGCGTGATACTTCTTCTGCCACCCTCTGAGACGAAGCGTGACGGCGGCGACACTACTCGCATACTGGATCTCAGCAAGTTGAGTTTTCAGGAACTTTCACGGTGCCGCCGCCAAACCCTTGCCGCTCTTGCTACGGTCTCACGCAGCGTCAAGACCGCCAACGCCGCGCTCAAGCTGGGACCACAGCAGGCTCACGAGATCGAGCGAAATCGAAGCATCCGCCGCTCGCCGATCATGCCGGCCATCGATAGGTACACCGGAGTGCTGTTCGACGCGCTCGAAGCCGATTCGCTCGGTGACGAGGCTCGGCGCTTCGCTGGACAATCGGTCGTTGTCCATTCAGCCCTGTTCGGCCTCCTCGGCGCGAACGATCTGATTCCCGCGTACCGCTTGTCGCACGACTCTCGTCTACCAGGACTCAGCTTGAGAACGCACTGGCGGGATGCAACGGCGCAAGCACTTGCCGCGCGAGAGGATTTCGTGATCGATCTTCGGTCGGAGGCGTATGCCGCGCTCGGGCCGCGGCCGGAACATTCGATCTACATTCGCGTCGTCACCGAAACAACCGACGGAGCCCGCCTAGCGATCTCACACTTCAACAAGAAGGCGAAGGGGGAGTTCACTCGAGCCATATTGTCGGCAGGAATCGTTCACACCTCCGCGAATTCCCTCGTCGAGTGGGCTCGCGCTCACGGCGTTCGGCTTGAGCCTAGCGCTGGCAGTGCGGCTGGCGGTGGAGTGCTCGACCTCGTCGTCAACGAGTCCACTGTGCTGCGCCAGCAATCGGCCAGATGATCGTCGACAAGTCCGGCGGACTGCATGAGCGCGTAGCTTGTCGTTGGGCCGACGAAGCGATACCCCAATTGCCGTAACGCGTCGCTCAGCGCCGCTGACTCGGAGGTTTGCGATGGAAGCTCATCGAGGTTCACCGGTCGCAATCGGCGCCGCTCGTGGCTAGCAGCTGGCGTGGCATCTGGCGCGGCATTCGGCGTGGCATTCCCTTCAGAGTGCCGCGCGAAATCCGGCGCGAAGCTCCAGATCAGGCGATCGAGCGCTCCTGGATCATGCTGGACGAGTTGCACGGTGATTTGGGCGTTCTTGATGGTGGCAAGAACCTTCGCGCGATTCCGGATGATCCCAGAATTGTTCATGAGCTCCTCAACTTTGTCATCGGTGAACTGACCGACGATGTCTGGCGAGAAGTTCGCGAACGCGGAGCGAAACGTCTCTCGACGTCTCAGAATGGTGATCCATGACAGTCCGGACTGAAACGCTTCGAGGCTGAGTTTTTCGAACAGTTCGCGGTCGCCATGGAGTGGATAGCCCCACTCTTCGTCGTGGTACCGCTCATACTCTGGGTCACCGCCGACCCACCCGCAACGCGAGCGGCCATCGGCGCCGACGCGAACACTTGCCGCTGCCACTACTTGTGGGCAATGCCTTCGAGTGCGAGGAGCCACTCCTTCGTTGGGATGCCTTCGCCACCGCTGTAGCCCGTGATTCGCAGATCACTGGCAAGCACGCGGTGGCACGGGATGATGATGGGGATGGGATTTGCGCCAACCGCACCGCCAACCGCGCGGCCAGCAGCGGCTCGACCGGTCGCCCTGCCGAGCTCGCCGTAGGAGCTCACGGTGCCGTATGGCAAGGCAACAAGCTCGCGCCACACCGCCTGTTGAAACGCACTTCCGTTCGGGGACACGGGAACCTCGAACGCGGTGCGTTCACCGCGAAAGTACTCGGCGAGCTGAGCAGCAGCCAGCTCGAGCAGCGCATCAGAGTTCTCGGGGAGATCATCGGCGGGGAGCATGCCGTTGCTTTCGATCGCGAGGAAAGTAATGGCGGTGCCGTCGCTCCGAAGCTCGATCCGCCCGATGGGAGACTCCATGCGCCGGAGGTAGCTGCGGGCGTTGCCGGGGGTGTTGCCGGGGGTGTTGGCGTGGGTGTTGCCGTGAGTGTTGCCGTGCTTGGGTATGCTGACCCTCATCGGGGCCGATTCGATGGTTGCAGTTGACATGTCATGACTGTATTGGTGGCATCCGACATTCTCTGCTTCACAACCCGGGGTCTTCGCGAGGCTGGATATTGATGCTGTCGTTGAGGCTCTCTACCTCGGCATTGAGTGCGTCAAGCTGAGCCGCGAGCTGGTAGTACTCTGCCCGCTCGGAATCAATGCCAGCAAAGACATTGTTGAGGGCAACTTGCCGAGCCAGTAGCTCGTCCCGGTCGGCGGCGAACTCCGCCTGAGAGCCGTAGAAGCCGCTGTCGGCACGATCATTGAATTCCGCGATGTCTGCGTTGAGCGCGTCAAAGCCGGCGTTGTAACTTGCGTATTCGGTTTCGATGGATGCCCGCAGCGCGTCGAGTTGCGCGATAAGCGTTTCGATCTGCGCCTGCTGGGCAAGGAAGACAGCATTCGATTGTTCGTGCAGTGCGATGACCTGCGAGCGATCGAGAAAGTACTTGGCGTAGTGCGCTTCGAGTTCGCTGCTGATCGTCGCGAACTCGGTACCAATGATGGAGTGCAACTCGTTCGCTCGTTCACCCGGTTGCGTCCTGGCGTAGAACTCGAATCGAGCCGTGAACTCCGCATTGTCGACCAGGCGCGTCGCTTCGACTTCGAGGAGCACCTCGAGCCGCGCTCGTTCATCGTCGGATAGCCGATCCCAGACAGCGTGCAACATCTCGTGAGCCGCGACCACCTCTTCAATACCGGCGAGCCGATCATCCATCACGTCGTAGAGGTACATGGTCTTGCTGCGCGGCAAGTAGCAGCCGAGGATTCCGAATCCCGCTTCTCGATTGGAGCAAACGGCATCAAAGGCAGCATCGCCGGCGACAATGGGCCGGCTCGCGTAGAACAAGAACCTGCCGGTCTCGGTCATCGTCGTTGCTTCGGCGTACCGCACAATTTCATTACTCGGTTGGTAGTTCCAGACCGCGATCTGATCAGCGACTCGCTGGGGATTGACGGTGATGATGGTCACGATGGCAACCGCTACAACGCCGAGGAAGACCGCCGTACCGGCCGCGAGAACTCGCCATGCAGTCCACTGCCGACGGTCACGCCGAGGTCGGAACTCGCCGACGCTCTCGTCCACCTCACTCCGCAGGCCCGGCTCACTCACGGCACGAACTCTAGTACAGAGCGGTGGCTCGCCGGCTGGGCAGAATCACAGCCGACGCGCCTCCGCCACTCGCGGGGTCTTACGTCGATGGCTGCAGGATGACCTGCAGTTCTGCGGTCACCGTGACATCGTCCCCAAGAGTGACGCCGCCAGCCTCGAGCGCGGCGTTCCAGTTCACGCCGAAGTCGTGGCGGTTTAACGTGGTGGTTGCGGTTGCTCCAGCGTGCACTTGGCCGTACCCGTCGGTTGCAACCCCGCCGAACTCACCCGTGAGGGTGATCGACTTCGTCACGCCGCGGAGCGTGAGCTCTCCGGTGAGGGTGAAGTTCTCTCCGTCGACCGTAACCGCGGTCGAAACGAAGGTCATCGTCGGGTGCTCTTCGACGAGGAAGAAGTCGCTCGTGCGCAAATGCGCGTCTCGCTGTGCTTGGTTGGTGTTGACGGAAGCGACGTCGACGGTCGCCTCGATCGTCGTCTGGGTGGGGTCCTCCGCAGTGACGATAGTCACGTCGAAGCTGTCGAAGGCGCCGCGAACCTTGCTGATCATGAGGTGGCGAACCGAGAAACCGAGCGTTGAGTGGGCCGCGTCGAGCTTCCAGGTGCCGGCGGTGTACTGGGGATGGGTGTCAATTGAAGTGGTCATGATGGATGCAAGCGCATGGACCTGCGTGCCTATTCCCGATCGCTCGTGAATGGTCGGTTAATGGCCGGTCAGTGATCCCATTAGACGCGCGGCGAGTGACGGTCGGCCGGTCATCCTTTCCTCGGTATCGGCGAGAGTCATGGCTGCAAGCCCGGCATTCGCGCCGAGGAAACGCAGCGGCTCAAGTTCCCACTTCGGCGACCGGTGGTTCACCCATGGCAGCCTGACGAGGTCAGAATCGGTGGATGTCACCAGGTCGCTGATCGTCCGACCAGCGAGATTCGTCGTGCTCAAGCCATCTCCGACGTAGCCACCCGCCGAGGCGATACCGGTGCTCTCGTCGAAGATTGCGGTCGCGTGCCAATCCCGGGCAACGCCGAGCGGTCCGCCCCAACGATGCGTCACCTCGACATCCCCGATCATCGGAAAAAGACCGACGAGCGCTCGCTGCAGATGAGCGAACACCGCCGTGGACCGGTCGTACTCTGATTTGATAGAGCTGCCCCAGTGATAGCGAGCGCCGCGGCCCCCGAATGCGAAGCGGTTGTCCGCAGTGCGCTGGCCGTAGATCAACAGGTGTCGGAAGTCGGCGAACGTCTGACCGTGTTCGATGCCGAGCTCCCGCCACGTGGCATCCGGCAGCGGTTCGGTCGCGATCATGAGCGAATACAGCGGCAGCACGTGACGCTTGATGCTCGACATGGTGGCTCCGTATCCCTCGAGAGCGACCACGATGGTTGTGCATCGCACCGTGCCTTGTGCGGTCGTGACGCGGCGGGGAGCGAAGTCGAGCACCTCGGTCTGCTCATAGATCGTGACACCCCGAGCCTCAAGCGCTCGCGCGAGCCCGCGCACGAGTTTCGCCGGATGGATGCTTGCGCAGTTCGCATCGAAGCTCGCGCCGAGTGCTCCGGCGGCTGGCTCTGCGCCGCGCAACTCCAGCAGATCGACGCCGTAGCGTGCCGCCTCGTCAACCTCTGCGCGCGCGGCCTTCAATTGCACCTTCGACCGCGCGTAACTGATCGTCCCGCCCTTGCGGTAGTCGATATCGATCCCGGCGGAAGACGCGGCCCGACCAACTTCGTCGACGGTGGCGATCATCGCCCGCCGCATCGCGATTGCCGCGTCTCGACCGTAGCTGCGCTCTAGCGAAGCCGTCGAGCGCGGAAACAGCGCGCTACACCAACCGCCGTTGCGACCGGATGCCCCAAAACCGGCAATCTCTTTCTCGAACACAGCGATCGACAGCGTTGGGTCTCGCTCAAGTAAGTACCAAGCCGTCCACAGTCCAGTCAGTCCTCCGCCGATGATGGCGACATCGACATCCAGATCGCCGGGTAGCGCCGCCCTCGGGCTGAGGTCGTCTGGCACCGTCGCGTGCCAAAAACTCAACTCGCGATAGTCGACCATCGCACCAAAATCAGAGTCTCGTCCACGCTTCGGTGAGTACCGAGCGCAGGATGCCTTCGATCTCGTCGAACTCACTCGGCCCGATCGTCAGCGGTGGGGCGAGCTGGATCACCGGGTCGCCGCGGTCGTCAGCACGGCAGTACAAGCCGGCTTCGAATAGGCCCTTCGACAGGAAGCCGCGGAGCAGCCGCTCCGACTCATCATCGTTGAAGGTGAGCTTCGTCGCCTTGTCTTTGACGAGTTCGATTCCGAAGAAGTAGCCGTCGCCTCGAACGTTGCCGACGATGGGCAAGTCGGTCAGTCGCTCGAGTGCAGCCCTGAACAGCGGCGAGTTCTCGCGCACCCGCTCGTTGAGTCGTTCCTCTTCGAAGATGTCGAGGTTTGCCAGCGCAACGGCCGAAGAGACCGGGTGGCCTCCGAAGGTGTAGCCGTGATAGAACGATGTCGCGCCGTGCTTGAAGGGCTCGTACACGCGATCCGACACGATCGTCGCGCCGATGGGCGAGTAGCCGCTCGTCATTCCCTTTGCACATGTGATCATGTCGGGAACATAACCGTATGCGTCGCACGCGAAGAACTCGCCGATCCGACCAAAGGCGCAAATCACTTCGTCGCTCACCAGGAGCACGTCGTACTGATCGCAGATCTCCCGAACTCGCGCGAAATAGCCGGGAGGGGGCGGGAAGCATCCACCGGAGTTCTGCACGGGCTCAAGGAAAACGGCAGCGACCGTCTCTGGCCCTTCGAACAGAATCATCTCTTCGATGCGGTTCGCGGCCCAGAGTCCGAACTCCCGTTCAGCCGTCGCCTCGTCTGCGCCGTGCGAGGCAACGAAGCCCATCTCTTCCGCGCGGTAGAAGTTCGTGTTTGGAACCCGGAATCCGCCTGGCACAACGGGTTCGAACATCTCTTTCATGGCCGGGATGCCCGTGATGGCTAGCGCTCCCTGCGGGGTCCCGTGGTACGCCACCGCACGCGATATGACCTTGTGCTTTGTCGGCCGACCCTGCAACTTCCAGTAGTACTTGGCAAGCTTGAACGCGGTTTCGACCGCTTCGCCGCCTCCGGTAGAGAAAAACACCCGGTTGAGATCACCTGGCGCATAGCCGGCAAGTCGATCGGCCAACTCGATGGCACTCGGATGTGCGTAGGACCACAGCGGGAAGAACGCAAGCTCCTCAGCCTGCTTCGCGGCAACCTCAGCGAGGCGACGTCTTCCGTGTCCGGCATTGACGACGAACAGCCCGCTCAGTCCGTCGAAGTAGCGCCGCCCGGTGCTGTCCCAGATGTGGTGACCTTCGCCCTTGACGATGATGGGAACCCCGTTGCCGTTCTCCATGACCGATTGGCGAGTGAAGTGCATCCACAGGTGGTCCTTGGCTTTCTGCTGGAGCTCGGTTTCGTTCCAGATGTCGGTTTGTGTGATTGTCATTTCTTCTTACCTTGTTCCCCAGTTGTAGAACTGCTTTTGCAGTTTCAGATAAACGAACGTCTCGGTCGATTGGACCCCGTCAATGCCTCGAATCTCCTTATTGAGCAATTCGATGAGGTCATCGTCGTTCTCGCAGACCACTTCTGCGAGGATGTCGAAACTTCCAGCGGTCAACACGACATAGTCGACAGCCGCGAGCTTGCTGAGCGCTTCAGCAACGACCGTCGTGTCTCCAGATACCCTGATCCCAACCATTGCTTGGCGGTAGAAACCGAGCTGAAGTGGGTCAGTGACCGCGACGACCTGCATTACGCCGGCATCCGTTAGCTTCTGAACGCGTTGGCGAACGGCCGCCTCGCTCAGTCCAACGGCTTTACCGATCTCGGCATAGGAGCGCCGACCATCGCCTTGCAGTTGCTCGATAATGGCCTTCGACACCTCGTCAAGCTGCACGGTCTTGGGACCCGACGGCCGCGCGAGAGATGCCATTCTCCGATTCTGTCACTCGGGACCGACCCATACAAGCGATTCCGAAGCAACGACTCGGTTTTTCTATCGAAATCAGTTGAATTCCTTGTGGATGCCACGGGGCGCATTCGCTAGGTTGGTGACATGAGTGCATCCACTGAGCTCCAGAACTTCATCAACGGCGAATACGTTGACGCCACCGGCAACTCCGGCTTCAGCCTCATTGATCCGGCAACTGAGCAGGATTACGCCACATCGCCGGTGTCAACAGGTGCGGATGTCGATGCCGCATTCAAGGCCGCAGCAGCCGCCTTTGATGGGTGGGGTGAAACCACGCCAGCCGAGCGCCAACTGGCGCTGTTTCGGATTGCCGACGCCATGGAATCACGCGCGGCCGAGTTTGCCGATCTGGAATCCCAAGACACCGGCAAGCCACGCGCAAGCCTCGTCGACGACGAAATCATGCTCTCGGTCGATCAGATTCGGTTTTTCGCTGGGGAAGCGCGTCACCTTTCTGGGATGGCGACCGCTGAGTACATGAAGGACCACACGTCGTCGATTCGCCGTGAACCGATCGGCGTCATCGGTCAGGTAACACCCTGGAACTACCCGCTCAACATGGCGGTCTGGAAGATTGCACCGGCAATTGCGGCCGGAAACACCACGGTGCTCAAGCCGAGCGACACCACCCCGTCATCGACCCTGCTGCTCGCAGAGATCGCGGCAGAGTTCTTGCCAAAAGGTGTGCTCAACGTGATCACGGGTGACCGCACGACCGGCGGCCTCATGATCGACCACAAGATTCCGCAGATGGTCTCGATCACCGGTTCGGTTCGTGCGGGCATGGAAGTGGCTCGAGCCGCGGCATCCGATCTCAAGCGTGTGCATCTTGAACTGGGTGGGAAGGCCCCCGTTGTCGTCTTTGATGATGCAGACATCGAATTGGCGGTCGACGGAATCGGCACCGCAGGCTACTTCAACGCTGGTCAGGATTGCACCGCCGCGACGCGTGTACTGGTTCACGAGAACGTTCACGACGAGTTCGTCGCCGCACTTGTCGCGTGGGCGAAGGACAACGCCAAGACCGGAGCGCCGAGCGCAGAGGACATCCTCTTCGGCCCCGTCAACAACGCCAACCAGCTCGAGCGCGTCTCCGGCATTGTCGACGCGCTGCCGTCCCATGCCAATATCGAACTCGGCGGCAAGCGCCAAGGCGCGATCGGCTATTTCTATGAAGCGACCATTCTGTCCGGCCTCAAGCAGACGGATGACGTGATCCAGAACGAGATCTTCGGCCCGGTCATTACCGTGCAGAAGTTCGCCAGCGAGGCGGAGGCGCTCGAGTGGGCCAACGGCGTCGATTACGGACTCGCTTCGAGTGTGTGGACGAAGGATCACTCGCGCGCGATGCGCTTCGCCAAGCACCTTGATTTCGGATGCGTCTGGATCAACACCCACATTCCCATCGTCGCCGAAATGCCGCACGGCGGCTTTAAGCACTCCGGCTACGGCAAGGACCTCTCAAGCTACGGCTTCGAGGACTACACACGGATTAAGCACGTGATGAGCTTTATCGGGTAGGTGTCCTGCCCGGCCGATACCGAGCGCTCGTCGTACGCTTGCACAGTGAACCGTGATGCAGACGACACCGTGCTCTCGGTCGCGGCCGATCGTGAGCTTGAGCCAGACGAGCTCTCGCGGTTTGCAGACACCGTCGTCTCAACTCCTCACCTCTCGCCGCCACCGTCGTCATTGTCGACACCGTCGCCTGACGACACCGGCAGCATGCCGCCCGCCGCACGCCGCAGGCAATACGAAGTGCGGATCGGAGAGTCCGTTCTCCGTGCGCTCGAAGTTCCCGTGATTCTGGGGCGTCGCCCACGACTGCCGCGGATCATCCAAGACGTGTCGCCGCGGCTCGTTGTGGTGGACTCGCCGGGCAAGTTGGTATCGGGGAGTCATCTCAGCATCCGCCAAGTTGGCTCTTCACTCGTCGTGACGGATTTACGAACAACGAATGGTTCGCTGGTGACCGTTCCAGGTTCACCAACCCGTCGGATGCGCCAAGGCGAGTCCGTCGTCGTCACTGCTGGCACACAAGTGGACATGGGGGACGGAATCGTGCTCTACATCCTCGAGGCAATGGACTCGCTTCAGGCTACCGATGCTGGGCGAGGCCTAGGGTGACCGAGATTGGTCACGGGGTCTCCGGGCGCGTCGTCCTCGATGACTCCGACGGCGCGCAGAGTCTGTCGGTGTCGTGGGCTGCGGCAACGGACACCGGGCATCGCCGCGCGGTGAATGAAGACAGCTTCGTTGTGACCTGGCCGATCTTTGCTGTCGCCGATGGCATGGGTGGCCATTCTGCCGGCGACGTTGCGAGCGACGCCGTTGTGACCCGCCTGGCCGAGCTCGGTACTGGCGAGTTTGTCGCCGTCGGCGATATCGTGCTCGCGCTCGAGCGGGCCACTGACGACATAGACGCCGCGGCAGAGGGCAGCGTCTTGGGTGTTGGTACTACGGTCTCTGGTGCCGCCGTCGTCGTCGAGCATGGGGTTCCGACCTTTGCTGTCTTCAACATTGGAGACAGTCGTGTGTATCGCTTCGCGCGAAACCAGCTTCGTCAGGTCACTGTCGACCACTCGGTGGTTCAGGAACTTGTTGATGCTGGCGTACTGACCCCGGAACAGGCCGAGGATCATCCAGACAGCAATGTCATCACGCGCGCAGTCGGCTTTCGTGCGCAGCCATCACCCGACTACTGGATGATCCCCCTGAGTGCCGGAATGCGTCTCGTGATCTGTTCGGATGGACTCACGAAAGAGCTCGATAGCGAACGCATCCGATTGCACCTCACTGCAGGTCTGTCACCAGAGCAGACGGCAACCGCCCTCGTCGATGCCGCGCTCGCGGCTGGTGGTCGTGACAACGTCACGGTTGTCATAATCGACGTTGCCAAGACGGCGGCCAGCTGACGGGCAGCCACCCGCCGGTCGAGCATCTAGCGCGGCACCCCCAGTCCGGGGAGCACCCCGGTTCCACGGCCGTGGTGTTGCTTAGAATAGGGGAGCCGTAGCGATCGGGAGGGGGCGTCATGGAGCGTCGTCTTCCTTCGCAACCCCCGGTGCTTCCCGGTTTCTCACACGTCAGAATCCTCGGTTCTGGCGGCTTTGCCGATGTCTTTCTGTACGAGCAGAACCTGCCTCGCCGCCAAGTGGCCGTCAAAGTCATGCTCAGCGAAGTGGTCAATGACCACGTTCGCGAGATGTTTCAGGCGGAGGCAAACCTTATGGCGCAATTGAGCTCACACCCGGGAATCCTCACGGTATATCAAGCCAGCGTTTCCTCCGATGGCAGGCCATACCTCGTGATGGAACTGTGCTCGCCGGCGCTAAGTCAGCGCTATCGTGCCGAGCGGATACCGGTCGCTGAGGTGTTGAGAATCGCGATTCGCATCGGTAGCGCGATTGAAACGGCCCACCGCGCTGGCGTGCTCCATCGCGACATTAAGCCGTCGAACATTCTCCTGACGGCCTATGGGCATCCCGTTCTGTCAGACTTCGGTATCGCGGCGACGCTGGCAGAGTCGGATGACCGTGAAGCGGTTGGACTATCGATTCCCTGGTCGGCACCAGAAGTTCTCGCTGATCAGACGGCCGGAACGATCAGCTCAGAGGTGTGGGCGTTTGCCGCGACGGTCTACTCACTTCTCGCAGGGCGGTCTCCGTTCGAGATTGCCGGCGGGGAGAACAGTTCTGCCGCGCTCATCTCGCGCATCTCGCGGGCCAAGCCGCAACCGGTCGGCCGGCCGGATGCGCCATCAACGCTTGAGCCGGTGCTCATGCGCGCGCTTTCGCGTGTCCCGCAGAATCGTCAGTCCAGCATTCTCGAATTGCTGTACGAGTTGCAGACCATCGAATCTGAACTTGGCCTGCCGCAAACGGCGATTGAGGTTGCTGTCGATGAGTGGGCATCGACAGCGGTGGGTGATCTTGAGGAACGCACGGTTGTGCGAGCTGGTGTGAATAGCGCAGCCGTCGCCCGCGGTTCTCGGCGCCGCCGACGCGTGGTCGTGGAACCCAGCGGCGGGGGCGCCTCGCCAGACAACGGCTCGCAGGCTCGACGCACGGGGAGTGGGACTCGAACCAGTGCGCTGCCGCAACGAACGCTTTCGCTCGTCATTGTGGCCATCGCGGCCGCCACGATCGCTGGTGCTGCGGTTGCCGTCGTGGCGGTGCTCAGAGCGACCTCAACCGATGTGCCGACCGTGACGAACATCTCAGCCATCGTTACCGAGAATGTGGTCGAGTTCAGTTGGGCTGATCCCGGCATCGGCGATGCTGGCGCCTACCGGATTAGCACCGGTCCGTCCCAACCGGAGGTGCAGCAACAAGACTCGCGATTTGTGGTTGATGGCGAGCCTGGCGAGCGGTTGTGCATCGTTGTGACAGTCATGCGGGCCGGGTCCAGCGGCTCACCGAGCGCGGAAAAATGCGCGGACATCCCGGCATGATGAGCCCTCGTGGTTAGGAACCGGCAATCACGGGCGCGGCAGGCAGCGAGCGTTGGCGTCGCTGCTGTTGCTCTGGTTGCGCTCGTCGTGACAGCCGCGGTTGTTTCAACCGGCTATCCGGCGCAGCGCCTAGATCTGGGTGACGGAGCCGTGTGGGTTGCGAACAGCGAGCAGCAAGCGATCGGGCGCGCCAACACCGAGATCCTTGAGCTCAACTCGGTGGTTTCGACAGCTGGCACCGACCTCGAAGTGCTTCAGGGCGGTTCTCGGGTGCTCATGCTCGACCGCACCGAGAGTGCCGTCGACATCATCGACCCGGCTAGCTCGGACATCGCCGATACGGTGCCCATGCCTCCCAACCAGCCGCAGGTGTTTCTCGCAGCAGAACGCGTGGTGATTTTTGAGGAAGGCACTGGTGAGCTCTGGATCGTCGCCGCATCCGATTTCGCAGACTTCGACTCGCAGTCGCCAGCAACCCTCAGTCTCGGAACGGACGCCATCGTCAGCGTCGACCCGGCTGGCAGGCTGTTCGCATTCTCGCCGGCGGTCTCACAGGTGTACGCACTCAACATCGCCCGCTCAAACGCGGTCGAATCAACCGCGCCGCTGACGATTCCGGCTGCTGCACTCGGGCGCATCAGCATCAGTTCGGTGAACGGCGTCTGGGTCATTCTCGATCCCCTTGATGGACAGTTGACCTTCGAGTCTCGGAGCGTCGACCTCGCCGGGGGTTTCGGTGTGACCAGCGGTGCGGTCCTTCAGACCGCGAGTGCGACGGGCGATCGCGTGCTCGTATCCCATAACGGTGGACTTGTTGCGGTGCCACTTTCCGGTGCAGAACCCGTCGCTGTACTGGATCAAGTCGGTTCAGGTGCCGCTGCACCCTTCCGAATTGCGGACTGCGAGTTCGCAGCTTGGGCGAGCGGCCTCGCGTGGCGTGGCTGCCAAGAGGATGGCGCTTCTGGGACCCAGTTTTCGCTGGAAGGTATTGTTCTTGCCGCCGAACTCGAGTTCGTCGCGAACGGTAATCAGACCGTGCTGAACGATCGCCGTTCCGGACAAACGTGGGCTGTTCAGCGTTCTGGGGAGCTCATCGACAACTGGGACGAGCTCATCGTCACGGATGAGGAGCAGCCCCAAGAGCAGCAGAACAACACCGAGAACCCGCCGGAAATCGAGAACATCCAGGTGCCGCCCGTCGCAGTCAACGACAGCTTCGGGGCCAGGCCCGGCCAATCGACGGTCGTGCCGGTGTTGCTCAACGACTACGACGCGAACGGAGATGTGCTCGTCGTTAGTGATCTTGCGCCGATCGATGAAGCCGTCGGCAGGATCGAGCTCATCAACGAGCGTCAGCAAATTCAGCTCACACTCACCGCAGGCACAACCGGCCAATTGAGCTTTCCGTACACGATTTCCGACGGTCGTGGCGGTATCGCAACCGCGGAGGTCGTCATCGACATCCGCGCCGACACCGACAACTCACCACCGCAACAGGTGAGGGCAACGCAGCTTGCCGTCGAAGCTGGTGGGCGAGTCTCCGATAATGTGCTGGGCGACTGGGTTGACCCCGATGGTGACCCCTTCTATCTGACCTCCGCGTTCGTCGCTGCGCCTGACACCGTGAGCTACCAACCCGACGGAGAGATTGTCTACTCGGACACCGGAGGCGGGTCGGCCAAGAAGGCGATCGCGCTTGTGGTCTCTGATGGCAGCGCCGAGGCATCCGGGAACGTAGCCATCACCGTGAGCGCGATCGGTGACGTGCCGATCGTCGCTGACGCATTCGTTGTACTTACCTACGCTGGCCAAGAGATTACGGTTGAACCTCTCACGCACGTGCGCGGCGGTTCTGGAACCATTCGGCTCAACAGCGTTCCCAACCAGGCGGATGTGACGATCACGCCGAGCTACGAAACGGGCACGTTCCGATTCGTGAGTTCAGACGTCAGAACGCACTACCTCGAATACGTCGTCACAGACGGGAACCAGTCGGCTACCGGCACGGTTCGGATCGACGTCGCTGGACCACCAGATGCGAACACGCGCCCAATCACGATTCCCAAGACCGTGTTCGTTCAGACACTTCGGAACGAACGCGTGGATGTCGCGTCCACCGACATCGATCCCGCTGGCGGTGTGCTCCTGGTCACCGGTATTTCTGGGCTATCGAACAGCTCGGGGGTTCAAGCACAGGTCATTGAACAACGCGTCGTTCGAGTCAGCCTCGAGGCTCCCCTCGATGACGGCCCGGTGTCCTTCAATTACCGCATCAGCAACGGGCTAGCCGAGTCAGAAGGCGTGATCACCGTGATCGAGATTCCGGCACCGAGGCGCGTTCAGCCGCCCATCGCTCTCGACGACTCGATAACGGTGCGAGTAGGGGACGCGATCGACGTTCCGGTACTTGGCAATGACGAGCATCCTGATGGGCTCGATCTTCGACTGGATCCCGTCCTCGCTCGCGAACTGCCATCCGGCGCTGGGCTGCTCTTTGCCTCCGGCAATCAACTGCGCTACCTCGCGCCGACCACTACCGGCAACTTCATCGCGGAATACCGCGTCGTTGGACCGGACGGCCAGGCGGCGACGGCTCAAGTGCGCATCGCAGTGCGCGAGGCGGATGTCGCCACCAACAACGCGCCGGTACCCACCACCGTGACAGCTCGAGTGCTGGCTGGCGAAACTGTGCGCATCCGCGTTCCCCTCACCGGTACTGACCCTGACGGTGATTCTGTGCAGTTGCTTGGTCAATCGACGAATCCCGAAAAGGGCGCGGTGACAGCGGTCGAGGATGACACGATCGTGTACGAGGCAGGCAGTTACTCAGCCGGCACAGACACGTTTAGCTACACGGTGATCGACGCTCTCGGGGCACGGGCAACGGGAACGGTTCGAGTGGGTATCAGCGCGCGACTGGATGGGGCGCGCAACCCGGTCGCTATCGTCGATGAAGTCGTCGTGCGACCTGGCGTGACCGTCTCTGTCGAAGTGCTTGCGAACGATTCAGACCCGGACGGTAGT
This sequence comes from Rhodoglobus sp., assembly GCA_041736385.1. Classification (GTDB taxonomy): domain Bacteria; phylum Actinomycetota; class Actinomycetes; order Actinomycetales; family Microbacteriaceae; genus Rhodoglobus. Next base: position 28,533 of record JBGSTT010000050.1, on the reverse strand, counting down.
CCGTTGTCCGTGACCTCGGTCGAACCCAACGACCCGGTCACAACCGCGGAGATCGTCGATGACCTGGTGCGAATTGCGCCACCGGAAATCCCGGGTCAGTACGGCGTGATTTACACGATTGAGAACGAGTTCGGCGGCTCGAGCCAGAACTTCGTGCGCGTGACTGTCGATCCGAACGCCGAGTTCTCCTACCCGGTCGCTCGCGACAGCGTACTAACGCTCTCAGACATCATCGACCGTGAGACCGTCACGGTCAACGTGCTGTCGAAGGTCTTCTTCGCGGACGGCGATCCCTCCGCTCTGGGGCTGTCGATCTATGAAGGCTTCGGCGGCACCGCCAGAGTGATCTCCGGAAAGCAGGTCGAGGTAACCATTGGCGACAGACGCCAAATCATTCCATTCAAGGTTACGCATCCTGATGACAGCTCGGTCTTCAGTTACGCGTTCATTCGAGTACCGGGCCTCAACGACGCACTTCCGCAGATTGATCGCCGCGCTGGAGAGCTGGAGGTCATCAGTGAAGACACCCTGGTTATCGACCTCAACGATTACGTAATTGCCGTCGGGGGGAACCCGGTGCAATTGACGGATGCGAGCACGGTGCGAGCGACCTTCGCGAATGGTGACGAACTCGTCCGCGATGCCGATACCCTCGTCTACACCTCGGCTGACAAGTATTTCGGTCCGGCTTCGATCTCCTTCGAGGTGACGGACGGCGCTTCAGCCAGCGATCCGGCTGGGCGCACCGCGATCCTTGTCCTACCCATCAGAGTCAACCCGCGGGAGAATCAAGCGCCCGTCTTCGCTGGCGCTGTCCTGGAGTTCGAGCCGGGCCAAGAAAAGGTACTTGATCTCCTGAAGCTCACGAACTACCCCTATCCAGACGACCTCGACGAGCTTGTTTTTTCGGTCGTGGGGGCGGAACCTGAGGGCTTCAGCTACACGCTCGCGGGGACCACGCTGACCTTGCGTGCCGACGCAAGCGCGGTGAAGGGTTCGGCAAGCACTCTGAGCCTTGGCGTCAGGGACGACCTGACCGTTGGCCAAGCCGGTCGCATTCAGCTGACCATCGTGCCTTCGACGCGCCCACTCGTTCGACCCGGTGCAGACACCGCGGTTACGGTTCGCAATCAGACAACCGTGATCAACGTGCTCGCCAACGACGAAGCGACCAATCCGTTCCCTGGCCAGCCCCTCAGAGTGGTCAACATACGCGGCCTTGACGGAGCTGACCTGCCTCTTGGCGTAACCGTGAGCCCGAGCGCGAACCAGAGTGCGCTGACGGTGACCGTTTCAGCGAACGCCGAGCCGAACGATACGAACCTGCAATATCAGGTCGCGGATGCCACCAACGACCCAGATCGTTTCGTCTGGTCGACAGTGAAGATTTCGGTTCAGGATCGTCCCGATCCGGTGAGCAACATCTCGATGACCAGCTTTGGAGATCGCTCGATCACGGTTCGGTGGAATGCAGGTCCGTTCAACAACTCGCCAATTAGCAACTATCGGGTCACGACGGAGACCCTCGGAGGGGCACCGGTCGAGACGACGAATTGCTCAGGAACAACGTGCACGATTGCAACGCCAGGGAACGGGCAAGGCAGCGCCGTTCGGGTGACGGTCGTTGCGACGAACTCGGTCGGGGACTCCGATCCGAGTACGCTTGGTGGCGGAGTTTGGTCTGATGTTCTCCCCGCAGCCCCAACTGGGGTGTCAGCGTCCACTCGCGACCGTGGTCTCGGCCTGCGCTGGAACCAAGTCGAGGCTCCGGCTGGCGCTTCAGCGGTCAACAACTACCGCATCTCGCTTGCCGGGTTCACGGCTGACGTCTCTCCTGCCACCGCCGGTTGCGCAGATGGCGTGTGCGAATGGGATACCCCGACCGCTTGGGCGCTAAGCAATGGCACGAACTATAGCTTCGCCGTCAGCGCGAGGAACGAGGCCTTCCCAGCACTGTCAACTTGGAACTCTTCGTCGGGCGCAGGTACGCCTTCTGGTCCGCCGTTGCCGTCCACTGCGCCAACCGCTACGGCAATCAGTGATATCGCGATCGTGCTTGATTGGAACGGCTCGTTCAGTGCGAACGGGAGCCCAATCACCGAGTACCGCGCGTTCGCCGTCGACGGTTCGCCCCCCAGCTGTTCGAGTGCCGGTATTGCAACAGCTGGCACCAGCTTCGAATTCTCCGGCTTGAGCCCGAACCAGAACTATTCCTTCGTGGTCTTCGCCACCAACGCTCAGGGCTGCGCGGAGAGCGCAACCGTGTCGGCCACGACGGTACCGGGCGTGATTACGACACTCGATGTCGGTTTTGGACCGGAACCGAACGGACCGGCTTTCGACTTCAGATTGCTCGGCGGTTCGATGGGCTCCACCGCCCTCGACGGCAATTTCGTCGTGCGCTATTCCTTAGCCGGCGGTTCAGTTCAAGGGATCGAGTACGGCCCGATTGGGCTCGGTAGCTTCTTGACCGCGGACGGTACCCAGTACGGTCAGGCTACCGAGGTTCGGGTTGCAGCGTGTCGAGCAGACAACCCAACCGTGTGCGGCGCTTGGTCGGGTGCGTTTAGCCTCGGCGGAGTGCCGGTCGACCCGCGGCTGATCGGGATCTTGTTCGTGCCAACCGGTGACCCATTCGACAACGGTGGGACGTTCTCTTGGACTGGGTCACCGACGGGTGCGTATGGCAACGTCGAGGTAGCGTGTGGGCCAGCCCCAGGGCTGTTTGTCGCAGCGAGCGCTGGAACCTGCGACTCGCTCCCAAGCGTCGAACTGCCGACCGCTACCGTGATCGTGACGGCGAACGGCCAGACTTATTCGATCGTGTACCAAGGATTCGACTATGTCGGTTGAACGAAGAGCGACCATCCAGAATGAGGTTCGACCATGACGATGACAGCAGCACAAGCGACGTGGTTCGCTGGGATCTTTGATCGCCTTGTTGCGAACGTCGAAACAGTGCTGCTCGGTAAGACCTTCGTGATCCGACTGGGCTTTACCGCTCTCCTGAGCGAGGGTCATCTGCTGCTCGAGGACTTTCCGGGCACCGGGAAGACGTCTTTGGCCCGGGCGATGGCACAGTCTGTTGACAGTACGAGCAGTCGCATCCAGTTCACTCCAGATCTGCTCCCTGGCGATATCACCGGCGTCAGCATCTACAATCAATCCTCCGGCGAATTTGAGTTCCACCGCGGGCCGATCTTCGCCAACATTGTTTTGGCTGACGAGATCAACCGAGCGAGTCCAAAAACTCAGGCGGCGCTTCTCGAGGTGATGGAGGAATCGACGGTAACCGTCGACGGCGTCACCCATCCGGTGACAGCACCATTCATGGTGATTGCGACACAGAACCCTATCGAGCAGGCTGGCACCTATCGTTTGCCGGAAGCGCAACTCGACCGCTTCATCATGAAGGCATCGATCGGCTACCCTGACCACACTTCGACGCTTCGCATTCTCGAAGGCGCAGGCGTCAAGGCGCACGAAACCGTCGTCGCGAGCATCGTGACCGCGGATGTTGTGACCGAGATGAGCCAGCTCGCGAGAACGGTTCACGTTGATTCGACGATCAATGACTACGTGAGTCGGCTGGTTCAGGGAACCCGCTCGACGGTGGAAGTGCGCCTGGGCGCAAGCGTTCGGGGTGCGCTCGCGCTCGTGCGCACCGCCAAGACGCTCGCTGCGGCAAGCGGTCGCCACTATGTGATTCCGGATGACGTCAAGGCGCTCGCCGAACCCGTGCTCGCTCATCGCTTGATGCTTGATCCCGAGGCCGAGTTCGAGGGCGTGACAACCTCGAGCGTTGTTGCGCAGATTCTGCTCGAAACCCCGCCGCCGAGCGACCGGCTCGCCGTGTAATGGCTGCGCAGAAGACTGCGCCGCCCGTGCAGGTATCCCCGCAGCGCGGCGCCGATCCCACGCATCGCACCGACGCCCAGTACACGACCGGCACTCGCGGGCTCACCAATGCCCGCACTCGGATTGTCGGCGAGCGAACCGGCATCGCTGCCGACCTTGTTGTTGGCGCTGTCCGCGCGTTTGGAGTTGCCCGCAGAGCCGTCCTGCAGGCGTATCGGCGGGCCGCCTCGGTCATCACGCCGCTTGGCTGGTCGATCCTGATTCTGGTACCTGCTTCGCTCGCGGTTGGCTACGGTTTGGCCTGGGTCGAGTTCATCGCGGTCGGATTCGTGGGATTGCTGCTCATTCTCGTGGCGTTGCTGTCTCTTCGCGGTCGAGGGGCACTGGAGTTTTCGCTTGAGCTGACTCGTGGTCAAGTCGTTGTTGGAACGGCTGCAACGGCTCAAGTTGTGATCAGCAACGACGAACGGCGCCGGACGTTCGGAGTGAATGTCGAAGTGCCAGTCGGCACTGGGCTTGCGGCATTCGCCTTGCCATCGCTCAACCGCGGAGAATCCCACCGCCACGAGTTCGCGATTCCAACGAACCGCCGCGGTCGGTTGCTTATCGGCCCGGTTCGAACTGTTCGAGCGGATCCGATCGGGCTTATCCGCCGCGAGATTGTGTGGACTGCGCCAGAGGAAGTGTTCATTCACCCTCGAACGATTGCCATTCCCAGCGTCAGTGCGGGATTTGTGCGCGACCTTGAAGGAAACCCGACTCGCGAACTGTCGAATAGCGACGTTGCGTTCCACGCGCTCCGCGAGTACGTACCGGGGGATGAGCGTCGCTACATTCACTGGAAGTCCACTGCACGAACCGGCAGATACATGGTTCGACAGTTCGAGGAGACCCGACGCAGCCATCTCGTCGTTGCGCTGAGTCTCGCAACGGCGGACTACGGTTCTGATGACGAGTTCGAACTCGCGGTAAGCGCGGCGGGTTCACTGGGCGCCCGCGCTATTCGGGATGCTCGATCAGTCACTGTCGTTGCCAGCGAGTTCACACCGGACTTTGCCAAGCGCAAGGTTTACGCGGTCAAGCCGTTGACGACGATCACGCGTGTGCGGCTCCTCGATGACCTCGCTCTCGTCGAGCGAGCAGAATCGGCCTTGACTATCGGTGATGTCGCTCGGGTAACGGCTGATCAGGTCAGTGGGGTTTCCGTTGCCTTCCTGATTTGTGGGTCAACTGTCACGCCAAGAGAGCTCAGAGCGGCATCCACAACGTTCGAAGCGGGCGTCGAAGTGGTTGCGGTCATTTGCGATCCAGAGCACATTCCCGGTCTTCGACGGGTAGCCGGACTGAGCGTCTTGACGATCGGCTACCTCGAAGACTTGCAGAAGTCGCTCGCAAGAATCGCGGCAGCATGAGCGGCGGCATGAACGGCGGCATCAACAACACACGTCGCGCTGGCTTTGTGCTCGTCAACGTGATGATGACGGTTGTCACGACGATCCTCGCCGCTACAACGCTCTGGCCGATCTACGAGAGCGCGGGGATCATCGTTGTCGTAACGGTCTCTCTTCCCCTCGGTACCGCGATTGCCCTGCTTGGGGCCAGGTTTCGGTGGTCCTTTCTGATCGTTCTGCTGGTCGCAGTCGCTGCGTTTCTCGCTGTCGGTGTTCCAGTCGCTGTTCCAGCCCAGGCGATCTCCGGAGTGCTGCCGAGCGTCGGCGGGCTTGTTGACCTTCTCGCGGCGATCGTGCTCAGTTGGAAGCAATTGCTCACGATCACACTTCCGGTCGGAACCTATGAAGCCCTCCTGGTGCCAGCGTTCATCGTGCTGTTTTCCGGTGTGACGATCGGCATATCCGTCGCAACTCGATCTCGTCTGCCAGAGCTGGCTGTGCTACCACCCATCGGCATTTTTGTTTTCGGAACCGCATTTGGCCCGACTTACCCCAGCCGTCCACTCGAGGCGGCACTGGCGCTGTTGGTCGCAATTCTCCTTTGGCTGGTCTGGTTGCGCTGGGATCGACGCCAAGCCGCTCTCTCCCAACTCAGAACCGCGACCTTCGATACGCGCGCGAGGGCCGCCGCAGATGCGGGTGGCGGTGCTGGCGTGGATGCTCCGGGTCCGGCAAGCAAGCGAAGCGCGAGCGCAGCCGGTGCCGTGCTGAGTGCGGCGCTTGTGCTCCTCATTGTCGTCTCAACCTCGGTCGCGGTGCTGGGCTTCGTTCCTCCAACGGTTGATCGAACCGTATTGCGAAGTGCTGTCGAGCAGCCGTTTGACCCACGCGATTACGTGAGCCCACTCGCCGGATTCCGTCGGTATTGGCAGCCCCAGACTGTCGACAGCGTGCTCTTCGAGGCTTCGGGACTTCCGGTCGGTTCCCGCATTCGGCTCGCCACGATGGACAGCTACGACGGTGTCGTGTACGCCGTCGGTAGCGCGGGCACGGCGAGTGAGTCTGGTTCCTTCACGCGGGTGCCAACCAGAGTGGATCAATCTGGTATTGCCGGTCGGGCCCTCACGGTCGACGTCACGATTGCCGGGCAGTTCGGGGTGTGGCTCCCAACCGTTGGCCAGCTCGAGGAACTGCGGTTCGCGGATGCCAGTGGACCGGACCGACTTGCTTCGTTCTTCTACAACGACGTCACCGGCACCGGCGCCATGATCGGGGGGCTGGTGCGTGGCGATCGCTATGCGGTAGCCGCTGTCGAATCGACTCAGCCAGCGGCATCCGAAGTCGCAACATTGCGCCCGGGACCGGCGCGCGTTCCGAAACCGGAGTCCGTCCCGGACGAGGTTGCCGCGAAGCTTGAGGAGTACAGTTCCGGGTCGGCTGATCCTGGCGAGCAGCTTGCCGGGATGCTCGCTGGGCTTGCTCGCGAAGGCTATATCAGCCACGGGGTTGGCGCCAACGAGGTGCCCAGCCGATCCGGCCATTCTGCCGACCGCATCGCGGAACTCCTTACGGCTCCACGCATGATCGGCGACGCTGAACAGTATGCGGTCGCAGCGGCACTCATGGCGACGGAGATTGGATTCCCAACGCGAGTCGTGATGGGATTCGCTCCGGCAGGCGCGACCGTGCGCGGCTCAGACGTTGCCGCGTGGATCGAAGTCAACACGACCGCATTCGGTTGGGTCGCCATTGACCCAACTCCGCCGATGCGGGACATCCCAGAAGAACTGCCGGTCGAGAACGCCTCAGTCGCGCGCCCGCAGACGGTCGTACCGCCGCCAGTACTGCAAACCGACAATATCGATCGTCAGCGCCCACCCGAGACGGTCGAAGATCAGGCTAATGACACCGACCCGGTGATTCAAGCGCTGCTCGCGGTGCTGCGAGTTGTCGGCGGGATCGCGGCTGGCATCCTGATTCTGTTGGCTCCGTTTGCGGCGGTCATCGCCGCAAAACTCAGGCGACGGCGGCTGCGCCGTCGCGCCGCCGAGCCGCTTGCTCGGGTAGCCGGTGGCTGGCAGGAGTTTGAGGACACTGTCGTTGACCGCGGCGTGATGCTCGAACCAGCTTCGACGCGAGGGGAGGTTGCAACGCTCGTCGGCGGCCAGCAACCCAGAATCCTTGCCGTCGTCGCGGATCGCGCAACCTTCTCTCCCGATGCGCCAAGCGAGAAGGACGCCGACGCGGTGTGGCGTGCCGTTGACGAACTTCGCTCGACGCTCGATGCTGGGTTGACCCGCTGGCAACGCATCAAAGCGCAGGTCTCGGTGCGCTCGTTCGGCCGAGTCTCGGTCAGTAAGCGATCGCCGAGCCGCCAAGTTTCAGTGGATGGTCGAGCGCGGTGATCTGTTCATTTTGTGCCACCGAGCTGCCAGCTGGCGCTTTATTCTGCGGTGAGTGCGGTCATGCTGTGGTGCAGCGCGAGCCGCGAACTGAAGCACTGGAAGCACTGGAAGCACCGGAAGCACTGGAAGCACCGGAAGCACCTGAGTCTCCTGAGTCTCCTGAGGCTCCCGAGGCGCCCGAGGCGCCTGCGGCGCCTGCGGCACCTGCCTCGGCGACGGCCGGCACTGCCCCGCTTGATCCGTTCCCGTGGGGTCTTCCTGCTGGTTCTGTCGAGATCGATCTCGATTCACCGATTTTGGCTCCGCCTGAGCCGCTGCGCGCTGCCGACGAAGCGCTGGCAATCCCAGCTAGCACAGGGGATCCGGACGTCGAGGCGACTCGAATCGTTGGGAACGAACCGGCGGCAGTGCGATTCATTCTTCAGTTCAGTACCGGTGAGAGTGTCACCTTGAGCGGCACAGGAATACTCGGTCGAAACCCGACACCGGAGCCGGGGGAGTACTTCGACGCGCTCGTAACGATTGTCGACCCCGGCCGGTCCGTGTCGAAGACACATCTTGAATTCGGCCAAGAGGCAGGATCCTTCTGGTTGAGCGACCGCTACTCTGGCAACGGCACGGTCGTACGCGACCCAGAACTGCCGCCAGTGCGGTGTGAGGCAGGGAAACGCTACTTCGTTCCTCGAGGAAGTCGAGTCGACATCGGCGAACAGTTCTTCGTAGTGAGCTGACTTGTCCACACCAGCGAGGTCCGGCAAAGAAAGAACACGAGTGCATCGCATTCCGATTCGTCGTTGACGCAATCGACTTGGCTTGAGGGGTGCACGAGCTCAGCGGTGTTAGCGTCGCGCAGACGCGAGTCGCTGCTCCGCGCCCGCCGGATAGTCCGCCACCCTATCGCTTTCCGCTCCTCGCGACGGTGGCTCCTGTTCTTGCCTCGGTCGTCATCTGGCAAGTGACCGGCTCAGCGTTCGCACTCATCTTCGCGGCCATTGGTCCGATCACCGCTATTGCCAGCCTCCTGGACTCGCGTTGGGGGTCTCGCCGCACGCTTCGACGTGAACTACGCCGCTTTCGTATGGATGCCGCAGCCGTCGCCGAGCAAATCGAATCGCACCACTTGGCTGAGTGTGAACGTCGACGGACTCGCTTTCCCACAGGGTCCGACCTCGCAGACTGGCGTGGGGGAGACCCCCACCGCTGGAGTTTTGACGGCGCTGCAGCACTGTTCGTGAACCTCGGCAATGGCAGTTCCTCGAGCGCGGTGTCGCTCGACATGCCGGGAACAACGAGCAACCTTTCCCAAGAGGTGCAAGCTCATCTGGTTGAACTCGAGAGCATGACTCTACGCATCCAAAACGGGCCTGTGCTCGCCGATGCTCGGCTTGGGATTGGCATCAGCGGCACCCCAACGGTGAGCCGTGCCGCGGCTAGATCGATCCTCATGCAACTCGCACGAACGTTGAGTCCAGCGAGCTTCGAACTGAGCATCGCGGCACCGCCGATTGAGCGCGAATGGCTCGGGCATCTTCCGCATGTTACGAATGCTCGCTTCGAGAGCGATACCGTCACCGCTCAATTTATTCGATGCGAAGACCGGACCGTCATCGCGACGGTCGCGACAGCCTCCGACGTCGCCTCACTGCCGAGCTCGTGCCGCATTGCGATTCACGTCGACACAAACGCTGTCGACAGAGACACCGTACAGCTCGCTTTCCATCCAGACCCGCAGTTTGGCGGTCCGCTTGAACTGGCGATGGTCTCCCGTGAGCAGGCGGTGCAATGGGCAATCGGTGCTCGCGAGATCGCCGTTCGAGACGAGCTCATTGCTCGTGATGCTCGGCTGCCGAACAGGGTTGAACTCTCCACCATCATTAGCCCAGCACCGTCCAGCACCACGGGCCCTGCGGCCGGTAGCGGCAGCCAGCCGTCACTCTGTGCCCAGTTTCTCGTCGATGAGTCCGGCCCGGTCGCGATCGATTTAGCAAGTGACGGGCCGCACGCGGTCGTCGGAGGAACCACCGGCAGCGGCAAGAGCGAGTTACTGATCTCGTGGGTCGTGTCGCTGGCGGTAGCACATTCCCCGGATCGCGTGACCTTTCTTCTCGTCGACTTCAAGGGCGGCGCCGCCTTCGCCAGCCTGAAGTCATTGCCACACACGGTCGGCATCATCACCGACCTCGATGACGCCGAGGCCAACCGCGCTCTATCGAGTCTGCGCGCCGAGTTGCGACTCCGTGAGCGAATCCTCGCCTCAGCCGGGGCTCGCGACATCGGCGAGGTGTCTGGCCTGCCGCGCCTCGTGATTGTCGTCGACGAGTTTGCGACCGTCATCGATCAGCACCCAGAGCTGCATGCCCTGTTCAGCGACATTGCCGCCCGTGGCCGCTCCCTTGGTGTGCACCTTATTCTCTGTACGCAGCGACCGGGTGTCACGGTGCGTGACGCGGTGCTCGCGAACGCCGACCTTCGAATATCCCTCCGCGTCAACAACCGCACCGACAGCATCGCCGTGGTCGGCTCCGAAGCGGCCGCGCGGCTCGATCCAGCGCTCCTCGGTCGTGCGATTCTTGCAATGGCTGGCCGTGAGCCGAGTGAGGTCCAAGTCGCCGTGACTGATGATTCAGACATCCAAGGCGTTGTTCGTCGATGGACAAGTTCGGATCCACCGCGTCGCCCGTGGTGCGAGCCGCTCCCGAAGCTCGTTCGCCAAGATGACCTTGATGTGCTTCGCAGCAGTCACCAGATTAAATCGAGTGTGTTGCTCGAAGACGGCGAAGGTCGCGACGAGGAGGCAGCTTGCATCCCGTTTGGATTGCTGGACCAACCCGAGCACCAGCGCCGGGTCGTCGCATCCTACGAGCCAAAGCGGGATGGCAATCTGCTGGTCATTGGCGGACCAGGATCGGGTAAATCGACGATGCTCGGCGTGCTCGGTAGCCACGCAGGTTCCCGACACCTGGCTATGTCTCCGGATGCCGCGTGGGACGAGGTCTCGCACCTTGCCCTTCGCCTCGACCGCAGTCGGACACGCGACCGAGGATCACTCGGTCGTGAGTTGATCCTCATTGACGACATCGATTCGCTGGTGCTTCGCTTCCCATTGGACCATCGGAGCGAGTTTGTCGCCAGACTGAGTCACGTGCTGCGCGACGGCAGCGCTGCAGGACTGGCGGTCGCCATGGCCGCGCAGCGGTTGTCGACAGACGTGCACCCGCTTGCCGCACTGGTTGGTGCGACGCTTCCGCTTGCCCCTGCCACTCGCCAGGAGTTGAGCCTTCTCGGCCTTGATCCGGCCCACTTCGTTTCTGGGCTGCCACCCGGCGGAGGAATCTGGCGAGGGGACCGCGTTCAAGTCGTGTTTGCTCCGTCGCGCCACGTGAGTGAACGAATCGGCGTCGTTGCAGACGTCAGACACGATCGCCCGCTTGCGATCGTGTCTGGGCATCCTTCCGCGACTGTCCAACGACTCGAAGCGGAAGGCTTCTCGGTTGTGCTTTTCAGCTCCGTCGATACCGACCCACGGGAACTTGTGGTGTCAGACGGACAGAGCCAGATTGCTCTTATCGGGGATGCTGAGCAGTGGCAGTCGCGTTGGGGCGCGCTCGCGAGTCTTCGTCCGCTGACCGACATCCTCTTCCATCGATGCACGGTGCTCGACGTCCGTGCACTCACTAGAAGCCGCGAGCTTCCGCCGGTGTTAGGTGACGACCCGGCGTTGTGCTGGCGCTGGCGTGACGATGGCGGATTCGATCGGGTGCGACTAGAGAAGGAGCATTCTGCCCGCGACAGTAACGCCGTCAAGCCCAGCTTCTAGTTGAGTGCTGACGACAATTCGACACTCGGCAAAGAATGCGCAGCAGCCACGGGTGCATTGACGATGTCGCCAGCGTGGGTATTTAGGCCGAGCGCGAGAGCGGCATCCGCGCGCAACGCTTCGCGCCAACCGAGATTCGTGATCGCGCGAACATACGGCAGGGTCGCATTGGTGAGCGCAAACGTTGATGTGTTCGGCACGGCCCCAGGCATGTTGGCAACGCAGTAGAACAGTGAACCGTGCACGGTGAACGTTGGATCGGCATGAGTCGTCGGACGGGTGTCAGCGAAACAACCGCCCTGATCGACCGCGATGTCGACGAGAACACTCCCAGGCTTCATTCTCGACACAAGCTCGTTGCTAACGAGTTTTGGTGCCTTTGCACCAGGGACCAGCACGGAACCGATCACGAGATCCGCGTCGAGCAAAGCGCGCTCGATCTCGAACGAGTTCGAGGCAAGCGTCGTGACGCGACCAGCGTAGATTGCGTCCAGTTCGCGCAATCGTTGGAGGTTGGTGTCGAGCACCGTCACGTCAGCACCGAGACCAACTGCTACCGACACCGCGTTGGTGCCGGCAACGCCGCCACCCAGGACAACGATCTTCGCTGGCCGAGTTCCCGGTACTCCTGGCACCAGCAGTCCAGGACCTCCGTTTGGCTTGAACATGGCGTTCGCGCCGACGATGGGGGCCAAGCGGCCGGCCACTTCGCTCATCGGGGCGAGGAGGGGCAAGCTTCGATTTGGTAGTTGAACGGTTTCGTAGGCAATTGCGGTGACTCTGGATGTGGTGAGTGCTGCGGTCAGGGCAACCTCAGCCGCGAGATGGAGGTAGGTAAACAGCAGCAAGCCGTCGCGAAAATAGCGGTACTCGCTCTCGACCGGCTCCTTGACTTTGAGCAGCAAGTCGGCGGCGGTCCACAGGCTCTCGGCGTCGCGCACGATGCGCGCCCCAGCCCCGACATAGGCCTCATCTGAGATTGAGGAACCCAGCCCTGCGTCAGCCTCGACAAGCACCTCGTGACCGTTAACGGTGAGCTCCCGCACTCCAGCGGGAGTGATCGCCACTCGATACTCGTTGTTCTTGATCTCTCGAGGCACCGCAATTCTCATGCAGTCAGCGTAGCGACGTAGACGGTGGATTCCGCACTATCCGGGGTCAGATTGTGCTGATTTCGTGAAATGCATGTTACAAAGCACCCGTTTTGCGCACTTAAGGTGTCGCGAGGGACCGCGATATGTCAGGATCGGGTTACGTACGATACCGCTTGCAAAGGAGATGCTGCCGTGAACCGACCCCTCCCACAGGACCCGATCATCCGCCGGTTGGTGCTGCAGGCAAGGCAGGCGCAGCTCAGTCGGCGCCACTTGCTTCAAGGTGCTGGTGTTGGCGCCGCGACCCTTGCGCTTGCGGCGTGTGCGCCCGGCGACTCGAGCGTCCCAGAGGCCGCTGAGGATGTATCCGAAACCGATCCGACGTTGACGTGGTCGAACTGGCCCGCCTACATCGACGAAGACGACGACGGCAACTACCCGACGCTGCTTCGATTCGAGGAGCAGACCGGCATCTCCGTCGAGTATGTCGTCGACGTTGACGACAACAACACCTACTACGGAACCATCAAGGACCAACTCGCGCTGGGCCAGCCAACCGGCGCTGATACCTTCTGCGTCACAGATTGGCTCGTCGCTCGGCTGGTGCGGTTCGGGTACGTGCAGGACCTCGACGCCGCAAACATCCCCAACAAGGTCAACCTCGCGCCAGCTCTGGCGAACCCTGACTTCGATCCCGGTCGCAATAAGTCGATGCCGTGGCAGAACGGTTTCAGCGGTCTTGCCTGGAACACCGAAGAGATCCCGCAGGGACTCAAGAACATCGATGATCTGTGGGCACCGGAGCTCAAGGGCAAGGTGACGGTGTTGAGCGAGATGCGCGACACGATGGGACTCATCATGCTCAGCCAAGGCGTCGACATTTCCACCGCCGACTGGGGAATGGATCAGTTTTCTGCGGCGCTTGCCGTGCTTGAAGAGAACGTGCTCTCCGGGCAAATCTTCGGCATCAAGGGTAACGAATACATGCAGGACTTTGTTTCGGGCGACGCCATTGCCGCAATCGCGTGGTCTGGTGACATCACCGTGCTCAACGCAGAGGCCGGCTACGAGAAGTGGAAGTTTGCGATTCCGGAGTCTGGCTCCACGCTGTGGGGCGACACCTTCGTTGTGCCACTGGGCTCACCGAGAAAGAAGAACGTCGAAACCCTTATCAACTACTACTACGAGCCAGAGGTTGCGGCAGAGGTTGCGTCCTGGGTGAACTACATCACGCCGGTAGTTGGTGCTCAAGAAGTTGCTGCGAATCTCTACCCAGAGGTGGCAGAGAACCCATTGATCTTCCCCGACGAAGCAACACTCGCGAAATCGTTCATCTTTAGAACGCTCGAAACCGGAGACGACCAGACGTTCAACGGCGAGTTCCAGCGCGTATCACTCGGCGCCTGATGGCGGTCGGCACTTTTGCCGAAGCGGGAGCAGATCTCGAACTCATCGGGATCAACAAGCGCTTTCCGGGCTTTACGGCAATCGATGAGCTCGACCTGACGGTTCCGGCAGGATCGTTCTTTGCGTTGCTCGGCCCGTCCGGTTGTGGCAAGACGACGACCCTTCGCCTCGTAGCCGGTCTCGAAGAGCCGACGGCTGGAAGGATCCTGATCGGTGGCAAAGACGTCACGAAGGTCAAGACCTTCCAGCGCCCGGTGAATACGGTCTTCCAGAGTTACGCCTTGTTCCCCCACATGACCGTCCTGGAGAATGTTGCCTTCGGCCTTCGTCGCCGCAACATTGCCGATGCGATCGGAAAAGCCCACGAGGGATTGAGGCTCGTCGAGCTCGATCACCTCGCCGCCAGAAAGCCGCAACAGCTCTCCGGCGGCCAACAGCAGCGGGTTGCGCTTGCGCGCGCTCTGGTGAATCGCCCAGCGCTCTTGCTGCTCGACGAGCCCCTCGGGGCTCTCGACCTGAAGTTACGTCGTCAGATGCAACTTGAGCTCAAGGCCATCCAGAACGAGGTGGGGCTGACCTTCCTGCACGTCACCCACGATCAAGAAGAGGCCATGACAATGGCTGACACTGTTGCCGTGCTCAACAAGGGTCGCATCGAGCAAATGGGTGCGCCGGAGGAGCTCTACGAACTGCCAAAGACAGCGTTCGTGGCGAACTTTCTTGGTCAGTCCAACCTGTTCACGGGAGCGGTAACGTCAAGTTCCGGTTCGTCGATCGTCGTCGACATCGCCGGCGTCAAAGTCGAGGTGCCATCGGCCCGCGCCCAACGTCACGTCGGGCTGGTCACGATAGGTGCCAGACCTGAGAAGCTCTTACTGCACACCGCTGCACCAAAGGCGAGTGCTGGCACCAACGTGCTCGGACCGGGCAGGGTGACTGATGTATCGTTCAGCGGGGTAAGCACCCAGTACCAGTTGGCCATTCCTGGCGTTGGCATCGTCGTCGTGTTCGCGCAGAACATGGTCTTCGGGCCGGTTGTCAACGAGGGCGCAGAAGTATGGGTCAGTTGGGCTGTCGAGCACGGCTTCGGGCTTGCGGATGTTCCGGACGCACTCCCACGATTCGAAGCAGACACCGACACCGCGACGATCGCGACCCAGGTCAGGCACAAGCTGCTTGCGGAGATCGAGGAGTCCTAGATGGCGTTCGCCGCCTTCGGGTCGAGTGCTGCACCGGTCGAGCAAGCCCCGCGTCGCAGAAGCTGGATTGCGCTGATTCTTCTCGCGCCCGGTCTTGCCTACCTTGCGCTGTTCTTCCTGACTCCGCTGATCTCGCTCGTCGTGACCTCGCTACAAGCGCCCATCGAGTTCGGCGACGTCGGCCAGTTCCAGAATGCCTTCAAGATCGAGAACTATCTCGCAGTCGTGCAGGACTACTGGCCGCAATTCCTGAGGTCGTTCGGATACGCGCTTATTGCAACTTTTTTTGCGCTCATCATCAGTTACCCTTTGGCCTATTTCATTGGTGTAACGGCACGGCCATGGCCGCTCGCGCAGGCAATTCTGCTGACGCTGGTGATCGCACCGTTCTTCATCTCGTTCCTGCTTCGCACTTTCGCATGGAAGCAACTCATGGCAGAAGACACGCCATTCGTTCAGGGACTCAAGGCGTTGTCAATCCTCGCGCCAGACGCCAACCTCGTCGGTACCCCCTTCGCGGTGATCTTCGGCCTGACCTACAACTTCATCCCCTTCATGACTCTGCCGATCTACGTGACACTCGAGCGGCTCGACACTCGGTACCTCGAAGCCGGAAACGATCTATACGCCAGTCCGGTGTCAACGTTCCTCCGCGTTACGCTTCCGCTATCGTTGCCCGGAATCGTGTCTGGCACGCTCTTGACCTTCATTCCAGCCGCTGGCGACTACATCAACGCGAGTTCGAGCTTCCTCGGTTCGGCGAGCACGTCGATGATCGGTAACGTCATTGAGGCGAACTTCATTGATCTGCTTGACTACCCCGTTGCTGCAGCCCTCTCGGTGCTGCTCATGGGGATCATTCTCTTGATCGTTGGACTATACGTTCGCCGTGTCGGAACGGAGGACTTGCTGTGAGACTCTCACCCGGCAAACTCGTGCTTCCGCTGTTCAGCGCCCTTGCGCTCGCATTTCTGCTGATTCCGATCGTGTATACGTTTATCTTTTCGTTTAATGACTCCGTGAAGTCGAACATCGTTTGGGTTGGATTCACGCTAGACAACTGGACTAACGTCTGTCAGGCACAGGGTGTCTGCGAGGCATTCGGCACATCCATCGTCGTTGGAATCGCAGCAACCATCATTGCGACCGTGCTTGGCACGCTCTTGGCCATCGCGCTTGCGCGGTATCGATTCCGCAGCCGGTCTGCGATCAGTCTGTTGCTGTTTCTACCGATGGCGACCCCAGAAGTTGTGCTCGGGGCTGGCCTTGCGGCACAATTCCTGAGCGCTGAAGTGCCGAAGGGTTTCGGTACCATCATCATTGCTCACGCGCTGTTCTGTTTGAGCTTCGTTGTTGTCACGGTGAAGGCTCGGGTCTTGGGGCTGGATCCAGCGCTTGAAGAGGCCGGTCGTGACCTGTACGGCTCGCCAACACAGGTGTTTCTTCGAGTCACGCTACCGCTGTTGCTGCCCGGGATCACCGCGGCAGCGCTACTGTCGTTCGCGCTGAGTTTCGACGACTTCATCATCACGCGCTTCAATAATGGGCCGGTGGAGACGTTCCCGGTCTACATCTACACGGCCGCTGCTCGTGGCCTCCCAGCCGAGGCTAATGTCATCGCATCAGCGGTGTTCATCTTCGCCCTCGTGCTGGTCATTGTTGGTCAGACTAGCGCTGCCGCGCGTCGCAGGCGACTCGCTAAACTCGGCTAGTGGTCTACGAGGATCGCGCGAGATTAGCCGCGCTATGGCAGAGCGAGCTTGAGTTGTTCATTGCGGAGCATCCGAGATCTCGCGTGCAATGGGAGCGCGCGATCCAGCACATGCCGGACGGCGTGCCGATGCTCTGGATGTCGAAGTGGCCGGGGCCATGGCCGGTCTATGTGCGTTTGGCGGCCGGATCACACTTCGAGTGTTTCGACGGTATCGATCACGTCGATCTCTGTTTGGGCGACACCGGGGCGATGTGCGGGCACGCGCCGCCAGCATCGGTCGCTGCCATCGCGCGCCAACTCGCGCACGGCTCGACATTCATGCTCCCAACCGAGGACGCTGCTGCAGCGGCAGAACTCCTTGCAGCGCGGTTCCGCGTGCCAGTGTGGCAATTTTCGCTATCGGCTACCGATGCGAATCGCTCACTCATTCGGTTCGCACGTCAAGTTACCGGTCGCGCCAAGATTCTCGTGCACGACTACTCCTATCACGGCACCGTCGACGAGGCATACGCAACTCTCGACGATGATGGAAACGTGGTGTCGCGCCGCGGCAACATCGGCGCACCGGTTGCGCTCGACATCACCACCTCGGTCGTGCAGTTTAACGACGTCCCCGCCCTGGCGGCAGCGCTATCGACAGGTGACGTCGCAGCGGTGCTTATCGAGCCAGCGCTGACAAACATCGGCATCGTCTTGCCGGAGCCTGGCTACCTCGCTGCGGTGCGCGAACTGTGCACCGAGCACGGCACAATGCTCATCATCGATGAAACCCACACCATCAGCGCTGGTGTCGGCGGCATGATTGCGACCGAGAATCTGGCGCCGGATGCTGTTGTCCTCGGCAAAAGCATCGGCGGTGGCATCCCAGCCGGGGCCTACGGGATGACGCGAGAGTTCGCGGCCGCTGTGCGCGCATCGCTCGAACTCGAAGATATCGATGTCGGCGGCGTTGGCGGAACGCTTGCGGGCAACGCCCTCTCGCTTGCGGGGATTGTTGCAACGCTCAGTGCGGTGCTCACCGCAGACGCCTACGACTCGATGATCGATCGTGCCACCGAGTGGACGGTCGGTGTCCAAGCTGCGATCGACGAGTTCGCCGTGCCGTGGCAAGTCACCCAACTCGGTGCCCGCGCCGAGTACAGTTTTCGCCCGACAGCACCGAGCAACGGGCGAGACGCCGCCGAGGCTGACGATTTCGAGTTGCAGCAGTACCTGCATCTACACGCCCTCAACCGCGGCATCCTGATGACCCCGTTCCACAATATGGCGCTTATGAGCCCCGCCACATCACCGGCAGACGTCGAGCGCCACACGCTCGCCTTCCGCGAGGCCGTTGTGAGCCTGTACGCATGATCGAGGACTCCGGGCTGGCGAGTCTGGCCAACGGGGCTGCCACTGTCAATGCCGATCGGCGGCCAGAGGTCTTCATCTCGGTCGATGTCGAGACGGCCGGCCCGACCCCGGCTCGGTACTCGATGCTGTCGATCGGCGCTTGCGTTGTCGATCGGCCAGAACAAGGCTTCTACGTCGAAATCGCTCCCGTCACGCCAGACGCGCTCGATGCGGCGCTCGCTGTGTCCGGTTTATCGATGGACCAACTCGCTGTAACCGGCCTGCCTCCGGCCGAGGCCATGGCGAAGTTCGCTGATTGGGTCGGCGAGGTGGTGCCGAGCGGCGCATCCGCCGTGTTCGTCGGTTTCAATGCGGCATTTGACTGGATGTTCGTGGCCGATTACTTCGAACGGTTCCACCATCGCAATCCTTTTGGCCACGCTGCCCTCGACATCAAGTCGTACGCGATGGGAATTCACGGCAGCACGTGGGCCCAGACCAGCATGCGCCACCTCGCCCCGGCCTTTCTCGGTGGCAGAGCCCTTTCTCACAACGCGCTCGCCGACGCCCGCGACCAGGCCGAGCTGTTTCTTGCCATCAACAACGAGAGGACGCCACGATGACAGCTACCGAACCCACGGATGCCGCGGCAGACATTGAGCGGATAATCGAGTCGGCGTCTCGCCTCGGCATCGAGGTCAACGAGGAGGAAACGATCCAGTGGCTCGCGGCGATTTCAGCCTCTGCAGACAGCGAGGGCAACGATGTTGTGGTGGATGTCGCGACCGGCACCTTCGGTCATCGCGTCAGCATGCTCGACTTCAGTGACCGCGATCTGGCGCGCTTCCGGCGCATCGGGAAGATCGTCGAAGTAACGGGGCCAACGGGTGTTGCCGAGAGTGCTCTCGCGCTGTCGGGATCGGCCGCACAGTCCAAGATCCAGAGTTTCCCTGGCGACTGTGATTACTTTCAACGACTCAACATTATTGCCGAGACACGCGAAGAGGCGTGTCAGATTATGGCCTCGCTGATGCGGGAGAAGATTCTCACCACTCACCGTGGAGACGACTACCAGTTTCTCGAGGCCAAGCTCGGAACCTACGCATTTGATGGTGTGCATGCTGGCTCGGAAGTGCGTGCCGGCAGCCCGATCACGTGGCGACTCGAGGAGATCGAGAGCGGGGAACTTCTCGTCGAACGCAGCGACGGCGTCGCCGTAACGCTTCGCTGGGACGAAGTCGCGCTAGACCCAGGCTGGTGCAAACTTGACTGGGTCGTCAGTGACCCGAATCGAAAGCAACTCTCGAATGCCAGCAACGTGATGGATGTCACGTGGCAGGGGCCTGACGGCGAGATCGCGGCTCTCGACGGCTACCTGGATTCGTACTTCCAAGAGGTCTACCTCGATGCGGATGCCGTTCCCGTGTTCGCCAAGGTCGCCCAGTTCGTCTCAGACGACGCACTCGACAGCTATGTCGAGCAGTTGCAGGAAGAGGTTCGCAAATATCTGACGAAGAGCTTGAACTACGGCAAAGCTGCCAAGCGCATGTATAACGTCTTCCGACTCTCTGGGCGATACATGGATGCCGCATTTGTGCGAGAGCTCTTCGATGAGCCTGCCACGATTTTGTATCAGGTCTGGTCGCTTATCTCAACGCTCGACAACGCAACCCAGCCAGGTTCGGCGATACCGATGGACGCTGTTCAAGCGCAAACCGACGAGCTAATCCTTGCTGTGGTCAACGCACTTGAGGGGGACGAAGAGGCAGAGCTTGTCAAGGCGCTTCTCGGCTTGCGTCAGACCCTAGCGGATCACGAGCTACACGAGGAGCGCACGGTTCAAGTTGAGGCTGCGCGCAATCAGGTCGTGAACCTGATTAACACCTTCTTTCGCGACAGGCTTGAATCGATGCCGAGTATCCGCGACTACATCCACGAGATGCAACACGAAGACGCTAAGTAGGCCGGGGCGGTCGACGGCCAGGTCGATTTAAAGGCCAGGTCGAGCTAGAGGTCAGATCTCGGCGAGCGCCTGGTCTAGCACGTCGACCGCTTCGATCAGTAGCGCATCACTGATGGCGAGGTTCGGGAGGAACCGCACCACGTTGCCGTAGGTGCCCGCTGAAATCGTGAGAACTCCGTGCTGAGCTGTGAAAGTCGTGATGGCGGAAACCGCTGTCGCATTCGGCTTATGTGTTCCCGGTTCTACGAGTTCAATGGCGAGCATCGCCCCGATTCCGCGGACATCGCCGATCACCGGATGCTTAGCCTGCAGATCGAGCAGCCTCGGCTTCATGACGCTTTCGATGTGTGATGCGACAGCGAGCAAGTTCTCGGATTCAATGAGGTCGAACACCGCGACGGCTGCCGCCGCGGCGACCGGATTACCGCCGAACGTGCCACCGAGTCCACCGGGGTGGGAAGCGTCCATAATTTCTGATCGACCGGTCACGCCAGCAATCGGCAGTCCCGCTGCGATGCCCTTGGCGCTGAGGATGAGATCTGGCACGAGATCGAAGTGCTCGCTGGCGAAGTAGCGACCGGTGCGGGCAATACCGCTCTGGATTTCGTCCGAGACAAAGACGATGCCGTTGGCTGTGCACCATTCCTGCAGCGCCGTGAGGTATCCATCGGCCGGCACGACGAAGCCGCCCTCGCCCTGAATCGGCTCCACGACGAGACACGCGAGGTCGGTGGCTCCGACGCTCTTTTCGAGGTATGAGATGGTGCGAGCCGCGGCATCCGCCCCACTGAGGCCGTCGTGAAACGGGTACGAACCCGGTGCGCGGTGGACGTCGCTGGCAAACGGTCCGAAACCCAGGCTGTATGGCATGGCCTTGAATGTCATCGCCATCGTGAGGTTAGTGCGACCGTGATACGCGTGGTCAAGCACTCCGACACCGTTGCGGCCAGTGAACTTTCGCGCGATTTTGACAGCATTCTCAACGGCTTCCGCGCCGGTCGAAACCAGAACGGTCTTCTTGGCGTGGGTGCCAGGCGTGTG
The DNA here is from genome assembly GCA_041736385.1 of Rhodoglobus sp. GTDB lineage: Bacteria > Actinomycetota > Actinomycetes > Actinomycetales > Microbacteriaceae > Rhodoglobus. The sequence goes on along the minus strand of JBGSTT010000050.1, from coordinate 7,312 downwards.
CTCGGCGAGCAGTTCAGCCACGCGAACATACGACTCATATGGCGCGACCGGGAACATCGTGTGGGTGAAGCGTTCGAGCTGTGCGGTGGCAGCAGCCGTGATGGCGGCATTCGTGTGCCCGATGGTCGTGACACCGATCCCCGAGGTCAGGTCGATGAATTGGTTGCCGTCAACGTCAACAACGATGGCGCCGTGTGCGCGGTCGACATAGATCGGAACGGCGGATGAGACTCCAACCGGTACCACCGCGAGCCTGCGCTTGTGCAACGCGAGTGAGCGTGGACCGGGAATCGCCGTGACAATACGACGCTCTTGAGCGATGTCATTGACGTCGCTAGCTGGTGCTGGGGCTGGTGCTGGTGCTGGTGCCGTGATGGTGTCGGTCATAATGAAGCCCAGTTTATCCGGGTTGACCCGCTGGAAAGGAGTGAGTCTTGGGCTTCGATCATCACTACGCAATTCGAGTCGAATGGCTTGGTAATCGTGGAACCGGAACGAGCGACTATCGTGCGTATGGGCGTGAGCTTCGCGTCGACGCGGACGGGAAGCCGAGCATCCTCGGGTCTGCGGATCCAACATTTCACGGTGACGCGCGGCGCTGGAATCCGGAAGAGCTCTTGCTCGCGGCTCTCGCCCAGTGCCACATGCTGAGCTACTTGCACGTAGCGGCGAGTCACGGCGTGATCGTCATTGCGTACTCGGATGCCGCGGTTGGCACAATGAAACAGACCGCCAACGGCGGTGGTCACTTCACCTCGGTGACGTTGCACCCGCGCGTGACGATCGCCGGCGGTGACGGCAAGCTCGCGAGCAGCCTGCACGCCGAGGCCGCCGCTAAGTGCTTCATAGCCGCATCCGTGAACTTTCCCGTCCATCATGAGGTTGAGACCCTGACTGGCTGAGTCAGGCTGAGGCGGGCTGAGTCTGGCCAAGGCGGGCTGAGTCTGGCCAAGAACGCAGGTGCACATGCCACGCTCAGCAAGCCTGGGCAAGTATTGTTGATCGACTCCCCAGTACTGAAAGGTGCCGCTGTGCGCGCATTCCCGTCGATCGTCATTGTTGCAGGCTTGGTAGCAAGCCTCGCCGCTTGTTCGCCTGCGAATCCCCAGCTCGCGGATTGTGCCGGGTCTCCGGCGGGTTCGGCATCCAACGCCGTGAAGGTAACCGGTGATTTCGGCGCGAAGCCGACGATCGAGATCGGCACCTTCGCCTCTCCAGCGGCGACGGAGCGTACGATCGTCATCCCTAGCGATGGAGAAGCGGCGAAAGCCGGCGCCAACGTGAACGTTGACTACACGCTCTTCAACGGCACAACCGGGGACGAACTCGACTCGACGACCTACGACGGAAATCCCTTGGCGTTCACGCTCGACGAAACCGTCATTATCGGCATTGTCGAGACGATCGAGTGCACGCAGGTCGGTTCGCGGGTCGTTGGGGTAATCCCGCCGGTTTCGGCGTTTGGCGAAGCGGGATCCGAGCCGCTCGGAATCGGTCCTGCCGATGACCTGATCTTTGTTGTGGACGTTGTTTCGATCGAAGAACCCGCTGATCCGCCGCTGGCTCGCGCCGACGGCGTCGACCAGCCGGCTACCGAGGGTTTCCCCACCGTTGTGCTCGATGCTGACGGAAGGCCAACCGTCACGATTCCGAACTCGCCACCCCCAGCCGACCTGAAGATTGCCTTGCTCAAAAAGGGCAGTGGTGCAACGGTCGAGCCGGGTGCTGATGTCACGGTGCACTACGTTGGCGTGAACTGGAACACCGGCGTGATCTTCGACGAGAGTTGGGCCCGCGGCGAGCCCGCGACCTTCAACACCGCTGGCGTCATTGCTGGCTTCACGGCCGCACTCGAGGGCCAGCAGGTTGGCTCGCAGGTTATCGTGATCATCCCGCCAGACCAGGGCTACGGCGAAGCTGGCAGCGGCCCTGACATCGGCGGCACAGACACCCTCGTGTTCGTGATCGACATTCTGGGAATCGCATAGCCTGAACACCATGCACCGAGACACCATGCATCGGCACAGCATGCGTCGAGTCATCATTCTGGGTTCCACCGGTTCCATCGGAACCCAGGCGCTTGAAGTTATTGCTGCCAATCCGCATCTCTTCGAGGTCGTTGGTCTCGCCGCTGGCAGCAACCGGGATGTCACGGCCAAGCAAGCGGAGGCCTTTGGAGTAGAGCACCTAGCGTTCGGTGCAGAGGAGGCATGCGCTCTCGTTCGCGACGTCGACTGTGACATCGTGCTCAACGGGATCACCGGTTCAGTCGGACTGGGGCCCACCCTGGCAGCGCTGGACAAGGGCGTCATTCTCGCGCTTGCGAACAAAGAGAGTCTCGTCGCTGGCGGCTCGCTCGTCATGGACCGAGCAGCGCCTGGCCAAATCGTTCCTGTCGACTCCGAGCATTCCGCGATCGCACAGGCGTTGCGCTCCGGTTCCGAGGCTGAGGTTGCGCGCCTGATCCTCACGGCCTCAGGGGGCCCGTTCCGCGGTCGGTCACGCGAGTCGCTGAGCACGGTCTCTCCGCGGGAGGCGCTCGCGCATCCGACCTGGGATATGGGGCTCGTTGTCACCACGAACTCAGCGACGCTGGTCAACAAGGGACTCGAGGTAATCGAGGCGCACGTGTTGTTCGGCGTGCCATACGAGCGCATCGACGTGACCGTGCATCCACAATCGATCGTCCACTCTATGGTCGAGTTCGTTGACGGGTCAACGATCGCGCAGGCGAGCCCTCCAGATATGCGGCTGCCGATCTCGTTGGCGCTCGGGTGGCCAGCTCGCGTGGCCGGCGTTGGGGTTCCGCTGGACTGGACGACCGCGAGCCAATGGACGTTCGAACCGCTCGACGCGAGCGTTTTCCCATCCGTCGAACTTGCCAAATCTGTTGGCACCGCGGGTTCGACCTACCCGGCGGTCTTCAACGCTGCGAACGAACAGGCGGTGCTCGCGTTTCACGCTGGTGCGATCGGCTTCCTCGACATTCTCGACACGGTCACGGCCGTGGTCGATGCGCACAAGGCGGTGGAACCTGCGCAGCTCAGCGTCGCTGCGGTGCTTGATGCGGAGCACTGGGCTCGTGCGCGAGCTGACAGCATCCTTTCGGCTCGGGGCAGCTAACGTATTGGGGTGACCTTGCCACCGGGAGTTGAGAGCGTACTGCTCTACATCCTCGGCATCCTCATCGTCGTTGTCGGGCTCGCACTGTCGATCGGCTTGCATGAGGTCGGGCATCTGGTTCCAGCGAAACGCTTTGGCGTGCGGGTTAGCCAATACATGATCGGGTTCGGCCCAACGCTGTTCTCGCGGCGCCGCGGCGAGACCGAGTACGGCTTCAAAGCCATCCCGCTCGGCGGCTACATCTCGATGGCTGGCATGTACCCTCCCGTGCGCGAGGGGGCGAGGGCGCGCAGCGCAACCACCGGCATTTTTGACACCCTGGTTCAGGATGCTCGAACGGCGAGTACGGAAAGCCTCGTTGACGCCGACGAACAACGCGCCTTCTACAACCTGCCAGTGCTCAAGCGGGTCGTGATCATGCTGGGCGGACCGTTCATGAACCTCCTGATCGCCGTGCTGCTGTACGCCGTGCTCTTGGTCGGTTTCGGCATCGCGCAACCGAGCACGACCGTCGGCTCGGTTTCAGAATGTGTGCTGCCCGCCACGAGTGAGCGTCAGGAGTGCGCTCCCGGCGACCCGAGTGCACCTGGCAGCGCAGCCGGACTGCAGCCGGGCGACCGCATCGTGAGCATGAACGGCGAAGCGATTACCAGTTGGGCGCAGGCGACACAGATCATTCGATCGCTGCCAGGGGATCAGCTTCGCATTGTTATCGATCGCAACGGCTCTGAGCAGACGCTTATCGCCAGTCCCCTCCTGACCGAGCGGTACGTCACAGACGCTCGGGGCACCATCGTCGAGGACGCCACCGGGTCAGCCATCACCGAGCAGGTCGGATTCCTTGGCATCGGCTCGGCCACCGAAGTGGTGCAACAGCCGATCACGGCCGTCCTGCCCGCGGTAGGTGAAAACATCACCCAAGTGGTTGGAATCATCCTCAATCTGCCGCAGCGGATGATCGACGTCTTCAACGCGGCATTTGGTCCAGAGGAGCGCGATCCGAACGGACCCATCAGCGTTGTTGGTGTTGGCCGACTGGCCGGTGAGATCACGAGCATCAATACGATTCCGGTGCTTGATCGTGCCGCCGCGCTCGTCGGCCTCATGGCCTCGCTCAACGTTGCACTGTTCGTGTTCAACCTCATTCCGTTACTGCCGCTCGATGGCGGTCACGTTGCTGGGGCGCTCCTCGATGGCCTGCGGCGGTTCCTCGCAAGGCTCTTCGGTCGACCAGACCCCGGACCCATCGACACCGCCAAATTCATTCCGATCACCCTCGCAGTCGTCGTGCTGCTTGGCATCATGAGTGCGCTCCTCATTTACGCAGACATCGTCAAGCCCATCTCGATTCTGTAGCGCAGATCAAACAAAACCCAGAAGCTGTGTCTTGACCTTGACGAGTCGTTCGAGCAGTGCCTCAACGAATGCGGCCACCAATGGCTGCTGCAGCACCCCGGGTCTAGCGACCAGCCAGTACGGCAGCTGCCGCTCGACGAGGTCTGGAAGCACTCGCACAAGCTCGCGCTCTCGATCAGCAAGGAAGCACGGAAGCAGTCCGAAGCCAGCGCCCGCTCTGGTCGCTTCAACGTGCACGAAGACATTAGTGCTCGTCACGGCGTCAAACATGTCGGGAATCGCTCGTCGCGCATCATCGAGAGCGTCGACCTGCAGCATCGACTCAATGAAGTACACCAGAGGCTTGCCTCGAACGTCCGCGATCGTCTCTGGTAATCCGAACTGTTCAAGAAAGTTGCGGCTCGCGTAGAGACCCAGCGCATAGTCGGCAAGCCAGACTGCCTCGGCTCGACGAACGTTCGGTCGTCCGACAACGATCTCTAGGTCGGCTCCGATCCGCTGTTGCGACGCTCGACGTGTCACGGCAACGATTTCGAGTGATGCCTCTGGATACTTCAAGCGAAGCTGTTGCATCGCTGGTGCGGCGACGAAGCCGCTGAACCCGTCGGTCGCCGATAGCCGGATGACGCCTCCCAGTCGTTCTTCTCGGCCGCCGCCGATCGAGTCGATTGATTCTTGGATGCGCTTGGCCGCGTCGAGAGCCTGCTCGCCGAGCGCCGTGGTCGTCCAGCCGCTTGATCCCCTTGTCAGCAATGGGCCTCCGAGCGAGTTCTCAAGGGCACTAAGTCGTCGCGCGACCGTGGTGTGGTTGATTCCGAGCGCGTGAGCTGCCGTCGTGAAGCGTCCTGTGCCGACGACGGCCAGCAGCACGAGCAGGTCATCGGCGCTCGGCGGCGCTTGGGCGAAGGGAGCTGTCGAGAAATGCGCATCCATATCTGCAATTTTGCATTGTTTTCTCGGTGTTGCGCCGCGCGTTTCTGCAATACAGTCCAGAGGAGAGGGAAGGAACTCATCGCAAGGAGGCGACATGGTTCGACTCGATGATCGCCGGGCTCTGGTGACCGGCGGAGCGAGCGGGATCGGGGAAGCGACGGCGCGAGCACTCGCAGCAGCAGGGGCACACGTGACTGTCGCGGATATCGACGGCGTTGCGGCTGAGAGAGTTGCCGCCGAGATTGCCGGCGAGGCCATGCAGATCGACCTCACCGACACCGCTTCGCTCGCCGCACTCGAACTCGACATTGACGTACTCGTCAACAACGCCGGAATTCAGCACGTGAGTCCCATCGAGACCTTCGATCCGGCGACCTTCTCGCGCATCATTGATCTCATGCTTGAGGCCCCGTTCCTCTTGGCCCGTGCGGCGCTGCCCAAGATGTACGCGCGCGGGTTTGGCCGCGTCGTCAACATCAGTTCGGTTCACGGTCTGCGGGCGTCGCCTTACAAGTCCGCCTATGTCGCAGCGAAACACGGGCTGGAAGGACTCTCCAAGGTCATTGCGCTTGAGGGAGCGGCCCACGGCGTGACGAGCAACTGTGTGAGTCCCGGCTATGTTCGCACTCCGCTGGTGGAGCGGCAGATCGCGGATCAGGCCAAGCTCCATGGGGTGCCGGAATCGGAAGTCATCGAAAAGGTCATGCTCACCGAGAGCGCGATCAAGACTTTGCTCGAACCGGAGGAGGTCGCCGACCTCGTGCTCTGGCTCTGCGGCACCAGTGCGCGAATGGTGACTGGCGCTTCGTACACCATGGATGGCGGATGGAGCGCGAGATGAGCGAGTACCGCACGCTCTCGGTGCCGGTGCCCGGTGGCGACCTCGCCGCGGGAGCGTGGGAGCCATCCGCCGTGGCTGGCGCCTCGGATCCGGGTATTCCAACGGTGCTCGCCATCCACGGAATCACGGCATCGCACCTCGCTTGGCAGCACTTCGCTGACGCACTGCCGCTGGCGCGAATCCTTGCGCCAGACCTACGCGGACGCGGGCGTAGCCGTGACCTGCCGGGGCCGTGGGGAATGCGTCGGCACGCCGATGACGCAGTGCGGCTACTCGACAGCGCCGGGGTGGATGCCGCAACGCTCGTCGGTCACTCGATGGGCGCGTTCGTGGCCGCTGCCTTGGCACACGAGCACCCCGATCGCGTCAACGCGATCGTGCTCGTTGACGGCGGACTGCCATTGCAGAGTCGAACGATCGCCGCCGACGACGATGTCGCCTTGCAATTGCTCGGACCGGCCGCCGAGCGACTGCGGATGACCTTTCCAGACCACGAGAGCTATCGCGAGTTCTGGCGTGCGCATCCAGCATTCACAGGCAATTGGTCAGCGGCCGTCGAGGCCTACGTCGACTACGACTTGGTTGGTGTGCCACCGTCCATGCATTCTGCAAGCCTGCTCGAAGCCGTGGCGGCCGACGCAATTGAACTCAACGATGCGCTGGCAGCTCGCGAACAGCTTGCTGCGTTGCGGGTGCTACCTGGAACCATCCCGTTCTTGCGCGCCCCACGCGACCTGCTCGATCGTCCCGGCGGACTGTATTCGTCAGAGGCGATTGAGCGATGGCAGGCGCAGCTTCCGAACCTCGCGGTGCACGAGATCCCTGACGTCAACCACTACAGCATGATCATGACCGCAGGCGGTGTCGCGCCAGTAGCCGCAGTGGTAGCAGCGCAGGTCGCAGCACTCATCAACGACTTACCTTCCACCAACCCCCAACAATGGCAAAGGAGCCCAGCATGACCCAGCTGATTCTCGACGGCATCACCACGCACAGCGTCACGACCCCGCGATTGACCGCGAATGTCCTTGAGCGGCCCGCCGCTGGCACCGCGACGAA
>JBGSTT010000313.1:0-2453 GCA_041736385.1 Rhodoglobus sp. | reverse complement strand
GATCGCCTGATCCGAAATCGAGACACGTGCAATCACGCCTGCGCCCGCTCCAGCACCAACTCGCGCACGCGCGCCGCATCCGCCTTGCCCTGCATCGCCTTCATCACTGCGCCGATGACGGCGCCGGCGGCTTGCACTTTGCCCTCGCGGATCTTCTCGAGCACGTCGGGCTGAGCGGCCAAGGCGGTGTCGATCGCGGCGATGAGCGCGGTGTCATCCGACACCACCTCGAGGCCACGCGACTGCACGACCTCGGCGGGCGTACCCTCGCCGGCGATCACACCCTCGATGACTTGGCGGGCCAGGCGATCGGTTAGGGATCCGGTCTCGACAAGCTCGACCACCTCAGCCACGTGCTCGGGTGAGATGAGAGTCGACGGATCGACGGATGACGCGTTCGCAAGCCGCGCGATCTCGCCCGTCCACCACTTTCTGGCCGCCGCAGGGCTCGCGCCCGCGGCGACCGTCTCCTCCACCTCGACCAGCAGGCCTGAGTTCACCACATCCTGAAACTCGAGGTCAGTGAAGCCCCACGAGGCTTGTAGCCTCTTGCGACGAAGGGCTGGCGCCTCTGGCAGGGCGGCGCGTAGCTCGGCGATCAGCTCGGCAGACGGCTCAACAGGAAGGAGGTCGGGCTCGGGAAAATACCGATAATCATCCGCGTCGCTCTTGGGTCGGCCGGCCGAGGTGACACCGGTGTCTTCGTGCCAGTGGCGGGTTTCCTGGATGATCGTGCCACCGGCATCCAGAATCGCCGCCTGTCGCTGGATCTCGTAGCGGATCGCGCGTTCAACGGATCGCAGGCTGTTGACATTCTTGGTCTCGGTGCGGGTGCCGAGCTTGCCGGAGCCGCGCGGGCTCAGCGAGATGTTGGCGTCGCAGCGCAGGTTGCCGCGCTCCATCTTGGCCTCGCTGATACCGAGCGAAACCACGATGTCGCGAATGGCGCTGACGTAAGCCTTGGCGAGCTCCGGGGCATCCGACTCGGCACCGGTGATCATCTTGGTCACGATCTCGACGAGCGGAACGCCGGCGCGGTTGTAGTCGACAAGCGAATACTCAGCACCTTGGATGCGACCGGTCGCGCCACCGACGTGCGTCAGCTTGCCGGCGTCCTCCTCCATGTGCGCACGCTCGATCTCGATCGTGAAGGTCTTGCCGCTGGCCAGTTCGACCTCGACCTGCCCATCGAAAGCGATCGGCTCGTCGTACTGGCTGATCTGATAGTTCTTGGCAAGGTCGGGGTAGAAGTAATTCTTGCGCGAGAAGCGGCTCGTCGGTGCGATCTGGCAGCCGAGCGCGAGGCCGAGGCTGATCGAGTACTTCACGGCCTGCTCGTTGACGACCGGGAGGCTGCCTGGGAGCCCCAGGTCGACCGGCGTGATGTACGTGTTCGGCTCGGCGTGCACGTTGCCGAGGGCGGCGGGGTTGGGGGCATCCGAGAACATCTTCGTCTGCGTGTTGAGCTCGACGTGCACCTCAAACCCGAGCACCGGCTCGAACAATTCGAGGGCCTTGTCGAAGTCCATCAGGGGTGCCTTGGCCATGCGGGTAATTCTACCGGAGCGGGGTTGACGGGGCTGTCTGGGTAGACGGGGTTGGCGGGGTTGGCGGGGCTGGCGGGGTTGACGGGGCCGCCGACACTTCCCCCGCGCTCACTTGGGCGAAGAACTCGCGCGCGGCCCGGTGACTCATCAGCCCGTAGTCCAGCGTGAGGCGCTGGTAGCGGAAGATCTCGCGATACTGGGCTGGGATCTCAAGGCTGTCGAGCATCCCGGCCAGTTGCTCGAGCTGCGCGAGGTCTCGCGCGGCGCGGGCGGTGATGTCTTCGAGGATGCCGGCACGGGCATCCGCCGGAAGCAGACCGATCAAATACAGCTTCGAGAGCGCGATGGTCTCGAGGTTTCCGGATGTGATCGGCGCGAGCATCCACTCGGTAAAGGCAGCAAGACCAGCGTCGGTGATGGCGTAGGTCTTCTTGCTGCGGCCGTTGTCCACGCTCTCGGTCACGGTGACGTGACCCCGATCCAGCAGCACGGTGAGGGCGCTCCGGATGCTGCCGAGACTCGCTGAGTAGAAGAGCGAGATGCCCTGCTCAAAGAGTTTGTTGAGCGCGTAAAGCGTGCTTCGGCTGATGATCAGCAGTCCGAGAATGACGTTTCCCATCCGATTCTCCCTGCGCTATGTTACTACTAGTCATATACCTAGTAGACCCTAAGGACATCGTCTCATGAGCATCACCGAACGCCTCACTCGACACCTCGACACCGTCACACGCAGGCGTGGAAACCGGGGTGCGCCCCAAGTGCACGTGAGCTCGCCGGGGCTTGAATTCAGTTACGGGGATGCGACGCTACCGTTCCACATTGCCAGCATCGGCAAGGTGCCGACCGCGGTGCTGGTGATGCAGCTCGTTGAGTCCGGGGCTTTCAGCTTGGAGACGCCGGTGGTGG
>JBGSTT010000272.1:0-24571 GCA_041736385.1 Rhodoglobus sp. | reverse complement strand
TCGGCGAGCGCGTCGAGGCCGTGCGTGTCGGTGTATGCCACGAGCCGCTCCAGCACCGCGGGGTCGTCGCTCTGCCGAGCGCGCCCGATGAGCGCTTGCGCCGTGTCGTGCGCGACCCTCAAAATCTGGGCAGGGTCCTCTCCACCCTCGTACTCGTCGAACTTATCGCCCGAGTACTGGGTGGGCTTGTGGAAGTCGTCGGCCATCGAGTCAACGGTACGCTTGAACGGTAGGGCCTGTAGCTCAGTTGGTAGAGCATCGGACTTTTAATCCGTTGGTCCCGGGTTCGAGCCCCGGCGGGCCCACCATGGTGCGATGTCTTCGCGCACGGCAGACTGGGCGAATGGCCCCCCGCCCGGCCGTTTTCGACCTGAGTAACGCGAGCGCCGTTGTGAGGACCTTGCTACCTGAACAACTCGAGGTCGTGGCCCCATTCATCGACTACTAGACCGGCGCCGTGTCGTCGGGCAACTTCCTCTATCAGTCCGAAAAGAGTGCGTTGGTTTTGGGGGTGTGACTCGGTCTGAAGGCCGTCAAGAATCGATTGCAGGCGTGCGCTTTCGAATTCAGGGCTTCGCAACGGATAGGTCATCTGGTCCCACCGCAAGTACTTGTTGTAGGGCCGAACTCGACCTTCTAGAGCATAGATCGTCACGAGAGCAGGTGCGATGCTTTCAACCGCGTCCAAGCGCGATTCCCAGAGACGGCCATCACGGCGACTCTTCAGCGAACGGACCGCGAAGTTGATGTAGTCGTCGAGAAAGTCGTGAGAGATTGTGATGGCTTCGGCAGCGGCGAGAGTTCCCTGCGCTGTCACCATCCTTTGGACCTCCCCATCGAGTTTGTCCCGAAGTACTATCGAATGCGTGAATGCGTAACGATTCCACCAGTCATCGATGTTCACCCGAGGCAACGCGGGCGTGGAAAGCTCATCGCGGGTATAGATCGCAATGTCGAGCTGCGATGAACGAGAGCCTCGCCAGTGCTCCTTGCCCCGTGGATCCACAATCACGATCACGTCGGTGTCTGAGTGTTGCGTCACCATCCCTCGGCGCGCTTGAGACCCAGTCAGCACAAGGCCGACTGCCGTCTCATCTTCATCGACCCGCCGGGTGAGGTCCGCGACAGCGTCGACGCCATTGCTTCCATAAGCCACTAGTGAATGGTAGGTCCAGCTGATTCGCAAAGTCAGCCTCGGCCTCAGAAACACCCGCTTGGCGGTGAGCGCCGATCCTTAACTATTGCCTTATCGGGCAGCCCCCGACACGCTAGGTCCTGAGGCTGAGCACGACGACGGCCGTCTCGGTCGAGCGCAGTTTCGCGAACGCGTCGAGGTCCTCATCGCCCATTTCTTTGAACCGGGCCCATAGGCGCTCACGCTCGGCGCCGTCTGCCGCAGCCGCGCTGACGACGCGACGACCGTTGGCCAGCTCGACTGTCGCATCCGGATTCGTCAGCAGGTTGAGCCACCACGCCGGCTCACCTTCGCCCCAGCCGTTCATGGCCATCGTGACGAGGTTCGGCCCGTCTTCGTAGTACCCCAAGATGACGCTGCGCTGCTCACCGCTGTGGCGACCGGTCGTGGTGAGGCGCATGGCGCCCCACTTGTTCGGCTTCGGTAACCACAGACCGCGTCGACCGCCGGTGATGCGATAGATGCCGCGATGCACCACCCACGCGATTCGCACAAACCAGCGGGGCGGCAGCGTCGGCGGCTTCTGGTCGTTCACGAGTGCCCCTGTTGCGAGGTCGAGACTCTCTCTGGCACGCTCGATGGTCCCGCGGTTGTGGCCAACGGTCGACCGCGCCGCCCGGCCCGCAAGCTGTTGAGAATGGTGACAACATCGACCAGTTCCTGCAAAGCAGCGCCGATGATCGCTGGCAAGACGCCGAAGGAGGCAACCAGCATGAGGGCGACGCTCAGGCCGATGCCGATACCGATGCTCTGGTAAGCGATACGAACGGTGCGTTGTGCGATGGTGACGACCTCTGGCACGCGACCGAGGTCGTCGACGAGCACGACGACATCCGCCGATTCGCTTGCTGCGGTTGCGCCGCGCGCTCCCATCGCAACGCCGACATCGGCGACCGCCAGCACCGGGGCATCGTTGACGCCGTCGCCGACCATCATGACGGGCCGTGGCTGCAGCGCGCGCACGGCTTCGACCTTGTCGATCGGCAGGAGGCCCGCCCGTACGTCGTCGATCCCGACGGCGGTCGCGACTTTTCGCGCCGTGGCTATGGCGTCACCACTCAGCATGAGCGTTCGCGCAATCCCGAGCTTGTGGAGCTGCGCCATGGTGTCAGCTGACTCCGCACGCAACTTATCGGTGAGCACCACTCGGCCGATGAGCGTTCCACCGCGGGAAACGAATACGGCCGTTTCTCCGGCAGCCAGCGCTGGCCAGTTCGACTGGGCGTGGGTTGCGGCGAACTCAAGCTTGCCGACCGCGACCTCGGTTCCGCCGACGAGGCCGCGCAAGCCGGACGCAACTTCTTCCGTGACGCGTGTCGCCTCCGGGAGCACGAGCTCTCGACGCGTCGCTTCGTCGACAATCGCACCAGCGAGTACGTGGGCAGAGTGCGTCTCGACCGACGCGGCGATGCCCAAGACCTCCGCCTCCTCGCTGTTGAGCGTCTCGATGCGGTCGACGCGCGGCACGCCTTGCGTGATGGTGCCTGTTTTGTCGAAGGCGGCAGTTCGTACCCGCGACAGCTGCTCGAGTGAACCGCCACCTTTGACGATGACACCCCGAGCTGCCGCTCGGCTCATCCCCGCGATGAATGCGACGGGCGTGGCAATCAGCAGCGGACACGGGGTGGCAACAACCAAGACTTCTGCCAGCCGGACAGGATCGCCCGAGACGGCCCAAGCGATCAGCCCCAGCCCGATCGCGCCGATCGTGAAGGGAATCGCGACCCGGTCGGCTAGCCGCACGAACGGGGCCTTGCTGTCGGCAGCCTCCCGCACGAGCTCAACGATGGTCTGGTACTGACTGAGTTGCGCCGTGGTTGTTGCGCGAATCGTGATGACCTCGTCGGTGTTGACTGCGCCGCTCAGCACCTCCGCACCGGCAACGGTCCACACCGGAAGGCTCTCGCCGTTGATCGAGGATTGGTCGAAGTACGCGCCGTCGGATAGCAACTCTGAATCCACCGGCACCGCCTCGCCCGGCTTCACTTCCAGCACATCCCCGGGAACGACCGAGCCAACCGGCACGTCTTCGATGCTGCCGTCTCGCTGAACGTGGGCGATGCGGGGCGCCCGACTCATGAGCGCGGTCAGTTCACTTCTGGCGCGCTGCGCGGCGAAGTCCTCGAGCGCTTCACCGCTCAACAGCATGAGGACGACGACGAGCGAAGCCCAGTACTCGCCGAGCACAACGGTCGAGACGATGGCAGCAACCGCGAGGATGTCGATACCCCACGTTCCGCCGCGCAGCGACTTGACCATCGACCAGGCACTTCGGGATGCGATGAGCAAGGCGTACACGCTTGCCAACCAGCGTGCCGCATCCGGCCATGGCGTCAAGAGCAATGCTCCCGACACGGCAGCGACGACGAGGGTCGTCCAAATGAACTTGTAGCGTCGGATCATCCCCGCCGGGCCTCCAACGCCGTGGTGTCGCGTCGCGTCGTCATGGCCCGTCAACCAAAGAACGGGACGCTACCGGTCGGGTAACGCCACAGATGATCACGGGGCTCGAGATGTTCGCGAGAACGTCGTGGTTTGTCGCCAGTGTCTGGTCATCGGGTGCTGTACCCGGTTTGGCAAGCACCAGAACGCTGGCGGTTGTCGAGGCCGTGATGAGCGCATCGGACATAACACTGTCGGAAGTTCGGGTGCGAACCGACACCCGAGCATCGAAGTTCCGTGCCGCAGACGTTGCCGTCGCAAGACTCACGGCTCGACCATCGGTACGTCGGCGCATGAGCGAGTCTCCCTCCCACGCCGCGATAATCGCAAGATCCTGACCGGTCCTGACCGCCTCTGCTGTAGCGAACTCGATCGCGTGCAGGCCACCGTTCTGTGTGTCAGCGGCAACCGCGACACCTCGACGGGTTCGACCAAACATCTCCGGAACGAAGGCAACGGCGCACCGCGACTGCGAGGCCAGACTCGCGAACTTCGATCCAAACGAACGGCCGTACGTGAACCCGGTCTTGTGGGTGCCGATGACGAGCAGATCGGCGTCGACCGAAGCATCCATCATGGCTTTCGATGGCAAGCCGATGACCAGGCGCCCGGTCACAGCATGGCCGCTTGGCAGCATCCGGATTCGCGTCAATTCTGCGGCGAGCAATGCCGCCGCGTGGTCGCGCACTTCGCTGTCCTGAGCGTCCTGCAGTCCCAACCATCGTTCGTCGATGACATGGACAAGGTCGACACTCGTTTCGAGGGAGGCGGCTCGAGCGACCGCCCAATCGATGGCTGCGCGACTTGGGCCGGAGGCATCTGCTCCCACGACGATCGTTCCGCTCATTCTGACCCGCCGCCTCTCTCCTTGAGCATGCGCGCGCGCCGCACAGGGGCGTAGGGTCTTTGGTCCCCCGAGAACCCCTGCGGATAGACTGGGAAGACGGAGACCTGGCCCAGGAAGAAGCTCTCCAATGGCACAGCCGAGGTGGGGCGTGGACCGACTCAACGATCTGGCCGCGCACGGTCGGCTGCGAGCGTTACTCCACGCGAACCAAGCGATCATTAGCCATCTTGACCTCCCGGTCGTGCTCCAACGCATCGTCGAGGCCGCCGTCGAGCTGGTTGGCGCCCAGTACGGAGCACTCGGGGTCGTGTCACCGGACGGCAGGCTCGAGCAGTTCATCAACATCGGGATGACCCAGGATCAGATCGATCGGATCGGTCACCTCCCTGAGGGGCACGGGCTTCTCGGCGCACTGATCGAAGACCCGCACCCGATTCGCGTGCCGGTCGTTTCTGAGCATGCTCGATCGGTCGGGTTTCCCGCCCATCATCCGCCGATGAAGAGCTTTCTTGGCGTACCGATCCGCGTGCGCGATGAGGTGTACGGAAACCTTTACCTCAGCAACCAGCCATCCGGACAGTTCAGCATCGAGGATGAAGAACTCGTCGTGGCGCTCGCTGCGACGGCCGGTATCGCAATTGAGAACGCGCGACTGTTCGCCGAGACGGTTCGGCGCCAGGCCTTGGCTGCGGCGTCGGCGGAGATCACCGCAGCGCTCCTCTCAACCGACGAGGGGAACACGCTGTCGATTCTGACCGCCCGGATTCTCGAGCTCGTCGACGCGGACGTCGTCTGGGTGCTCCAACCGACAGCCGATCCTGATCGGATGATGGTCGCCACAGCACGAGGTATCGACGAGGAGCGGATCGAAGGTCAGACAGTGCTGTCTGCCGGATCAATCGTCGGTAGCGTCATCGAAGCGGGCCAGCCGCGGCAAATCGACGACGCTGGGGCGGCGGTTACCATGCCAACCGACGGACGAGTGCTCGGCCCCGTGATGGCAGTGCCGCTGCTCGCTCCCGGCCGAGCGGTGCTGCTCGTTGCGCGACTCGGAGGGCGGGACAAGTTCACGCGGCGCGATCTGGAGATCGCCGCGAACTTCGCCGGCCAAGCCAACGTCGCCATGGAACTGGCCGCGACCAGAGCAGCTCGGCAGCAGGTCGCGCTCCTGGAAGATCGCGGACGAATTGCCCGCGATCTGCACGATCACGTGATCCAGCAACTCTTTGCAACCGGGCTGGAGCTTCAGAGCATTGCTGGAACCACAGCGGGGGATGCTGCGGAAAGAATCTCCACGGCGGTCAGCCACATCGACAGCAGTATTTCGCAGATTCGCACCGTGATCTTCGCGCTCTCGGGTTCGACCGGTCAGGGACATCCTGCCGTGCGTCACGCCGTCATCGACCTGGCCAACGAGTTCGCGTCCAGCCTGATACGCACACCCGCCGTGAGCTTCTCGGGGCCGGTGGACCTCATGATTACCCGCGAGCTCGCGGCCGATGTCATTGCCGTGACTCGCGAGGCTCTCGCGAACGTCGTCAAGCATGCCGAGGCCGAGCACACCTCGATTGGCCTCACTGTGCTTGACGGGCACGCAACACTCACGATCACCGACGATGGGCGCGGAATTGACGACTCGACACGCAGGAGCGGACTGATGAACCTCGAGACCCGTGCCCTCGACCGCGGTGGCAGCTTCACTCTCGAATCCGATCAGACCGGCACGCGACTGCGCTGGACCGTCCCCATCGAGGCGACGACGTGATCCGGGTGTTCCTGCTCGACGACCACGAACTGGTTCGACGCGGAATCGGCGCGCTGTTGAACGCAGAGGATGACATGGAGGTCGTCGGAGAGGCGTCAACGGCAGCACAGGCACGGGGTCGAATTCGAGCGACCAGACCGGATGTCGCGGTGCTGGATGTGCGTCTGCCGGATGGCAATGGGATCGACGTGTGCCGCGACATTCGGTCGGCCCTGCCAGAAACACGATGCCTCATGCTCACCGGCTACGACGACGACGACGCCATCTACGCCGCCGTGCTCGCTGGCGCCGCCGGCTATGTCATCAAGGACATCCGAGGCAGCACGCTCGTGGAGTCGGTGCGCGCCGTGGCTGCCGGGCGCTCGCTGCTCGACCCGGCGTTAAATCGGCGGGTCGTTGAACGCATCAAAGAGCGCCACGACACCGATCCGCGTCTCGATTCGCTCACGATGCGTGAACGGCAGATCTTGCCGCTCGTTGCCGAAGGACTGACCAATCGCGAGATCGGAGACCGGCTGGGGCTGGCGGAGAAGACGGTCAAGAACTACCTCTCCGGGCTCTTGAGTAAGCTCGGCCTGCAGCGACGAACTCAGGCCGCCGTGCTGCACCTCGAATCACAGCAACCGTAGGCGGGACCTTCGGCCCTACGGCCTGTTCGGCGGTCACCATAGCTTCGCTGTATGACGATTCCGGCTTCTGACCACGCGCTTTCGCATGCGACCGATGCATCGATGGATGTCATCGATGCGTGGTGGAGAGCCGCCAACTACCTCACCGTCGGCCAGATTTATCTTCGCGGCAATGCGCTGCTTCGCGAGCCGCTGACCGCCGCTGACATTAAACCGAGGCTGCTCGGCCACTGGGGCACATCGCCAGCGCTGAACCTGATCTATGCGCACTTGAACGCGCTGATCGTGCAACGGTCGCTCAACGTGCTCTACATCGCGGGACCCGGGCACGGCGGACCGGCGATTGTCGCCAACACCTGGCTCGACGGCACATACTCTGAGCTGTTCCCACTGATCACAGATGACGGCGATGGGATGCTCGGCCTGTTCCGTCAATTCTCGGCGCCGGGTGGCATCCCATCGCATGCATCGCCCGGCACACCCGGCTCGATCCATGAGGGCGGCGAACTCGGCTACTCACTCGTGCACGCCTACGGGGCCGCGCTCGACAACCCGCTCCTGCTGGTCGCGTGCGTGATCGGCGATGGCGAAGCCGAGACCGGAACGCTCGCTGCAAGCTGGCATCTCAACAAGTTTCTCAATCCGGAGACCGACGGCGCAGTGCTGCCGATTCTGAATCTCAACGGCTACAAGATCGCCAACCCGGCTGTCTTGGCGCGCATCCCAGAGTCAGAGCTTCTTGAACTGTTCCGCGGCTACGGTTACGAGCCGATTCTTGTTTCCGGCGGATTCGACGGTGAAGACCCGATGGTTGTGCACGCCGCCATGGCTGCCGCCCTCGAGTATGCAGCCGATCGAATCAGCGAGATACGACTTGAGGCCAGAGGCTCCAAGGTGGCCCCGCGCCCGACCTGGCCGATGATCATCCTCCGCACGCCGAAAGGCTGGACCGGACCCAAGGAAGTCGACGGCGTTCCCGTCGAGGGCACGTGGCGTTCCCACCAGGTTCCGCTGGCGAACGTCGTGGACAACGCTGAGCACCTAGCGATGCTCGAGTCGTGGATGCGCAGCTACCGGCCAGAGGAGCTGTTCGACGACGACGGCCGGGCCATCCCGATCCTCTCGACGATTCGTCCGAGCGGTGTGAAACGCATGAGCGCGATTCCCGCCTCGAATGGCGGACTGCTCCTGCGCGATCTCGTGTTGCCGATCGCGGAGACTCGCGCGGTCGACATCTCCGCTGGACGCGGAGTGACCGCCGAGGCGACGCGCGTTCTCGGCGGGTGGCTTGCCGACGTTGCGCGACTGAACCCGCACACGTTTCGACTGTTTGGGCCGGACGAAACGGCATCGAACCGGCTCGACGGAATCTTCGCCGTCACCGACAAACAGTGGATGGCAACCACGGAACGCACCGATGAGCATCTCGCCCGTGAGGGGCGCGTCATCGAGATCCTGAGCGAGAATCTGGTCGAAGGGCTTCTTGAGGGCTACCTGCTGACCGGTCGCCACGGGCTGATGAACTCGTACGAAGCGTTCATCCACGTCATCGACTCGATGTTCAACCAGCACGCAAAGTGGCTTGAAGCGTCTCGCGAAATCCCGTGGCGCCGACCGGTGGCATCCCTCACATACCTGCTCAGCTCGCATGTGTGGCGCCAGGACCACAACGGGTTCTCGCACCAGGATCCTGGCTTCCTCAACCATGTCGTGAACAAGAGTCCCGACGTCGTTCGGGTCTACTTGCCACCGGATGCGAACAGTCTGCTGGTGACCGCTGAGCACTGCTTCCAGACCCGCGACTACATCAACGTGATCGTCGCCGGCAAGCAACCAGCCCCGACGTTCCTGAGCATCACGGAGGCCAGAAACCACGGCGCGCGCGGGATCAGCATCTGGGACTGGGCGGGCACCGAGCATCCGGGAACGGCACCGGACGCCGTCATCGCTTCGGCCGGCGATGTGCCGACGCTGGAGGCGATGGCTGCGGTGCGCCTGCTCAACGACGCCATCCCCGGCATCTCGTTGCGCTTCGTCAACGTTGTTGACCTGATGCGCCTGCAGACCAGCGACCAGCATCCGCACGGAATGCCGCCTTCGGTCTCAGACTCGATCTTCACAACGAGCAAACCCGTCGTGTTCGCATTTCACGGATACCCGACGCTCATTCACCAGCTCGCCTATAAGCACACCAATCAGGGAAATTTCCACGTTTTTGGCTTCCGCGAGAAGGGCACAACGACCACCCCCTTTGACATGCTGATGATGAATGACCTCGATCGCTATCGGCTCGCGATCGAAGTCATCCGTCGCATCCCTGGGCTCCAGGACGGCTATGGCAGCCTCGTCGAATTCTTCGAGGATGAGCGTTCCCGGCTTCGCGCCTACGCCTACAAACACGGAGAAGATAGTCCAGACGTTACCGGCTGGGAGTGGCTCGGGAAGCGCGAAGCCGACTGAGGCCACCGCTTTGCGCGTTGAAGGTCACCGCTCCGTCAGCCGACCTCGCCGCGCCGGATGGCGGCCGCGCGCTCCGCGATCTTGGCACGCTCATCCGGCGATACACGGGCGAGGTTCTTCACCTGAAGAGCCATCCGCGGATGGCCAGCGAAGCGCTCTTCATGGCGGGCGAGGAAATCCCAGTACAGCGTCGTGAACGGGCACGCGTCATCCCCGATTCGCTTATCCGGGCGAAAGCGGCACGAGCCGCAGTGGTTGCTCATGCGATCGATGTACTTGCCCGTCGCAACGTACGGCTTGCTCGCCATGACCCCGCCGTCGGCAAACTGGCTCATGCCGAGCACGTTCGGCAACTCGACCCACTCGACCGCGTCCACGTAGACAGCGAGGTACCACTCGTGCACTTGCCGGGGGTCAACGCCAAGCAGTTGCGCATAAAGCCCGGTCACCATCAGCCGCTGGATATGGTGGGCGTAACCGTACTCGAGGGTCTGGCCGATGGCATCCGCAAGGCAGGCTAGCTCGGTCTTGCCGGTCCAGTACCAGTCGGGCAGCGGCTGGGTCGCGCCGAGGGCGTTGCTGTTGGCATAGTCGGGCATGCGCAGCCAATAGATGCCGCGCACGTACTCGCGCCAGCCGAGAATCTGGCGGATGTAGCCTTCAGCCGACTCGATCGGCACGAGGCCAGAACGCCAGGCCGATTCAACGCGGGCAATCACCTCGCGCGGATCGAGGAGCTTGAGATTCAGGGCGGCGCTCACGAGCGAGTGGTACAGCCACGGCTCGCCGGTCCACATCGCATCCTGCCAGCGACCAAAGTCAGCGAGACGCTCCTCGACGAAACGGTCGAGTGCCGTCAGCGCGTCGGCTCGCGTCACCGGCCAGGCAAACTGATCCAGTGAACCCGGATGCTCGGCGAACCGGGTTCGCACCAAGTCGAGCACGGCGAGCGTGATGTCGTCCGGCTCAATCAGCAGCGGAGGCGGCACCAGTCCAGGGCCGTCGGCCTTGAACGCGCCCCGGTTCTCGGCGTCAAAATTCCAGGCACCTCCCGCCGGCTGCACACCGTCCATGAGGATGCCGTGGCGCTTCCGCTCTGCCCGATAGAAGGTCTCCATCCGAAGCGAGCGCCGACCCTCGGCGTGTTCGGCAAACTCCGCCGTCGAGCACAGGAAATGGGTGTCCTCGCGCTCGTCCAATAGCGTTCCGGTTGCCGCAACGGCCCCACGCAGGTCTTCGCGAACCTGCCACTCGCCCGGCTCGACGAGCACCACGGATTCCGGGTCATGCCGTTCGATCGCCGCCGACAACTGGCTCGCCAGACTCCCCCGATTGTCGGCGTCATCCAGACTCGTGTATTCGAGCGGAACCCCGGCGGCACGCAACTCGTGCGCGAAATGGCGCATCGCGGCAAGAAACATCGCGATGCGCGGCTTGCTAACCCAGACCTTCGTCGACTCTTCCGCGACCTCGGCCATCCAGACAACATCGCGCGCGGCATCGAAGCCGTCGAAGGCCGCAGAATTGCGGTCGAGCTGGTCACCGAGCACGACGACCAGTCGCCGGATACCGCGGCTCACGCGTCCCCGATGGTCGCGGTCCGCCGTCGCGCTCGGCAGGCCGCGCTGCAATAGCGCACGTCATCCCAGTTCTTCGCCCAGGCTTTTCGCCACGTCATGGTTCTGCCGCAGACAGCACAGAGCTTGCTCGGCAGGGCCGCCTTATTGCCCTTGAAGCTTCGGTCATTCTCACCCACGGCACAACGCTACGCGGCTTAGCTGAAACAGGCGTACGGTCGAACCATGAGCACATCCGAGAACGACCAGAAGCGGTGGCTACGCCCAGACGAACACGCACGCGGGAGCGAGCTGTCGCAGGCCGAGTGCTGGGCGACGCTCGCAACCGCCAACGTCGGACGCCTGGCCGTACGGGTCGGTGCCGAGATCGACATCTTGCCGGTGAATTTCACGGTCAACGACCACGCCATCTACTTTCGCAGCGCCCCGGGCGACAAGCTCGCCGAGCTAGCCGCAGAACCCACCGTGGCATTCGAGGCAGACGGCCACGACAAGGCGACCTATTGGAGCGTGCTCGTACACGGTGATGCCGAGCGGCTCTCAGACGAAGCCGCAATCGAGGCATCCGGCGTGCTGGAGTTGGTCACGACGACGACCTCCGTCAAGTCGAACTTCGTGCGCATCAGTGCGCGCGCGATCACCGGTCGGCGTTATCAGGTCACCGTGGGAGGATCCAAAGATGACTGACCTCGACAGCGAAGAAGTGGATGCCCATCAGCTCGCCAGCGACAGCGAGAAGGTTGCCGGGCTCATCGAACAGATTCGACAGGATGCCTCGCAGGGCACCGTGTCAGAGCTCGCTGACGAACTTCGGCGCCGGCTTGACGATTCTGGCATTGACATCGACGCCGCCGAGTTTGAGCGCGCGCTCGCAGCGCTGCGGCAGCCGACGGACTGACCCGGGGCGACGCGGGTAGGGAGGGTTCTCGCGCGGCTGGTGCAAGCTTCCGCATGTCGCTAAGCTCCGAACATGAGCGAGATTCCCCCAGTTCCGACCCCGCCAGCAGAGCCTTCAGGCGTGACGCCTCCGGTGACGCCTGCGGCGACGCCAGCCGCTGCCGCGCCCGTTCCACCGGCAGCCTATGGTGCGCCGCCGGCTCCCCGCGGCACCAACGGATTCGGAATTGCCGCCCTGATTCTCGGCATTGTCGCCCTTCTCGGCGCTGCGATTCCGTTCCTCAACATCGTCTCTGGCATTCTCGCGGTCGCCGGCCTCATCTTGGGAATCGTCGGCTTGACACGCAAGGGCACCGGCAAGGGCACGTCTGTCGCTGGCACGATCATCTCCGGCATTGCCCTCTTGGTCACCATTGTCGCGAGCATTTTCTTCTTCGCCACCATTAATTCCGTGATTGATAGCGGCACGGATGAGCCGGTCATTGAGGAACCGCTCGAGCCAGTTCCCGACGAACCAGCGCCGGACCCGGATGCCGTGGTCGGCTCGTTCGAGAACCCGGTACCGATCGGCACCGGGATCGTCTTCACCATTGACGACGTCGAGCAATGGGTCGTGACCGTCGAGAGCACAGTGCTCAACGCAAACGATTTGGTTGCCGCCGCCGACCCAGCGAACCCGGCTCCTGACGCGGGTTTCCAGTACGCGCTCGTGAACCTGCAGATCGAGCACATCGGGCCGGGCGAGGGCACCCCATCCAACGATCTTGCCGTGTTCTTTGGCACGACCCCGGATGAATTCTGGGTGGAGAGCGACGTCGCCGCCGTAACCCCGGAGCCAGCCTGGCGCGGAATCACGGGTATCCAGCAGGCGAGCATCAGCGGGAACGCCATCGTTCAGATTCCGGTCGGTAGCACTGGCGCGTTTGGCATCAACCCGATCGGCACCGACCTCCTGGTGTTTTTCGCGACCGAGTAGCTGACCGTCACGTTGGGCAGAACCCGCAGCGACTTCCACCCCGACCTGAGGGGCGGGTGGTTCATCCCGAACCTGAGCTTTGGCCCACGCTCCTCCCGCTTTATGCGCGGGCGCCGACCGCGCCCAACTGAACCAGGATCAGACGTCACCGTGCGGGAGATTCTCGTTGCTGGACTCAACGGGGCACCGGATGTTGCCATGCGGGTATTCCAGCCGGTCGGGATCTCGACTCCCGCGCCTGCTCTGCTCTGGATGCACGGCGGCGGCATGGTTATCGGTTCGCCAGAACAGGACGACCGCACCAACATCGCGTTCGTTCGCGAACTCGGCATTAGCGTTGCAGCGGTGCGCTACCGATTGGCACCGGACAATCAGGCTCCCGCCGCGGTCGAAGATGCCTATGCTGCGCTGCTCGGGCTCGTCGCTCAAGCCGCAGAGCTGCACGTCGACCCGACCAGAATCGCTGTCGGTGGCGCCAGCGCTGGCGGAGGAGTCGCGGCGGGGCTGGCACTTCTGGCTCACGACCGCGGCGAAGTGCAGCCCGCGTTTCAGCTGCTCGTTTATCCCATGCTTGACGACCGCACGACTGCCAGAACCGACATTGGATCGCGGGACGTCAGAGTCTGGACCCCCAAAAGCAATCGTTTCGGCTGGGGAGCCTATCTAGGCGCTGCAGTCAGGGGCCCCGACGTTTCGCCATACGCGGCTGCCGCCCGCCGCCAAGACCTGCGCGGCCTGCCAAGTGCGTGGATTGGCGTGGGAACCCTCGACCTGTTCTACGACGAGGATGTCGAGTACGCAGGCCGTCTCAACGCGGCTGGCGTACCGTGCGAGCTGTACGAAGTGACCGGCGCATTCCACGGCTTTGACGCGGTCTTCCCTGCTGCGCCCGTCACTGAAGCGTTCTGGCGAGAGCAAGCAAGGGCCCTCGCGGCCGCTGGTATCGGCGGCGCCCGCTAGCGTCGGTGGCATGGGCAGTGCCGTGGGATGGGCCATCGGATGCGCCATCATCGACGGCGACGGGAGCCGGTGCACCGGGGTCATTGAAGATGGTGCCCCGCTCAACCTGTGCGCGGTGCACTTGGCGGTGGCACACGACTGGGTTGAGCGCGAAGTCGGCGCGACCGACGTTCTGCCGTCAGCGTGCCTCGCCTGCGGCTCCCGGATCGGTCTGCGGTTTCGTTCTGGGTGGCTGTGCGCTGAGTGCGAATGGCGCGTTGGCGACATCCCTGATGGGGATGCCGCGGTGAACCGCGTCGACGTCGTGTACTACTTGCGCTTCCGCAACCGAGTCAAGATCGGAACGAGCTCGAATCCGCGCACCAGGATCGCCGCCATTCTGCACGAGGAAGTGCTCGCCTTCGAGCGCGGCGACCGTCGCATCGAGCGGAGACGGCACGCGGAGTTCGCTGAGCATCGCATCCCACGCAGCGAATGGTTCTACGCCCACGATGCGCTCGCGGCCCACATCGCCGAGCTGCGCGAGGGGATCGACGACCCGTGGGCACAATACGACCGTTGGCTGAGCCGCGAGATTGGGCTGCGCGGGTAGCTAGTCGCGCAGCTACTCGACGGGTTCGTGCACGGCGAGCGAGTCGAGCAGAGCAAGGAGGGCACGCCCGTAGGCGTTCGACGCGACATCCGCCTCGAATCGTTGCGTGTCGCCGTCGATCACGACCTCGACCGTGAAACCCGTGGAGAGCGAGAGAAATGCCGGGCCAAGGAGCGCCCGCAGCTGGTGCTCGTGCGGGAGCCAGAGGGCGTCATCGACGGGGACCGAATCGAGCGCCCACTCGGTGGTTCCGTTGAAGCCGAGCTCGGTTCCGGTCGGAAAGTGGTGCGCTTCCACGGTCATGTCGCTCAAAACGTAGATCTCTTCGTCAGCTTCAACGAGGTCGATGCGGAAGGCGTCTCCCGCCGCGGGATGCCACTCGAGGCCAGAGTCACGCAGCGCCCGAGCCAACGCAGTGGAGATCAACTCGCTTGAGACCATCGGGCCATTATGGCGTGCCTGGCTGGGGGCTCGGGAGAGCACGGTCGGGCAAGCCGAGATGGGTGAGCGCGGTTAGACGAGCACGGTTAGGCGAGCACGGTTAGGCGAGCACGGTTGCGCCGAACGCGAACCCGAGCAGATACGTTGCGGCAGCGGCGCCGAATCCGATCGCAAGCTGACGAAGCGCGCGCTTGCCCGGGGATGCCCCTGACAGCAATCCGACGACAGCGCCCGTGGCCAGCAGGGCAAGTCCAACGAGCGTTGCGGCAATGACAACGGCGAGCGTTCCTGAAGCGCCAAACAGGAACGGCAATACCGGGATGACGGCGCCCGAAGCGAAGAAGCAGAAGCTCGTCGCCGCTGCCGCGAAGGCGCGTCCGACCGCTTCGTGGGTTTCGGCTGGCTCCTCAATGCGCTCGCTGCCATCGACGTCAACCGGATCAAGGTGGAGGGAGCCAAGCACCTCGGCCGCGCGCGCGTCCGCAGCATCCGCCGCCATGCCGCGCGCTCGGTAGACCAAGGCGAGTTCGTTGGCGTTGACATCGAGGCTGGCGAGCGCCGATTGCGACTTGGGGTCCGGCCGCGAAGCGTGGAGCAGTTCGAGTTGCGAGCGAACCGAGACGTACTCACCGGCACCCATCGAGAGGGCGCCAGCGAGAAGGCCTGCGATTCCCGTGAAGAGCACCGTCGAGGCCGGCAGACCCGTCGCGCTCATGCCGATCACGAGGGCGAGGTTTGAGACCAATCCGTCATTGGCGCCGAACACCGCAGCGCGAAAGTTGCCAGCGAGTCGCAATCGGCCACGAGTGGCAAGGCCACGAATGACTTCACCGTGGATGCGCTCGTCGGCTGCCATGCGATCAGTCGCGTCACCGTCCGCCGAGTATGGCGAGCGAGACTCGGACCGCTGCGCGAGCGCAAGCACAAAGACCGAGCCAAAGCGCCGCGCAAACCAACCAAGGAGCCGCGTGCGGGGGCCGAGGCTGGCCGGTGCCTCGGTCGCGGTGTCGGGCTGATCGGTGTCGGGCTGATCGGTGCCGAGCAAGTCGATCCAGTGCTGCTCGTGGCGACGCTCGGCCTCGGCGAGCGCGAGCAGAATCTCACGCTCCTCTCCCGTGCGCCTTGACGCGAGGTCACGATAGATCGCTGCTTCAGCGCGTTCGTCCGCCAAATACTTTCGCCAGCGTCGCTTCTGCGCACGGGTTGGCGGGGCCGGGCTCGATCCCAGCTTGCTCGACTCCGGCTTGCTCGATCCCGGCTTGCTCGATCCCGGCTTGCTCGGCTCCGGCGTGCTCGATCCCGTTGCAGCCGACGAGGCTGAGGCCGTCATCGGCGGTACTCGATGCCCCACTTCGCCGTCCAGGTCTCCCCCGGGGCGACCCACCTGAGGTCAATCCCCGAGTTAAACGCGTCAACCGGCGCGGTCATCGGCTCGATCGCGACGGCGAGGCGCGGGCCGGACGGACTCGGGAAGTCGCGGGTCGTGAAGACCTGGATCCAGCCATGATTCTCGTCTTGCCGCAGGCGCACCTCGCGGCCGTCCGGCGCGCGCAGCACCGCTGATACGCCGTCGACCGTGCGCACTGCGCCCCAGCCGTCATCGAGAAACAGGTCGCCGAGCCGCCGCGGCTCGCGTAAGTCAAACCGGGTGCCGTCAACCGGCACCATCGCGGTCGGGTTGAGCCGATCATCCACATCGACATGGGTTTCTGCGTGCACCGTCAGAGTGAGCTCAGCGGGATCGACGTCGCCGAGCGTGAGGAACGGGTGGGTTCCCAGTGCGACCGGGGCGGCCACCGCCGAGAGGTTGGTGACCTCGTGTGTGACCTCAAGGCCGTCATCGACGAGCTCGTAGCGCACCGTCGTGTCGAGGTGAAACAGGTACCCGTGTTGGGGGAAGACAATCGCACCCAGCGTGACAGAGCCCTCCGCGCGCTCGACAAGGGAATACGGCGACCAGCGAAGCAGCCCGTGAATCGCGTTCGACCGGGCTGGCTCGGTGAGGTCGAGCTGTTGCGGCACGCCGTCGAGCAACCAGACACCGTCTCTGATGCGGTTGGGCCATGGCGCGAGCACAATGCCGCAGCCGAAGGGCGGCACAACGTTCTCGGCATACGGCTGCGTGATGTCGACGCCGTCGATCGTGAACTCGCGGATGCCTGCAGCGACCTGCACGATCACGGCTCGGGCGGAGCCGCGGGTGATGACGTGCTGGATCCCGGTCGGGGCTGGCGCAGTAGGGGCTGGCCCGGTCGGCGCTGGACCGGTATGCGCGGTGGTGGAGTCGGCCATCGCTCCAGCCTATCCGCGAGGTTCGATATCGTAATGATCATGCGCACCGCAGCCCTCACCGGCGGAATCACCAAGCACGAGACCACGATGGCCGATGGTCGCGATCTCATCTACTACGACGACGCAGACACCGCGCTCGGCCTGGATCGGGCGGCGGATGCACGAACGCTCGACCCGAGGCCCGAGATGGCGACGATGCGCCAGGATCCGTTGACCGGCGAGTGGATCTCGATTGCGGCATCCCGACAGAATCGGGTGTTTCTCCCGCCGGCGCATCAGGATCCACTCGCCCCGGCGACGGCGGACAACCCATCAGAAGTTCCGAGTAACTACGACGTTGTCGTCTTTGAGAACCGCTCCCCGTCGTTCGGGCCCGGTCTGGGTGACTTGGATCTCGGCGGACTCGGTCTGGGGCGAACGGCGCCGTCACACGGTCGCTGCGAAGTCGTCTGCTTCAGTCCGGCGACAGAGGGCTCCTTCGGCTCCCAGACACGCGCACGAGCTCGCACGGTGATCGAAGCCTGGGCGGATCGCACGAGTGTGCTCAGCTCACTGCCCGGCATCGCGCAGGTCTTTCCGTTCGAGAATCGGGGCGAGGCGATCGGGGTAACCCTGCATCACCCGCACGGTCAGATCTACAGCTACCCCTATGTCACACCGCGCACGCAGCGACTTGTCGCTTCGATTGCTGCCTTCGGCCCCGGACTTTTCGAGCAGATTCTGCAGTTCGAGACCGCCTCAGACCGGGTGGTTCTGCGCGGAGAGCACTGGAGCGCCTTTGTGCCGTTCGCCGCGCGTTGGCCGCTAGAAGTGCACATGCTCCCACACCGGCACATCCCTGACCTTGCCGCCACCTCGGGGGCGGAGCGCGACGAACTCGCCGAGTTGTATCGGCGACTGCTGCGTGGCATCGACGCGATTTACGATACCCCGACCCCGTACATCGCTGCGTGGCATCAGGCTCCCGTTGCGGTCGCGCGCGACGACATCCGGCTCATGCTGCAAGTGACGAGCCCGCGTCGGGCAGAGTCGAAACTGAAGTACCTAGCAGGCTCGGAAGCCGCGATGGGGGCCTGGATCGGCGACATCCCGCCAGAGCAGTCGGCCGAACTTATTCGTGCCGGCATCTCGCGTGTGAAAGCCAGCGACGCGTGAGCGACATTCGTGACGATGTTGTCACTGCGTTCGACGCGCTATACGGATACGCACCAGTCGGCGTGTGGTCGGCGCCCGGTCGCGTCAATCTGATCGGCGAGCACACCGACTACAACCTCGGGTTCGTTTTGCCATTCGCGATCAATCGGCGAACCGTGGTTGCGCTCGGCACGCGGGACGATCGTGTGATCCGGGTCGGCTCGGAGTTCGCAGATGAGGTCGCCGAGATTGCGCTCTCCGAGCTGGCGCCAGATCGCTTGAGCGGATGGTCGGCCTACCCGCTCGGCGTGGTATGGGCGCTCGGTGAGTACGGAGCGGACCTTGCTGCCGTACCCGGCGTCGACCTCTACATCGAATCGACCGTGCCGGTTGGGGCTGGTCTCTCGTCCTCCGCCGCGATCGAAAGTGCGGTCGCGGTCGCCCTCAACGAGGTCTGGCAACTGGGCTTCGATCGCCAAACGCTCGCCAAGGTCGGGCAACTCGCCGAGAACAAGGCGGTCGGCGCCCCGACCGGCATCATGGATCAATCCGCTTCGTTGCTCTCGAGTGACGACCACGCGGTCTTTCTTGACTGTCGGAGTCTTGAGGCAGAGCTGGTGCCGCTCGGGTTTGCCGAAGCAGGCCTCGAGCTGCTCATCATCGATACCGGTGTGAAGCACTCCCACGCGACCGGGGGCTACGGCGAGCGGCGAGCGTCTTGCGAACTCGGCGCGAGAACCCTCGGCGTTGCCTCCCTCCGCGACCTCGGCGTCGACGATCTGCCGCGCGCCCGCGAAGCGCTCGACCAGGAAACCTACCGTCGCGTGCGCCACGTCATCACCGAGAATCAACGGGTACTCGACACGGTCGATCGTCTCGAAGCGGATGGCCCGCTCGCCATCGGTGAGTTGCTGGATGCCTCGCACGTCTCCATGCGGGATGACTTCGAGATCAGCATTCCAGAACTCGATCTTGCGGTCGAAACCGCACAAGCGAACGGCGCGATCGGCGCGCGGATGACCGGCGGCGGCTTTGGCGGAGCAGCCATCGCTCTCGTTCCGGCCGACGGCATCTCGCGAATCCAAGTCGCCATCGATGGCGCGTTCGCCGAGCACGGTTTCGGTCAGCCGACGATGTTCACGGTCACTGCCGCGAATGGCGCAACGCGCGACCGGTAACCGAGCAGAGTCGGTGATCGAGCCCAGTCGGTGATCGAGCCCAGTCGGTGATCGAGCGGAGTCGAGATCACCACGCCCGATCTCGGCTTCGCTCGATCACCGGGGAGCCCGATCTCAGCTGCACTCGATCACCGGGGAGCCCGATCTCAGCTGCACTCGATCACCGGTGAGCCCGATCTCGGCTTCGCTCGATCACCGGGGCTATAGTCGCTCGGCGGCCTCGACGACGTTCTTCAGGAGCATCGCACGGGTCATCGGGCCGACTCCGCCAGGAACAGGCGACAGGTATCCAGCCACCTCGGCGACTGTTGGGTCGACATCGCCTACCAGCCTCGCCTTGCCGGTCTCGGAGTTGACGACCCGCGTGATGCCGACGTCGAGTACCGCCGCGCCCGGCTTGATCCAATCCGCCTTCACGAGCCCGGCGACCCCGACCGCCGCGACCACGATGTCTGCCATGCGCACGTGCGCTGCCAAGTCGGCGGTGCGTGAATGCGTGAGAGTGACCGTGGCATCCAACCCTTTGCGGGTCAGCAGCAAGCCGAGCGGCCGGCCAACCGTGAGGCCGCGCCCGACCACGACGACGTGCGTTCCAGCAATGGGCACCCGGTAGCGCTGCAGCAGCTCAACAATGCCGGCCGGCGTGCACGGCAGCGGCGATTCGATCGGCCCGCCGACCCCGAGCACGAGCCGACCCAGGTTGATCGGGTGCAGACCGTCGGCGTCCTTGTCCGGATCCATGAGTTCGAGCATGGCGTTCTCGTCGAGTCCGGCCGGCAGCGGTAACTGCACGATGTAGCCGGTCACCGCCGGGTTCGCGTTGAGCTCGACGATCGCTTCGCGCACATCAGCGGCGGATGCCTCGGCCGCCAGCTCGACGCGAATCGACTCGATCCCCACCTCCGCGCAATCGCGGTGCTTGCCAGCGACGTATGACACCGATCCCGGGTCGCTACCGACAAGCAAGGTGCCAAGGCCGGGGACGACGCCCTTCTCGCGAAGCGCAGAGACCCGAGCGCGCAGTTCATGCTTGATTGCCGTCGCGGTGGCAACGCCGTCGAGTCGTATGGCAGTCAAGGTGCGTTCCGATCTCGAAGCCGACGGCCGAGTGGGGCTCCGGGGCTGTTATCAAGCGGGGCGTCCGTTCAACAGTAGCTCGCTAAAGTTGTCGACATGTCATGGTCAGAACCCGCTATTCGCAAGCACGCGCCAGGAAAGGAGGTCGTCGCGCCGGTCGAGTTGTTCTTCGACCTCGTTTTTGTGTTCGCGCTCACCAGAGTCTCGCTGTTTCTTGTGGAGAACCTCGACTGGATGGGGGCGATTCAGGCGGCGATCATGCTTCTCGCACTGTGGTGGTACTGGGATTCGATGACGTGGTTGGCGAACTGGTTCGACCCTGAATCGTGGCCAGTGACATCACTGCTGTTCACCGTGATGCTATTGGGAATTGCCATGAGTTCGGCTATTCCCAGCGCGTTCGACGATCTTGCGGCTGTGTTCGTCATCGGCTATCTCGGCACGCACTATCTCAGCACGGCCTTCATCATCGTGGCTGCACGCCGCCAGCGGCCGGACCTGGCCCAGAAAATGGTCCGTTCTGCCGTGTGGCTCGTTGTCTCAACCCCGCTATGGATTGCTGGCGCCGTCAGCTCCTCGGACGCGCGCACATGGTGGTGGCTCGCCGCGATCGCGATTGATTACCTCGGACCGCTTGCGAAGTTTTGGATCCCCGTGCTCGGTCGGGCAACATCAGCCAGCTGGGCGGTCGCCCCGAGTCACATCTCGGAGCGAACCAGGCTGTTCATCATCATCGCGCTCGGCGAGTCGGTGCTGATCTCTGGCGCCACGTTTGACGGGTCGTGGACGGAGCTGCCCAAGGTGCTCGCCCTTGTCTCGGCGTTCGTCGGTACCGTGCTTATGTGGCTGCTCTACTTCAACCACACGGCCGAGAACGTCTACAAGTTCGTCAAGAGCGCCCGCAACACCGGGCTTGCCGCAACAAACACGTTCTCATATCTGCATCTCATGATCGTCGCAGGAATCGTGGTCGTTGCTGTCGGGGATGAGCTTGGGCTGGCGCATCCGGAAGACCCCATCGATGTCGCTACCGCGGTCGTGTTCTGCGGCGGCACAGCGTTGTACATTCTCGGAAATCTGCTCGTGAAACGCTCGGTCGGCTATCGCTGGATCAGGTCGCACATCATCGGGATCGCGGCAATGTTCGGACTGTTCGCACTGTTCGCCTCCCCAGCGGGGTCGGGCATCACGACGCTGGCCGCCGGGTGGCTCGTGAACCTCGTGCTGGCGGCCGTTGTGCTCGGCGATGAGATAGTGCACCGCCGTGACGAGCTCGGCAAGGAATCCGTGAAGGAACCCGCCGCGGTTTAGCTCCAGGTACCGGGCGAAGTGAGTCCGGCATAGAGCGGGAAAGCCGCGGTGAGGGCGTCGACTCGAACGCGAAGCGCCGCGACATCCGCCCCCGGCTTCAGCGCGGTGGCGATGATGTCGGCGACTTCCGTGAACTCTGCGTCGTCGAAGCCGCGCGTTGCGAGCGCAGAGGTGCCGATGCGCAATCCAGAGGTAACCATCGGCGGGCGTGGGTCGAACGGCACGGCGTTGCGGTTGACCGTGATGCCGACCTCGTCGAGCAGGGTTTCACCGTCTTGGCCGGTCAGGGCCGAGGTGCGCAGGTCGACGAGCACGAGATGCACGTCAGTGCCTCCTGTCAGTACGTCGATGCCAGCCTCGACGGCATCCGGAGCAGTCAATCGCTTTGCCAGGATCTGTGCGCCGCGAATCGTGCGCTCTTGACGATCCCTGAACTCCGGCGTCATTGCGAGCTTGAAGGCCGTGGCCTTGGCTGCGATAACGTGCATCAGCGGACCACCTTGCTGACCGGGGAAGACGTTGGAGTTGATCTTCTTGTGCAGCTCGAGGTCGTTGGTCAGAATGAACCCGGCGCGTGGGCCGCCAAGAGTCTTGTGCACCGTGGACGAGACCACGTGTGCGTGCGGTACCGGCGACGGGTAGACCCCGGCAGCAACAAGTCCCGAGAAGTGTGCCATGTCGACCCAGAGGATCGCCCCGACCTCGTCTGCGATCGAGCGGAAGGCGGCAAAATCGAGCTGACGCGGGTAGGCGCTCCAGCCCGCGATGATCACGTGCGGCTTGAGCTCAAGCACCTGGCCGCGCAGCTTGTCCATGTCAATGAGGAAGGTGTCTGGCTCGACGCCGTAGAAGTGCGCATCGTAGAGCTTGCCAGAGAAGTTGAGCTTCATGCCGTGGGTGAGGTGCCCACCGTGGGCGAGCTCGAGACCGAGGATACGATCGCCCGGGTTCGCGATCGCCGAAAGCACAGCCGCGTTGGCGGATGAACCGGAGTGCGGCTGCACGTTCGCGTATGCCGCGCCAAACAGTTCTTTCGCGCGCGAGATCGCAAGCGACTCGGCAATATCCACAAACTCGCATCCGCCGTAGTAACGACGACCGGGATAGCCCTCTGCGTACTTATTGGTGAGCACAGAGCCCTGCGATTCGAGAATCGCACGCGGCACGAAGTTCTCGCTCGCGATCATTTCGAGGGTGTCGCGCTGACGACCGAGCTCGCTCGCCAGAACGGCGGCGATCTCGGGATCGACCTCAGCGAGCGGTGCCTCGAAAACAGAAGTTACAGCGGTGGAAATGGACACAGGAGACCTCCGGAATGCGCTGGACTCCAGCGCCGATTGCAATGCGCTCAGCTTATCAGGAGGCGGCTGGAGTGGCCGGGTGCGGCACCTCACGGCGGCGCAGCCAGGCGTCGGCGGTGACCGAGAACCCGATCGCGAGCACGAGTCCGGCTGCGTAAAAGAACGGGAGCGAGCCGACGCCACTCGTCGTCAGGAGCAGGCCACCGATGAGCGCACCTCCCCCGATCGCTGCGTTGAACGAGGTTGTGAGGTAGGCGGAGGCGATGTCGCGCATCCGCTTCGACGACGACTTTAGGATGCGGGCCTGCAACATGGTCGGGATTCCGCCGAACGCGATGCCCCACAGAAGTACCGCACCGATCAATACTGGCGTCACGTGCGCCAACATACCAATGACCAAAGCGCACACGATGACGAGGGCGATCGCGATGACCAACCCAGCGCGGGGATAGCGGTCAGTGATCGCTCCGGCGAGCACCAGTCCGACCGCGCCACCCCCACCGTACAAGAACAGCATGGCGGCCACCGAGTCGGGATCGATCGCCCCAGGACCGATCAGGAATGGCACAACGTAGGTCGAGAACGTGTTGTGCGCTGTGATCACGAGCACGACCGTGATGCAGATGACGACGATCGCCGGGATGGTTTTGTCCTTTCGCAGCGGCATCGCGATTTCACCCGTACGTAGTGGGTCGAGGTGCTGCACTGACGGAAGGAAGCGAACCGTCATTAGCGCAAGGATCACCATGATTCCGGCTAGCGCGATGAACGCAAGCCGCCAGCCAACGACGTGGCCGATGGCGGTGCCGACCGGGACGCCCAGCACGAAGGCCGCTGTGGCACCCGCGCTGGTCACCGCGACCGCGCGCCCGAGCTGGCTTCGCGGCACAAGGTGCGCTGAGTATGCCCCGACAACAGCCCAGAACAGTCCGTGCGCGACGCCGCCGAGCACCCGCGCTACGACGAGCACCGCATAGGTGGGGGCGATCGCGGCGAGCACGTTTGCCAAAACGAAGACGCCGAGGACGATAAGGATCAACGGCTTGCGCGCGAAACGGCGGGTCACGGCCGCGAGGGGAGCCGCTGACACGACAACGCTCGCAGCGAAGATCGTAACGAGGAAGCCGACTTGGGCCTCGCTGACAGCGAACTCGGCGGCGATGTCCGGCAGCAGCCCGGTCGGTAGAAACTCGCTCGTAACCGTCGTAAAGATCAGGGCCGAGAGGGTGAGGAGACCGACCCACGGAAACGCCGAGGTCGACCGGGAGGAGGGGGCGCCCATGAGCACTGATCCGTTCGGTCGGGGTATGGTGCGTATCGCCGCCCGCGGGATGACGCGGGTCGGCGTCATCCCGTCCAGTCTAATCGAGGGGCGCGTCGTGCACAGATGCGGGATGCGCAGGTGGGGTGGCGAGGAACCCCTCGATCTCCGCGAGGCTCGGCGCGGTCGCCGGCCCGCGCCGAGTCACGGCGATTGCCGCGCAGGCATTCGCGGCG
>JBGSTT010000259.1:0-8526 GCA_041736385.1 Rhodoglobus sp. | reverse complement strand
CGCGGCGGGCTGTTGGGCGGTGCCAGCCTGCGCCGTCGGTACTTGAGCCGTGTGCTGCTCCGGATGCGCCGGCGCGCGTTCCTGCGCCCTCCGGTCGATGCTGTCCGCGTACCGCTTGTTCGTTCCCACCGTGCTAGCCGTGCTCCCAATTCTCGGAAGCAGCCGGCCCTGCTGCGTCGATTGTATGCGTCGCCGCGACCTTGCCTCCACTGCCACCGTGCAAGTCCAGGTCTTGCCGCGCTCACGGCGAACGGCCGCCGGGAAACGTCCGATGGGCTATCAACTGTTTGCTTGCTGGCGGTACGGTGTCAGTCATGAGTTCAGTGGCAAAGCGGGTCATCGGGATCGTACTTGCCATCGTTCTCATCATCGGGATCGTGGTTGCCGTGCTCGTCGGGCGTTTGTTCGGTGGTGACACACCCGGTCTTATCCCCAACACCCAACTCACCGTCGTCACCGGCGTAATCGGGTCGGAGAAGAAGCCGTTCTTCGAGGATCCAGAAGTGCAAGCCATCTTCGCCGAGAGCGGCTATGACGTGCAGATCACGACGGCGGGATCCCGCCAGATTGCCACGACGGTCGACTTGACGGACGTTGACTTCGCCTTCCCTTCATCCGCGCCGGCCGCCGAAAAGATCAAGCGCGAGACCGGCGCTTCGACGGTCTATGCCCCGTTCTTTTCTCCCATGGCGATTGCAACGTTCAAGCCGATTGTGGAATTACTTGAGGCGGCTGGAATTGCCTCACAGGATTCCGATGGCACGTGGCAACTCGACATGGCCGCCTACCTCGCCTTAGCCCAAGCGGGCACCCGTTGGAGTGACCTTCCTGGCGCAGCGGAGTCGTATCCCAGCTCGCGTAATGTACTGATCTC
Source organism: Rhodoglobus sp. (assembly GCA_041736385.1). Lineage (GTDB taxonomy): Bacteria > Actinomycetota > Actinomycetes > Actinomycetales > Microbacteriaceae > Rhodoglobus. The sequence continues at coordinate 7,652 of JBGSTT010000259.1, read as the reverse complement.
CAGCACGGACGTCCGCCAGTCGAACTCGGGCGCAATGTATCTGTCAATAGCGAGCTACGTTGCAAACGGCAACGAGATTGTCAGTTCGCCGGCGGCCGAAGCTGCCGTCATCGATCAGATGGCGGCGCTGTTTCTTGAGCAGGGGTTCTCAGCATCGTCATCAGAAGCGCCGTTTGAGGACTACCTCTCGCAGGGCATCGGCTCGAAACCGATCGTGATGGTCTACGAAGCCCAGTTCCTGGGTCGTCAAATGAGTGAGACCGGCAAGACCGCCATCACCGACGATATGCTCCTGATGTATCCGCAACCGACCGTCTTTTCCAAGCACACGGTCGTCCCACTTACCGATGCAGGCAAGAGAATCGGCGAGTTGATGATCAGTGATCCGCGTCTCGCAAGCCTGGCAGCCAAGTACGGCTTCCGGCCAGCCGATGCGAGTGTTTTCTCGGAAACCCTCCAGGCGAACGGCATCGCCGTGCCGCCGTCCATCGTGAACGTGATTGAACCGCCGAGCTACGAGACGCTCGAGTCGATGATCACCGAAATCGCAATGCGCTATGACACCCCACCACCCGCCACTACCGACGTTGACGGATAATCCGCGAACGCCAGAAGGAGCATCATGTCAGACTCACCCCTCGACCTGAAGACCGCGTCAGCAACTCCATCGAACCCGCCACCGCCCGAGGTGCAGTCCGACCTCGTTCTGGTTCCACCGGCACCGGTACCCAATGTCGGCACCGCCCAGGCAAGCGCGATGATGCCGATCGATGACGCTCGAAGCAGAGAACTCGCCGAGCGGGCCAAGGCCTTCATCGCCGACCTCAACGACAAAGACCCCAACGCGCCGGAGTTCATGAAGAAGATCAACGACGTCTCAGCAATGGGACGCGACGAAATCCGCAGCTCGGCTGCCGTCACGAACCGCATGTTGGAGCGCCCGGTAGCCGCGCTCGCCGCAGCGAAGGGCACCGGCGATGAAGCGGATGCCCAGCGCAAAGTCGCAAACACGCTGGTCGAATTGCGCCTCACCATCGAGGATCTGGATCCAACGAAGCAGGAAGGCGGCCTCGGGCAGTTTCTGCTGAACCTGATTCCGTTCCGCGACAAGATTCGCAGCTATTTCGCCAAGTACGCGTCCGCCCAGACCCAGTTGGACAAGATCCTGCATGCGCTACAGAACGGGCAGGACGCCCTCCTGAAGGACAACGCTGCCGTCGAAGGCGAAAAGGTTCGGCTGTGGGACACGATGAACAAGTTGCAGGAATACGCGGTACTCACGAGTGCGCTCGACGCTCAGCTCGTCGACCAGATTGACGACCTTCGCGAAAGTGACCCCAAGAAAGCTGACACTCTCACCGCCGACTTGCTGTTCGTCATCCGCCAGAAGCACCAGGACCTCCTGACCCAACTCGCCGTCAGCGCACAGGGCTACCTCGCACTTGACGTCGTGCGCAAGAACAACGTCGAGCTCATCAAGGGCGTCGAACGCGCGTCGACCACAACGATCTCGGCACTGCGCACCGCCGTCATCGTGGCTCAGGCGCTCGCGAACCAGAAACTCGTGCTCGACCAGATCACCGCGCTCAACACGACCACCTCGAACCTGATCGTTGCGACATCCCAGATGCTCAAGAGCCAGTCGATCGCGATTGCCGAGCAGTCCACGTCGGCGACGATCAGCATCGAGTCGCTCGAGACGGCGTTCCAGAATATCTACGACACGATCGACCAAGTCGACAGCTACAAGGTGCAGGCCGTCGAGACCATGGCACAGACGGTGAACGCCTTGCAGGCACGCCTCACAGAAGCGACCGCCTACCTTGAGCGAGCAAAGCCACAGGACGGCGCACCGCTCGGAACTGGCGAGAAGGCTGAGGGGTCGAACTAACCATGCCAAGGAAGCCCTTCGCCGCCATCGCGGTTCTTGTCGCAGCAGCGCTCGCGCTGAGCGGTTGCGTGCCCTTTGGCGCAACGCCCGACGGAGAGCTTCCCAACGACGCCAATACCTTGCGCATTCTCGCTGGCAGCGAGGTCAAGGACATGGTTCCGATCCTCGAGAGTGCTGCATCGGAGGTTGGCGTTAAAGTGGCGTTCGAATACGTTGGCACCCTCGAGGGCACCGAGCGCGTCGCCGCCGGTGGAGCTGATGGCAAGTACGACGCGATCTGGTTCCCGAACAACCGCTACCTTTCGTTACTGCCTGGCGCGAGTTCTGCCGTTTCATCGAGCGTAAAGATCATGACCTCGCCGGTCGTCATCGGCCTGAAGGCATCGGTTGCGCAACGCTTGGGTTGGGATGCCACGGCTCCGACCTGGGCGCAACTGGCAGCCGCGGCATCCGACGGCAAGTTCACCTACGGAATGACCAACCCGGCTGCATCGAACTCGGGATTCAGTGCCCTCGTCGCGGTAGCGACCGCGCTGTCTGGCACCGGCTCGGCATTGACCGACGCCGACATCCAGTCGGTCACCCCGGAGATGACCAGTTTCTTCTCCGGCCAGAAGCTGACGGCAGGGTCATCCGGTTTTCTTGCCGACCGGTTCGAAGCCGCTCCCGACGTCGTCGACGGATTGATCAACTACGAGTCCGTGCTTCGCACGCTGCGCCCAAACGGCGAGCAACTCACGATCATCACGCCAACCGACGGTGTCGTCACGAGCGACTATCCGCTGACCTTGCTCAGTTCGGCGGATGCCACGAAACGCCCGCTCTTCGAGACCCTCACCGATTGGCTGACCACCCCAGAGATTCAACAGCGCATCATCGCGGAAACCAACCGGCGGCCAGGGGTACCCGGAATCGATACCGGGTCGACTTTCCCAGATCAGATCCTGTTCGAGACTCCGTTTCCGAACACCTTGGATGTCGCGAACACGCTGATCTCGACCTACCTCGAGACGGTTCGGGCTCCAGCGCAAACGATCTTCGTACTCGACACGAGCGGATCGATGGAGGGGGAGCGACTCGCCGCCCTGCAGCAGGCGCTCAAGAATCTTGCCGGTGCAGACGAAAGCACGGCCGGCGGGTTTGCTGCCTTCCGCAGTCGGGAACGCGTGACACTCATCCCGTTCAACTATGGGCCGGAATTCCCGATCGTGATCGACATTCCAGACACGGACAAGACCGCCGCCCTCGCACAGATCCGATCCGAAGCTAACAGCTTGGTTGCGGATGGCGGCACAGCGATCTACACCTCGCTCGCTGAGGCCTACCGTGTCGCGATCGAGCAGAAAACTGAGCGGCCAGACACCTTTGTGTCGATTGTGCTGATGACGGATGGCGAGAACACCGACGGCGCATCGGCGAGCGATTTCGAGCGCTTTTACAACGGCCTCGGCTCTGATGCTGCATCCATCTCGACATTCGTCGTGCTGTTCGGGAACGCCAACGTCGACGAGTTGACAGCAATTGCTGAACTCACCGGCGGCCGGGCGTTCGACGCGCTCAACGGCGATCTTGCCGGAGCGTTCCAGGACATCCGTGGCTACCAATAGCGGTTTCTGGGCGACCGCACCCGGCCGGTGGCTCGGCTCGTCGAAGAACATCCTCGGTAGCGTGTTTGCCGTCGGAGCCATTGGCGCCCAGCTGGTGTTCGGCCTCGGCGTGCTGTGGCCAGCCATCGTCGGCGCGAGCTACCTCGTCGGTGCTCTCGTCGCGCCGCGGGACAAGGTCGACTTGCGAATCGGGCTCGGAGCCGGAGCATCCGCCGACGATTTGAAGGAACAACTGAAGGTGCTGCGCCGCGCCATGAAAGGCCAAGCGCGCCGCCTTGAGGATGACGCGAACACCATCCTCACGCGAATCCTCGACGCTCTCGATGAGATCGTTGCTCGCTGGAACGACCTCGCCAGCGCCCCGGACCAGCGTCACGTTGTTGAACGGATGGTGATTGACTACTTACCAACGTCGATCCAGACGTACGTGAATTTGCCGAGAACGTTTGCCTTGCAGAGTCGGGTCCAGGGCAAGAAGACGGCCCACGATGAACTGATCGAGCAATTGGGCATTCTCGACACAGAGAGCGATCGAATCCGCACGGCCGTATACACGCGAGATGTCGATGCGCTCAGCGACCAAAGCCGCTTTCTTCGCGAAAAGTTTGGAACGTCGGAACTGGAGCTATAGGCAGTGCACGAACTGACGCGCCGGTCATTGCTTATCGGGGTCGGTGGGGTAGCCATCGGAGCCGCGCTCGCTGGCTGTTTGCCTGGTCGGGAGGTCGATGTGATTCGTGCTGTGCCGCTGCGACCACGTGACTGGGCTCGCACCTCGTGGTCACGCGACCCGTTTGCGCTCGGCTCGTACTCCTACCTTGCTCCGAGTGAGCTCGGGCCGAGCGCCCGCACGATGCTCGCCGAGCCCGTCGGCAGGCTCGTGTTCGCGGGTGAAGCCACCTCGAGCACCGCGCCCGCGACGACTCATGGCGCGTTGCAGTCGGGTCGGGATGCCGCGGATCTCATCATCGACGAGGCAGAGGGCGGTGAGACGATACTTATCGTCGGAGCAGGCTTCGCCGGCCTCGGTGCCGCGCGGGCGCTCACCGATGCTGGCTTCGAGGTGATCGTGGTCGAAGCGCGCGACCGGGTCGGCGGCAGAGCAACAACGGTCGAGCTCGACGGCTACCCCGTTGACCTCGGGCCGTCATGGATTCACGGTGTTAGCGGAAATGTCATGACCGAGCTCGCCAGCGACGCCGGAACTGAGCTCATCCCGTTCGACTATGACAACAGCGAGGGGGGCAACGATGCGGCAGAACTCGACGTGGAAGATCTGTACGAGCTCGCACTCGAGGCGGATGACCCCAACACGCGACCGCTGTCTGAGCTGATCGACGGCGCTCTTTCAGACGGTAATCCGTCCGCCGAACAGCAGTGGGCCATCACCCAAGCCATCGGCCACGAGTTCGGTGCTGACCCCGAGGAGCTCGCGATCGCCGCGCTCGACGAAGGCGAGGAGCTCGTCGGGGGTGATGCGCTGCTCGACGGTGGCTACGTCACCCTCATCGACACGCTCGCCGACGGGCTCGACGTGCGACTGGGCTGGCAGGTCGCCGAGATTCTCCACGACGCATCAACGGTCATTGTGCGCTCGACCACCGGGGCGGAATTGCAGGCGGCCGCCGCGGTCATCACCTTGCCAGTCGGGGTACTGAGCTCTGGCACGGTGCAGTTCCTGCCGCCGCTCCCGGAGTCGAAGGACGCGGCGCTCGCCGCACTGCCCAGCGGCCTGCTCGACAAACTGTGGCTCACCTTCGACGATGTGTTCTGGAATCCTGACGTCGACGTGATCAACTTCATCGACCCCGACAATCCCGGCCTGTGGGCCCAGTGGGTGAACGGATACCGGGCCTTCGGCACCCCGACTCTGCTGGCCTTCAACAGCTCGCGTGTCGCCCGCACCGTAGCCGGATGGTCCGATGATGAGGTCGTGGCCAGCGCGATGAGCGCATTGTCGCGCATGGGGTAGATCATCCCGCTGGGGTAGACCCCCGCGCGGTCCCACTGGGTCAACCTAAGCGGTGCCGCGCCGAACTCTTTCGAACTACGCGGTGAGCGCCGGGATGATCGCGCCGGAGAACACCTGCCACGCGAGCGCAGTCTTGGCGACCAAGCTCAGGGTGATGTAGGCGCGCTCTCCGACGATGTAGTCCTTCCACTTGCCGACCTGCTTGTACTGCAACCACTGGTTGATGGCAAAAGTGTTGAAGAAGATGAACAGCGAAATGATGATCCCGTAGACGAAAGCGGGCGGGCCCTCATCGCTCGCGCTACCGGGCCGGAGAACGTAGAACAGCACCATCAGCCACGGCACGATACCGACCATCGAACCAAAAATGAACGGCAACAGGCCGCCGGAACCGGGCTGTTCGTACTTCTCCTGTAGTGCACCGAAGAGGATCATTGCGGCGTTGACCGCGAAGAGGCCGACGAGCGCCGAAATGTCGGTTACCCCGTTGAGGGTGAGAATCAGCCAGATCATGATGGAGGAGCTGAGCGAGTATTCGGTCCAGCGGAAGTAGTTGCGACTCTGAAGCAGACCGCTCTTGTAGCGGCCATAGAACCACGGGCTGGAGATGAGGAAGTGGAAGAAGGCGCTGAGCGCGAGGAAGGCGACAACGCCAGCACCAAGGTTCACCTCGAAGACCGTCACGCGCTCCGGCGGGATCGGAACTCCGGGGGGGCCAGCGAGGTAGTCTGCCGTCACCGGGAACAGTACCTGGGTGGTGAGCATTGACAGCACGATGGCGAAGCCGATGGCTTGCACCAAGTGCAGGCTTCCGGCTACGACGTTGTAGATCCGGAGGCGATCGATCTTCTGTTCTGCGGTGTACTGCGTCTTGGCCATGGTTCGCTTCTTTCGAGTCAACTGCTGCTCAGAGTAGCAGTGTGCAATCGGCCAGCATCACAAACCCCGCCACCGAAAGACGACGTGCAGCAGCGGAAGCGCTGACAACCCCATCAGCACCCAGCCGAGCACTTCATCCGTCGGGCGAAGCAGCACGCCAGCGATCAGCAGAGCGGCAAAAACGAGGGCCGAGGCAAGGCGGCTCACCGAGCGCTCAACGGATCGCATCCTTCTGTCGAGTTCTGGAGTGCGGACCGCGACCTGTCCACGATCGAGACGGGATGCAAGTTCGTCGAGTCGCGCGGGCAATCTGGCCAGGTTCGAGGCATAACTGACCGCCTGTTGACCGAGTCCGCGTAGCGCTCCTGCCGCGCCGCCGCCTGCGGTCAGCACCGTGCGCGCGAACGGCTCGACCGCATCCCACATGTTGAAATCGCGGTTCAAAGCGCTCGTCACTCCCGAGATGAGTGAGATCGCGCGCACGAGTAGCAGGAAGCTCTCGGGTAACTGGAAGGGCAACGCGCGAATGGTCTCGCCGAACTGCCGTGCGAACACCTCCAACTCCTTGGGGTCAACGGTCTGCAGTTCTGCGACGCCCATGCCGCCGAAGCGATCGAACAGTGCGGTCATGGCACGTTCGAGTTCTTCCGTGTCTGCGGATTTAAGGAGTACGCCGAGCCCCTCCATCGCCCTGATCAGCGCACGCCCGTCACGCGCGACCGCAGCGAGGATGAAATCGCGTAAACCCTTGCGGAGTGAATCCGAGATCTCGCCCATCATGCCGAAGTCGATGTAGGTCAGACGCCAGCCTGGGCCGGCGTCGAGCGCGCCAGAGCCTGCTGTGCCAGAGCCGGCTGTGATGGGGGTCACGAAGATGTTCCCGGGGTGCGGGTCGGCATGAAAGAAGCCATCGACGAAAATCTGCTGGAACGTTGCGCGTGCCAGCGCTTGCGCGACTTGCGACGGATCGATTCCCGCCGCCATGAGGCTTGCCGTGTCGGTGATCTTGATCGCGGTCACGTCGGAGAGTGTCAATACGCGCAGGGCAGTGCGGTCCCAGACAACGACCGGCGCGCTCACGCCAGGATCGGTGGCGAAGTTTTCCGTGAAGCGCGTCGCGTTCGCGGCTTCGTTGAGGTAGTCGATCTCCTCGAGGCTCGTTGTCGCGAACTCCTCGACCAGCGCCGGAGCATCAGCGCGCGTCGAGACTAGACGCACCCGCGAGAGCCAGCGCGCGACCCTTCGCAGGGCCGCGAGGTCGACAGCGACGATGTCTTCGATGCCAGGGCGCTGCACCTTCACG
>JBGSTT010000249.1:0-26109 GCA_041736385.1 Rhodoglobus sp. | reverse complement strand
GAGGGCTTCAGATCGCGGGCCCGATCGACCACGGTGTCGTCGTAGAAATACAGGCCGGTCACGGCATAGTTGGATTTGGGGTTCGCAGGCTTTTCCTCGATCGAAACGGCCTTGCCGTTACCATCAAACTCCACGACGCCAAAAGCATGCGGATCATTGACGCGATAGGCGAAGACCGTTGCGCCGGCATCCCGCGAATTGGCGCTTTGCAGAAGGCCCGGAAGACCGTGACCATAAAAGATGTTGTCGCCCAGGATCAGCGCGCTCGGGCCGCCGCGCACGAAGTCCGCACCGATGTGGAAGGCCTGCGCCAGTCCTTCGGGCTTGGGTTGGGTTTCATAGCTCAGCGAGAGCCCCAAATCCGACCCGTCGCCCAAGACGCGCTTGAATTGGACGGCATCTTCGGGGGTGGTGATTATCAGGATTTCGCGAATTCCGGCCAGCATCAACGTGCTGAGCGGATAGTAGATCATCGGCTTGTCGTAGATCGGCATCAGTTGTTTCGAGATGCCCTTGGTGATCGGGTGAAGTCTGGTGCCGGATCCTCCGGCAAGAATGATTCCGCGCATGACTAGCAGAGTCTAGTCAGCCGCAAGCGACGCCTGATACGCCACGACGTCGGCGTACTGCGGCAGTGAACCTACTTCGAGAGCCTGAGCAAGCGTCGGCGCTTCGAGATCCTTCGTCGATAGCAACAGCTCGCCAGCCCCCTGAGGGAACTCTAGAGCGATATCCGGATCGGTCGGAGTGATGCCATGCTCACGGCCCAGATCGAACACTTGGGAGACGAGATAGGTGACAGTGGCGTCGTCACTGAGCGCGACGAAGCAGTGTCCCATGCCCTCGGAGATGTACGCAGCTCGATGATCCACGTCGTCAAGTTGAACAGAATCCCAGGTTCCGAACGTCGGCGATCCAACTCTGATGTCGATGACAAAATCCATCACGGCACCGTTGACACACGTGACGTACTTCGCTTGGCTCGGCGGAACGTCGGCAAAGTGAATGCCGCGAACGACCCCCCTTTTCGAACGCGACTGGTTCGACTGCGCCACAACGAAGCGATGGCCGATCGCTTCCGCGAGGCCTTCGAATCGGTACGACTCGAGAAACACTCCCCTGTCATCGCGAAACTGTTTCGGAGTCAGCACGAAGCTGCCAGCAACACCAAACTCACGAATGTCCAGACCCACTACCGTTGCCCGATCGTTTCTTCACTGGCCAGCGGCATGGCGCGTTCTGGATCCTCAACGACGAGATAGAGCGGTCGGCCCATGGCCACATTCAGGGTGACGCCGATGTACTCGGCGATGATGCCGAGTGAGACAAGGATTGCGCCAGAACACATCAACGTGATGACTGCCAGTGAAGTCCACCCTTCGACCTCAACCGATCCCGTCAGCCTGGCAATGATGAGGTAAATCGCGATGACGACCCCAACGACTGCGAGTGTCACACCGAGAATGCTCACCAGTCGGAGGCCGCGTGTGCCACTCGAGAGCACCATCCGCCAGAAGTGGGCAAAAAGCGAAGTGTACGAGTAGCCAGAACTCCGCTCCCCCTCATCTCGCAGCGTGACTGCTGTCGTGGAGACTCGGTCAGTCACCCAGCTCAATGCAATATCGAGATACACTCCGCTCTTGGCGAAGCCGGCGAGTTGGCGCCCAATATCGCCGCGCACCAGTCGGAAACTCTGAAACTCCTGAGACGCACGACCGCCCACAATCGCACTGACCGCGCGCTTGGCCGATCGCGATGCTGCGTTGCGAACCCGGCCGTGCGGAGCACGATTCTGCGGCTTCGCGTACACGACGCTCGCCCGGTCCTGGATCGCCGTATCCAGAAAATCCGGGATGAACGCGGGATCGTGCTGGCCATCCTCATCCAGCGTGACGATCCACTCGCCGCGCGATGCTGACATCCCGGCGAGCGTCGCTGCGTGCTGACCGTAGTTTCGACTCAACCAGATCGTGGAGATGAATGGGAAAGCATCCTGCAGTTCCCGCATGATGGCGTCGCTGGAATCCGGTCCATTGTCGTGCACGAGAATAACCTCGGTCACGATGTATGCGAGCCCCCCGCGTGTAGCGCTGGTTCGCGTCATTGGCTCAATCTCGTTCACGAGATCGGGAAGCGAACGCTCGCCCTTGTAGACCGGTATCACGACGCTGAGCGCGTGTGCAGCGTCGGTAGATATCGCCTTCGGCACGGAGGTCACGATATCACGTGGGGGTACTGGCGACGGGCTGGTCAGAATGCGAAGAACACGAAGCGTGCGTCAGGAGAGACGATTGGGGGTGTGCTGGTCAACTCGCGAAGCTCATCCACAAGCCGGTCGTCTTCATAGGCATAGGTGTCGACGATCACGCCCGAATAACCCAATGCCGAGGCTTGGATGACGAAGTCTTGCGGAGCAAGCGATGCAACCTCACCCAAAGAGTCGATGTCTGGCCGGCCACGAATGCCGCCCCCGGAGAATCTGAGTTCCGACGAGTGGAGGTATGGACGCAACTGGTCGCCGTCAAGCGTTCGATTGACGGGAGGAGACTCCGGAAATGCAATGTACGGAAGTTGGAACACCATGCTTCCGCGTGGCAGCGCTTGTTCGATCTCAGCGACAAACGCGGCATCCGAATCGAACGAGGCTATCGTCGCTGCACGTGCAGATCGATCGACAGGTGGGGTCTGATCCCAAAGCCCGAAACCGAGGATCAGCGCGCCAACAGAGATGGATGCTGCGATTGCCGCGCGGGGCGAAAGTGCCGCCGTGCTTCGTGAGACCAAAGCGTCAATGAGCAATCCAAGGGCAGCCAGAGCGAGCGCAGCGATGACAATCGACATTCGATTCCAGGCTCGAAGGTTGGTCGAAACGAAGGAAATCAGCGTCGAAAGCCCACCAACCGTCGCGAAAATGAAGCCGAGTAGTGCCAAGAACGATAACGAAGAAAGCCGACTGAGCAGTGGGGAGTTCTCGAGATTTCGTGATAGTCCGTTTCGTGCGAGAACGTAGAACGCCGTGATGAACAACGCCACAAGTCCGCCCGCCGCGAGCAACCCGAGTGCCGGACTTTCCGACGGAAGCGGATAAAAGAAGTCGTACTGCTCACGGAGGTAGTTGAACGGACCGAACCGATGGTACGCCGGCGGCAGCAGCAACTGAGCGAGCTTGAGAGCGTACAGCTCGGATTCCACTGGCGTTCGTTGCAGCGCTCCCGGGTTCGGACCGATCTGCGCGGAGTAGATAAAATCCGGTGCCATGTTGATTAGGAGCACGGCGATGATCGACCCCGCAGCGGCCACTGCTCCTAGGAGCCTCCGGCTATCTCGCCGCACCCAGAACGCCGCGACACTCGCGATGCCGCCGAGGATTAGCGTGAAAGCGGCGTAGTACACCGAGGAACTTGCCAGGAGCACGATGATCAACATCGTCGTTCCGGTTGTGCCTGTGAGATGTCCGAAGCCGCGACGGGCTCCCTCGCGAGCCCCCCAGAGCGGGTCCCCACGCAGGGCTGCCCACACGAGTCCGAGGGCAAGCGGCACCACCCAGTACCACGCCAGGAAGAGGTGACCTTCGTTGCGCAAGAAATGGTAAGGGGCAAGCGCAAAGAGCACCGCGAGCACGACGGTCATGACTGGGCGTACACCGACTCGACGCAAGAACCACACTGCCGTCAACGCGGCCAGCGGAAAGCCGAGCACGAAGTGCACGTTCATAACGGCTCCCCAGCTGGGCAGGACGAGGCCGAGCAACGCAGCGACGGCGAAATGGAGATTGTCGGCGATCGGATAATCGTGGTAAACCTGCCCGAACGGCGCACCAAGCGCACTCTGCGATTCGTACCAGCCCGTCTCGAGAACCGTCTTGATGTGCGCTCCGATCGGGAGGGCATCCCCCATGTACACCAGTGGCACGTCCCAGCGCATCACCCACAGGTCAAGCGCGAACCACGTCGCCAGAAGTGTGATCCCAACCGCAACAACCGAGGTGGCCACGGCGTCATTTGCGGCAAGAGCGCGAAGCCTCCTCATGCGGCAATCACCCGGCGCGGCCGGAGGCGGTGGGCGTACACCAGGTACACCGCACGGCGCGCGACTGCGGTGATCGTCGCGCGCAGATCCCCGATCCGGGCGTCTGACCGTGTCACGATGCCTGCAGCGAGCAGCTTTGCGTGGAATCGTTTAGCCTGCCCGGCTTGGCTTCTGGCCAACGCGATGCTCCATTGACCGGCATTGAGTCGAAAGGACGCGTGCGATCGCGAGAGTGCGACCATCGGGCCCTGTGTAAGGATTCGTGCATAGCTCGCTTGGTCGATCAGATACGACTCGTTCTCGTCCCAGCTACCAACCTCGAGAAACGCTTCCCTGCGCAACAAAACGCAAGCCGGTTCGCCGAGGAGATTGGTCCCCGCGCGCACGCTCGCGACGATCGCGTCGTGGCCGTCGACGAGTCCAGTAAGGTGTCCAAGTCCGCGCGAACCAAAAAGCACCTCTCCTCGGGCGTCGACGATATCGCGCCGACTGCTCACCAGCACCGCGTCCGGATTGGCGTCGAAAGCTGCCACCTGTTCACGGAGGGCGCTCTGCGCCAGCAGGTCGTCGCCGCAAACGAGCTTGATCAGTTCGCCGGATGCGGCTTCGGTGACGCGCCGCCAGTTGCGCGCCGCTCCGCCGCCGCCGGCGGTGTCAATCAAGGTGACTCGTTCGTCATCGAGGAACGACTCGACGATCGAGCGGGTGTCGTCGGTGGAGGCGTGATCTGCTACTACAACCGAGAAGTCCTCATAGTTTTGACCCAAGATAGAGCGCAGCGTTTCTGCGATGAACTCGGCGTTGTTGAATGCCGGGACTACGACCGTGACCCTGCTCACAGGGTGGACTCCAAAGCACTTTCCTTGGCTGAGCGCCGGAAGGAGAAGTACTTGTGTCCAAGATAGCTGATAACCACAGTGACAATCAGGATCATCAACTGGGCGAGAATTCGATCAACACCCAATTCGACGAGAATCGGCAGCACAACAGCGTTGATTCCGGTGGAGACGAGATACACCGCCTGGAATCGGACTAAGTCGCGCCAGACATGGCCACGGACGATGAACACGAATCGCCGATACATCACGAACGCAACAAGAACAGCAACCACGTGCGCACAGGCAAGGGTCACGAGCGAGCCTGCGATTCGGTTGACACTGTCGTCGACGGCGCGCCCGACCGTGAAATCGAAGAACACGAACAGCGCGAAGCCGACCGCTGTGTTGAAGCCGCCAACGAGCAGGAACGCCACGCGCTGGTCACGAACGATGCGTAACAGCGGTCCTGGCTGTCCTTGCATGCGTCCGGGTATCGGCATCGCTGCCTCATCCGGCCCCGGCGTTACCGTCATCAGGACCCGATCTCCGTCGGTCCCTGATCAGGGCTGACGGTGCAGACGATGAACCCGTCTTCTTCGTAAAGCACATCTACGCAAAGCGCTCGAAGCACGTCGTAGCTCGCGGGATCAAGGGTTCGCAATATCGGCTGGATCACGAGGGGCCCGGTGCCGGTACCGAGCGGTTGGGACGGCACGTGAGAGAGGAACCGCAACTCCGGGGATGCCCACCACCCAGCACCTTGCACATTCTCAACGTCCAGACTCCGGATAAAGTCTGCGGCCGCCACTTGCTGGCCTCGCGTCCACTCCTCCGCTCTGGACGCTGCTTCAAGGGTGAACGCGGTCTGAGTCGCCATCGTCACGACAAGCCCAGCAACAACAGTCCGTCCGAAAACTCGGCGCTTCCGATCAGGACTTGCGATAACCGACTGTGCACCACGAATCGAAAGCGCGACGATCAAAGGAACGGTCGCCAGCAGGACTGGCATCGTATGTCGGACAAAGATGCTCGAGGAGATGAAGCACCACCACAGCACGAACACCGCCAGCATGCCAGCAGCGGCGACAAGCTCAACCGGCAGCGTCCTTACCAGCGGTGGCAGCGCGCGAAGACGCGAACCTGAACTCCACATGCTCGCGGCCGGCGTATCGGCCCAATACCTCGTGATGCCGATGACCGCGAACGCGAACAGAAGCACCGAAAGAAGGATGATGAGCAGTGTGGGAAGGTGCCACGCGGCGAATAGTCGGGATCCTCTATCGAGGAAGAAGGCGCGGAATCCGCCATCAACTCCCGATCCGCTACGGAAGACGAAGCGGAGGTAACCGGTCAGCACTTCGAGATACGCCGGGAATCCGAGTGAGACGAACTTGACAAGTTCCCAGACGAGACTCGGTGCCGCTACGAAGATTATGAACAGCACGATCTCGCGGATGCGTTGCCGACGCGACAACGCAATCCCAGCGACGACCGGGACCAACAACATCGCGATCAAGAAGGCGGGTGCCGCCAGAAATGCGATGAATTTCGCGAGCGCGGCGAACCCGATGGCAAGTCCAGCGAGCGCGCGATACTTCGGCAGGAGCACGAGCGCGAGCGCGAGCAACGCAGCCGCCGCATACTCCCCGAGCGCATCCGATGGACCATAGATAACGGTGTTCGGCCAGTCCGCTCGCGAGTCGATAGCCAAGAGCGTTGCAACAGCCGCGAGTCCACCCCATCGGCCCGCAAATCTCTTGCCGAGAACGAACAGGCATGCCCCGAGGAGGATCAGGTAGGGAAGCATCACGATCCGCGCTGCTTCGATTGTCGTACCGAAAACGAGAAACGACAGTGCCACCGGCACTTCCACAATCGGCCCAGTGGAGACAATTGCGTCGAATAGCAGTTTGGGTCCGCCAGCCAGCCAGTCCTCGGAAGCATATCCATTTCCCTGAACGAGGTTCAGCGGCGCTTGGAGGTTGAATGCCTCGTCGAAACCCAGCGGCGAAATGAACATCGTCGCGAAGAAGTTGACGAGATGCAACGAGACGACTAGCAGCAGCACAAGCACGAAGGCCAGGTTCGACCGATCGGCCAGATAGCTTCGAGCGCGCTCCGCCCAAGCGCCACGGCGCGTTGCTTCGATGGCTGGACTCACCCAATCACTCTAAACGAAGGGTGAATGCCTACACTGTACGCCCGGCTAGTATCGGGTGGACTCTGCCAAAGGAGGCAACACTTCCATGAAGATTCTCGTCACCGGCGGCGCCGGCTTCATCGGTTCGAATTTTGTGCGCCGAACGCTCGAAGATGCATACCCAGACCTCGAAGGCGCCGAAGTGGTCGTGCTTGATGCCCTCACCTACTCGGGAAACCTCGAGAACCTCGCACCGATCGAGGGTTCGCCACATTACGAGTTCGTGCACGGCGATATCCGGGATGCCCCCCTCCTCGACCGAGTGCTTCCGGGCGTCGACGCGGTAGTGCACTTCGCGGCGGAGTCGCATGTAGACCGCTCAGTTCGCGATTCCGGCATCTTCGTGGAGACGAACGTTCTCGGAACCCAACGATTGTTAGACGCGGCTCTGCGTCACGGCATCAGTCGCTTCGTTCATGTGTCGACGGATGAGGTCTACGGCTCGATCGCCGAGGGTTCGTGGGACGAGACCCGAGCGCTCGAACCCAATTCGCCGTACTCGGCATCGAAAGCGGGGAGCGACCTCCTGGCCCGGAGCTACTTCCGCACCCACGGGATGAATCTTTCGATTACTCGATGCTCCAACAATTACGGGCCCTATCACTTTCCTGAGAAAGTCATCCCACTATTCGTGACGAACCTGATCGATGACCAGCACGTGCCTCTTTATGGCGAGGGAAACAACATCCGCGATTGGTTGCACGTGGATGACCACACCCGCGGGATTGCGATGGTTCTATCGGGCGGACGGGCCGGCGAGGTCTACAACATCGGCGGAGGGACCGAGCTCTCGAACAAGCAACTGACGCAGTTGCTGTTGGATGCAACCGGCAAGGACTGGTCGTACGTCGACCGGGTAGAGGATCGGCTCGGGCATGATCTGCGCTACAGCGTAGACATCTCGAAGATTCGGGACGAACTCGGGTACGAGCCGTTGGTGCCGTTCGAACAGGGCCTCGCAGACGTCGTCCAGTGGTATCGCGACCACCGTTCTTGGTGGGAGCCGCTCAAGCTGCGCGCCGCGCTGTGACCCGATACGTCATCGCTGGCGCCGGCGGGATGCTCGGGTACGAGTTGCGTGCAGCGCTTGATGGCCGCGATGTCACTGCGCTCACACGCTCGCAGCTCGACGTCACTGATCGGGATGCCGTGCTACGCGCAGTTGAGGGCGCCGACGTCGTGATCAATGCCGCCGCGTACACGCACGTCGACGAGGCTGAGCAGCGAGAATCCGAAGCTCGGGCTATCAACGCAATCGGGGCTGCCAACCTTGCCGAGGCTGCCGCGCGGAATTCAGCAAGGTTGGTGCAGGTCTCCACTGACTATGTGTTTCGCGGGGACGCAGTAGTTCCGTACTCCGAGAGCGCTCCTCGCGACCCGCTTTCTGCCTACGGTCGAACGAAGGCCGAAGGTGAATTGCTTGCGTTGGCCGCGAATCCCAACCGCACGTACATCGTTCGTACGGCGTGGCTTTACGGTGCGCGCGGTTCGAATTTCCCGAAGACGATGCTTCGGCTGGCCCGCGAGCGCGACGAGCTCAGTGTGGTCGACGATCAGTACGGTCAACCGACGTGGGCTGCCGATGTTGCGGCTCAGATCGTGCTACTGCTCGATGCGAACCCCGCTGGCACGATCTACCACGCGACGAACTCCGGGGTT
This sequence comes from Rhodoglobus sp., assembly GCA_041736385.1. Lineage (GTDB taxonomy): Bacteria > Actinomycetota > Actinomycetes > Actinomycetales > Microbacteriaceae > Rhodoglobus. The sequence continues at coordinate 17,403 of JBGSTT010000249.1, read as the reverse complement.
GCAAGCTGGTTCACGTTCGCGCAGACCTTGTTCAGGTTGATGGGACTGGACCCCGACCGGGTGAGACCAACGGATAGCAGCTCGTTCTCGAGGCCAGCGCCGCGACCGGCGTACTCGGTCCTGTCACACGAAGCCTGGCATGAAAGCGAGCTCCCTCAACCTCGCAATTGGGACGAGGCATTGGCGGCCGCAGCGAAGCTTGGCGCGTTCGAGTGAACTCGCTCGGAGGAAGAGTTCTCGTCGATGCGACGGCGGTGCCGGTCAATCGAGCCGGCGTTGGTCGGTATGTCGACGAATTGCTTCGAGCGAGCCAAGTGCCACTCGTCATCGCGTGTCAAGCGAGGGATGCCGCCCACTATCGATCCATTGCACCCCGCGCTGAAGTGCTGCCGCAACCCGGCATCGAATCGATAGTTCGTCGGTTGTGGTGGGAACAGTTCCGGTTGCCGCGGATCGCTCGCGTCAGCGATGTTGCGGTTATCCACTCACCGCACTACACCCTGCCGCTCTTCACACGACTGGCTCGCGTCGTGACCTTCCATGACGCCACCTTCTTCAGTGATCCGACCACGCACACCGTTGCAAAGCGCATCTTCTTCCGGAGCTGGATTCGGCTCGCGAAACGCCTAGCCCACACTGTGATCGTGCCGAGCGAAGCCACAGCTCGTGAACTCACTATTCGTGTCGGGTCTCCTCGGGCAAATGAGTACCGGGTCATCCACCTCGGCGTCGATCTCGCTGTCTTCAGGCCACCGACGGCCGCAGCGGTTGCCCGGGTTCGGGCGCTCATCGGCGCTGGGGACCGGCCCTGGCTGGCATTTCTCGGAACGATTGAACCGAGAAAGAATCTCCCGGAATTGCTGAAGGCGTACGCCGGACTCGCCTCCCGACGCCCGGCCAACGATCACGACTTCCCGATGCTCGCGATCGCGGGCGCTGACGGGTGGGGACCCGATATCTCGAGTCAGAGTGCGAACGTCCTGGAATTGGGCCGTGTCGCGCGAGTTGGCTATCTCGATCTGGACGATCTTCACGCCTATCTCGGTGGCGCGCTGGTCGTCGTGTATCCGAGCCTCGGAGAAGGGTTCGGGCTTCCTGTCCTCGAAGCCATGGCGTGTGGCGCCGCGGTGCTAACGACCCGAAGACTGGCAATTCCCGAAGTCGGCGGCGATGCCGTCCACTACTGCGGCGTTTCCGCCGCCGACATCGCGATCGGCCTGGATGAGTTGATCGAGAATCAGGATCTTCGGCGCTCACTTGCGCACCTCGCACTCGAACGCGCCCAGCTCTTCAGCTGGACGCGATGCGCGAACGAGCACGCGCAGGTCTACTCGGATGCCGGGCGACGATAGCGCGGCTGGCCCACGCGGTGGCTGCTGGTAGTGTCGCTACCGACTTGCTTGGGAGCACACTTGACGACATTGCGTGTGATTATCGACCAGATGCTCGCTCCAGTGCCAGGCGGAATCGGTCGATACACCGAGGAGCTCACTCGTGCTCTCGTGACGACTGCCCCGCTCGGATGCGACGTCGCTGGACTCGTGTCGTCTTCAACCGACGATGAGTATACACAAGTTCTCGAGCGGCTTCCCGGGCTCTCCGCACTGCATAAGAGCGCGTTTGCTCGGCGCGAACTGGCCGCCGCCTGGCAACACGGCTTCACGCGACTGGCTGGTTCAGGAATGTTGCACTCGCCCAGTCTGATGGCGCCCCTCAGGAGGCATGACCGTCTGAACACTTCCGATCAGACCGTAGTGACGATCCACGATGCTGTCCCATGGACGCACCCACAAACGCTCACAGCACGGGGGGTGGCGTGGCATAAGGCTATGGCGCGACGAGCAGAACGTTTCGCGGACGGCGTCGTCGTGCCAACGCAGGCCGTCGCGGATCAGTTGAGCGAGATCCTTGAACTCGGTGATCGAGTGCGGGTGATCGGCGGCGCGGTCAGCCAGCGATTGAGGATTTCGGAGTCCACTGACATCGCTCATCTCGCCCTCCCCGAACAGTTCGCCCTCGCCGTGGGTACGCTCGAGCCGCGCAAGGGACTCAAATCGCTGATCAGGGCGATGGCACTGTCGCCGGCGCCAGACATTCCACTCATTATCGCCGGGCCGAACGGCTGGGGCGACGTCGATGTCGACCAACTCGCGGGCGAGGCTGGGCTGGGTCCGGATGCGGTTCGGACGCTCGGTTTCCTCAGTGACAGGGAACTGGCGTCGGTAATGGCGAAGGCAACAGTATTCGTCTTCCCAAGCCAAGCGGAAGGATTCGGGCTTCCCATGCTCGAGGCCATGAGTCTCGGAACACCGGTCATCCATACTGACGTGCCCGCGCTGTGCGAGGTTGCCGCGGATGCCGGATTGGTCGTGCCGCTGCTCCCGCAGGAATCGTTCGAGGAACGACTGGCGACCGCCATCCGGTCTGTGGTGGATGATCGTGAATTGTCGGTTCGGATGGCGACCACCGGCAGTGATCGCGCGAAGATGTTCAGCTGGACTGCCTCGGCGTCAAAGGTTTGGCAGCTTCATGCGGATCTGTGAGTAGGCGATCGTGGAGCGTGTGACTGTCCTGCTCGCGACCAGAAATGGCCTTCGATGGTTGCCAGAGCAGGTGGCGAGCATCCTCGACCAACAGGACGTCGAGGTCAGGATCATCGCGTCGGACGATGCCTCAACCGATGGCACCGCGGAGTGGCTCGTGAACCTTGCGAGCCGCGAATCGCGGGTAACCGTGCTGCCGTCAGAGGGGCCGTCGGGCAGTGCCGCAGCAAACTTCTACCGACTGATGAGAAACTGGAAGGACGATGATTCGCTGATCGCCTTCTCCGACCAGGACGATCTTTGGGCCCCCAACAAGCTTTCGCGCCATGCTTCGATTCTTCGCTCCGGTGGTTTCGATGGGGTTTCCTCTGACGTCGTCTCATTTAACGCTGACGGTCGACGAACCCTCATCCGCAAGTCCTATCCGCAACGAAAGTTCGACTACCTGCTCGAGAGTCCAGGGCCCGGCTCCACGTTCTTGATGACGCCGCGACTGGTCGAAACAACGGCGCAACTGCTCTCAACGCATCCCGCAGCACCGCTTGTGGACCACCACGACTGGCTGGTGTACGCCATTGCTCGAGCACGGGGGTGGCGGTGGCACATCGATGCGGAACCGAGCGTGGAATACCGTCAGCACGAGAGTAATGCCATGGGCTCGAATCAGGGCATCCGCTCAGGTGTAAACCGCCTTCAGCTCATCGGCACGAAGTGGCATCGCTCGCAAGCAGTCCTGCTTTCCTCGATTGCAGAATCGATCGCGCCACCCGCGCTTGCCGTGGAGGTTTCAGTGATACGCACGCTACTCGAATCGGGATCGATCTCGGCGCGATTCACACTGTCCAAGCAGGCCAACGAGCTGCGTAGACGCCCTCGGGATCAACGCATTGTGGCCGGGTTGATCGCTGCCGGAGTCTGGTGACCTTCAAGCCCGCGAGCCACGCGAGGCCTACGGCTCTTCGGTCTCGGCTGGTGCTGTGGCAGCGACAACGATTTCGCGAATGTACGGGTAATCAGGGTCTGCTGGGTCCACGCCTGTTTCGGGCACGAGTTCGATGTCAACAATAGGATGCTCCCTCGCAAGGGAAGCCAGTTCGACGAACCGGCCGAGCATCGGCTGAGGGATGTCGGTGCGGACAACCTGCGCTCCGGCTTCCGCGACCGATTGGAACTTGCTGAGCACGTTTGACGGATCGAACTGTCTCAGAATTGCTTCCTGTACCTCCCGCTGACGAGCCATCCGATCGTAGTCACTCGTCCCGTGCCGTGAGCGTGCGTACCAGAGGGCGATCCGCCCGTCCATACGCTGGACCCCAGGCTCGATCCAGCCCTCGACATCAACCGGATTGCCGTTCTCATCCTCGCCCCCACCAATCGGATACCTTGAAGTCACGCTGATGTCTACGCCACCGAGAGAATCGATGAGCTGCGCGAACCCTTGCATGTCGATCAGCACGTAATACTGGATGGTCAGGCCAAGCACTCCCTGGGCAGCATCCCGCATCGCCTCGATACCGGGTTGGCTGCCAGCGGAAACCGCATCCGGGTAAAGCTCGGGTGCGAACAATTCGACCTCGGTGTAAATCGAGTTGATGAAGCACACGTCAACCTCGCATCCATCCGAGCCGTATCCATTTGGGTATGACGCTGCGAGCGACGAATCCGGGGCGAACGGTACGAATTCGAGGTTTCGAGGAATGCCGAAAATCGTCGATTCCCCTGTGGTCGCGTCGATGCTGACCACCGAGATGCTGTCGGGCCGAAGACCTTCGCGGTCTGGACCAGCATCGCCGCCAAGAAGCAGGATGTTGTACCGACCGTCGATCGGATCTTCGATCTGACCACCAGAGAAAACCGCGTCGACGGTGGTTCGAGTCACGCCAGCCACCATGACGCCGTATGCGGCACTTCCCCCGACAACAACGAGAGCGGCAACGGTTAAGCCCGCGATAGCCGCGCGAGAGCCTGAACTCAGCCGAACCAGTCGCACGAGTCTGAGGGTATCCAGCGTCAGGACGATCCACAGCGCAGCGTAGAAGATAAGCGTCGCCTGAACGATCCAGAGCGAGAAGAAGTTCGTCGCGACGGTCACGAAGACTGGTTGGGCCCAGAGGAATACGGCAACGGCGATCACGACGAGTCCCCACAACACGAAGGTGGCGCCTAGGCCGAATCGCCCAAGTCGACGATCTCCAGCGAGAACCTGCGCCGATCCCGGAATGAGGAAGTTCAGCACGATGAGCCACCAGGCTCGCTTCGTCATGACGACTTGCGAACCGACATCGGGGTTGCGTATGGGGCTGGCGACGCTCACAGGTTCCGTTTCGAAGAGGCATCTTTCGATGCGGTGTCCTTCGATTCAGCCGCTTTCAGGGCTGCGTCCTTCTCAGCCACGACCACCTCGAGCGATGCGGCAAAGTCAGCAAGTTTGGCGGTCAACTTCGCGTCGCCGGAGCCGAGGATTCGTGCGGCTAGGATACCGGCGTTGCGCGCGCCGCCAATCGAGACCGTCGCAACTGGGATTCCAGCAGGCATCTGCACGATAGAGAGAAGCGAGTCCAGTCCGTCGAGCGTCGCGAGCGGCACTGGCACACCGATAACTGGCAACGTCGTCACCGAGGCAAGCATGCCTGGCAGATGCGCGGCGCCACCAGCACCAGCAATGATCACCCGGATGCCGCGGCTTGCCGCAGAAACTCCGAACTCGATCATCGCCTGGGGGCTACGGTGCGCCGATACGACGCTGACCTCATGCGCGATAGCGAACTCGTCGAGCGCATCAGTCGCGGCGGACAGCACACTCCAGTCCGAGTCAGAGCCCATGACGACAGCCACAATGGGCGCGGGCTTGGGCACGGCTGACACCCCACAATGCTAGGTCTCAATCCTCAACATCGCCGGTGCGGCGCGCACCCTGAAGAGTGTGTATGCGAGGCATGCACCTCCTTTCGACGCAGCAGTTGCGTTCGACGGCGATTGCGGGCTCACCGATCGGATGGAACTGCCCGATCACAATCCGTTGGATAATTAGGTTTTGCCCGCGAAGAATGCGGAAGCGAGGGAGCGGCATGAAGGCACTGGTTATCGGAGGGAGTGGCTTCATCGGCTCTCGACTGATCCCCGCGCTCACCGCCCGCGGTCATGACGTCTCGAACTACGATCGCGTCCAGTCGTTACTCCTTCCGACGAAGATCGGAGACGTCACCAATACTGGAAGCCTTGTGACCGCCGCAGAGGGCCATGAGGTCATCATCAACCTCGCCGCAGCCCATCGTGACGACGTGCGCCCGGTGTCGGTTTACGACATCGTGAACGTCGATGGCGCGCGCTCCGTGGTCGCCGCCGCAGAACGCGCAGGCATCACTCGCATCGTGTTCACGAGTACGGTCGCGATCTACGGTCTCGACAACGAGAATGCGGCCGAGTATTCGACTCCCGAACCGTTCAACGACTATGGCCGCACGAAACTCGAAGCCGAGGCTGTCTACCGGAGTTGGGCGAGCGAAGATCCCGATCGAACCTTGGTGATCGTGCGGCCGTGCGTCGTGTTCGGCGAAGGCAACCGCGGAAACGTCTACAACTTGGCTCGTCAAGTGGCGTCCGGTCGATTTATCATGGTTGGTTCCGGTGAGAACAAGAAGTCGATGAGCTACGTCGGCAACATCGCCGAGTACCTGGCGGATGCGATGTCGTCACCGCCCGGCATACACACCACCAATTACGCCGATAAACCCGATCTTTCGACTCGAGAACTGATCGCGGTGATTCAGGACGCGGTGGGAATCCGCGGCACCAGAATCCGCCTCCCGGTGCCCATCGGGTTCGCCGCGGGGTACGCCTTTGACCTGGCGTCGCGTGTGACTGGGCGCACCTTCCCGATCAGCGCGATCCGCATCCGCAAGTTCGTGTCAGAGACCACGGTCAACACCGACCGGCTTGACTCGAGCGGATACGAGCCGCGTTACAGCCTCACTGAAAGCATCCGGCGAACCATCGAGACCGAGTTCCCTGTCTCTGAACGCGCTCGGCGATGACATCAATCGCGACTGACGACCGCACCTCATCGATCAGTGGTCGCCGGAGCGAACCGTGAAACGCGCGGCACTTCAAGTCGGAACGGCCGCGATTTTTGTCGCGGTGGTCGGATATGTTGCGCAATTCCTCGCCGCGCGCTTGCTCGGCCGCGCCGAATACACCGAGTTCGCCGTGTTCTGGGCGATCCTCTTTGTCGTGGTCGGGTTTCTCAGCGGTGTATCCCAAGAGGTCATCCGGGTCTCTCGGCTCACGAAGCTTCGGCTGGACGAGGGGCTGCCGCCCTCCTGACCGTCGGCTGGCCCTCGCTCCCCTCGGCAGCGGCGACTGCTAACTCTAGTTCCGTGGGAGGTTGTGAACGCGGGCTGCGGGAGCGAGGCCGCCGATTCCGGTGTGGAGTGGATGGTGATTGTAGTGATGGAGCCAGTCGATGTAGGTCCCTGATCGTTCTTAGTTGCTGGCGAAGGGTCGCGCGGAGGCCTACTCGGCGGCGAGGGTGCGGTTGAACCGTTCGACCTTGCCGTTCGTCTGCGGCCGATAGGGGCGGGTGAGGCGATGCTTCACTTCTTTGCCGAGGGCTTTGGCGAACACGATCGAGCGGTAGCAGGCACCGTTGTCCGTCATCATGGCGATGCCATGCTTGGCAAAGAATGCGCGGGCCCGCCCCAGAACTCGGCAGCGGTCTCCTTGCGTTCGTCGGGAAGTTCCTCGGAGCAGGCCAACCGGGAGAAGTCGTCGACAGCATGGTGGAGGAACACGTAGCCGCGTGAGGCGGCAGCTCCTGCCCGTGCGGCCTTGCGCCGTGCCGCGTCGGCTCGAAGACCTTGGGGGAGGGTGTCAGACCGAGAGCCTGTCAAGTGTTTGTGTGAGCGGGCATCGTCTGGTGGGGTTCGGAGATATGGGTTGATGAGTTCAGGGAAGGCGATCGCGAGTTGTGAGAGCGCCTTCTCCCAGCTCGTGGTCACGGCGCCCTCGACCAGCCGTGGAGGCGCTTTACGTTCGCCGGCTGGCTTTCCGCGTTCTTTCTCGCGTTCGAGCGCTCGTTTGTCTTCGATGGTGCAGATCGCGAGCCAGAGCAGTTTCACGACTGCCGCGTCGTTCGGGAAGCGGCCGCGGTTCTTGGTCACTTTCCGGAGTTGCAAGTTCAGCGACTCGATCGCGTTGGTCGTGTAGATCACCCGCCTGATTTCGGGTGGGAACGCCAGAAATGGGGTGAAACGTTCCCACGCGTTGTCGAACGCTGCGACCGTGTGCGGGTTCGCTTTGCGCAGCGCCGGGTCGGCAAACGCCTGAAGCGCTGCCTTGGCAGTGACGGCGTCGGCTGCCTCGTAGATTGGCTTCAACGCGGCGGCGACGGCTTTGCGTTGCCCGGACGAGACGAACCGCATCGACGCCCGGATCAGATGCACGACGCAAGTCTTTACGAGCGATTCAGGCTAGGTCGCGTCGATCGCCTCGGGAAACCCTCTAAGGCCGTCGCAGCAGACGATGAGCACGTCGCGGACACCACGGTTGGCGAGCTCCGCGCAGACTGAGGCCCAGAACTTCGCACCCTCGGTTTGCTGAACCCAGATGCCGAGATCGTGGAGGCGAGGTAGTGCTCGATGTAGCGAACCGTCATCCCGCCGGCGTAGAGCGACACGATCATCTCGTCCAACCCTCCCAGATGGCGCTGACCAGTCGGCACCAGCCTCGGAACCAATGTCCCGTTGCGATCTCTCGGGAGATCGAGATCGACATCGCCGGCGACGGTCGAGACGGTCTTCGGGAACGACACGTTCCGGGAATTGTCGTGAGGCGGCGCCTCAGGGTCCCCGAGTTCGTAACCGACATGGTCGGTCAACTCCGCCCGCAAACCACGCTCCAGCCCCGTCTTGATCAGCTGCTGAATCAGCCCATCTCTTCCATCTAGTCGAACCTCACCCGCATCGATCTGCGCAAACAGATCATCAAGCGCGCCCGAATCCACGAGCCGCTTCGCACCCTCGGCCTGCTCACGCCGCCTCCGCTCGCGCACATCCTTGTCAATCATGGTCATCCGTGTCGTCTTTCGTTAGGAAGCGACACCCCTTCGACAAACGATCTGACACCCTCCATAAGTATGATTGGGCTCATACGCCCCCGCCGCGGCTGAGGAACACAGAGGAACCGACATGACGAAGCGCGCCCTCATCACGGGCATCACCGACAAGGACGGCTCGTACTTGGCGGAGCTGATGCTGTCCAAGGGCGACGAGGTGCACGGCGTGATTCGACGGGCGTCAACGTTCGAAACCGCCCGGATAGGCCCCCTGTACGTCGACCGGCATGAGCCGGGCGCGCAGGGACCATCGCCCGCGTCGTCGGCTACGAGGGCGAGATTCTGCAGGACGACACCAAGCCGGACGGCACACCGCAGAACCTCCTCGACGTCTCCAAGCTCACCCGAGGCGGACTGGACCGCGCGGATCCCGCCGGACTCCGTGAACGCCGTCGCCGTGGTGAGGCGCGCGTGACGGCGCCACCGGTCCTGATCATCGGCTTCCGGAGGCTCCCGCCGCTGGAGCGGGTCATGGCCGCGGTGCGGGAGGACCACTCGGGGGAGATCTACCTCTTCATCGACGGCGCCCGCCCTACGCCCGACGGCGCCCCGGACCCGAAGTCGCGCGAAGTCCAGGCATGGGCCTCGGCCTGGGCGGGCGAGGACCCGCGCCATCGCCTTCGGATCGAGCCGAGCAACCTAGGCATCTCGTACGGCGTCCCGACCGCCATCGAATGGGTGCTCGGCGAGGGTCACGACGCCCTCATCGTGCTGGAGGACGACTGCCTGCCCTCGCCGGATTTCTTCCCTTGGATGCAGGAGATGCTGTCGTCGTACGCGGACGATCCTCGGGTCATGATGATCTCGGGCAACAGGTTCGTCGACAGGCCAGCGCCGAGCGAGCCGGAGGCCTCGTACCACTTCTCCCGCCTGACCGCCACCTGGGGCTGGGGCACTTGGGCGCGAGCCTGGTCCGCCTACCGGCCGGCGCTCGATGACATCCTCGCTGGTGCGAACGTGCCCGAGGTAGCCGGCGCGTTGGCGAGCCGCGCCCAGCAGCGCCGATGGGTCCCAACGTGGACTCGCCAGCAGCACGACTTGGATCATGCGACCTGGGACGCTGTCTGGTTCTTCGCCATGACCGGCCGGGGCGGACTGTGCGCGGTGCCGGGCCGGAACCTTGTTCGGAACATCGGCTGGGGCAAGGACGCGTCGAACACGTTCTTCACCACGAGATTCGCCATCCGTCCACGGCAGTCGCTGGCGTTCCCGATCCGGCATCCCGAGCACGTCGTCGCGTGGTCCGCGGGCGACGAGCAATACTTCAATCGGATGCACTCGAAGCATCCGTGGCGCCTGATGCTCCGAGTGCTCAGCGTCGTGCGCCCCGACTCGGTGATCGACGACTTGTAGCGCGGCTCAGGCGCTCTCGGCGGACAGCGCGCGATACAGGTAGTCGCGCACGCTTAGTTGATTGATGAGTTCCATGCGACCGCTCGGCAGCCCGGTGATCCGCTCCGGGTACTTCGTCTCGACGACGAGCACGCGCGGGGTAAGGCGGGCGAGGTCCACCGCGGCGATCACGTCCAGCGCCGCGCCCTCCACATCGACCGAGATGAGATCGCTGCCTACAAGCCCCGCCTTGTCGATGACGGCCGACGGCGTCGGGTCCGCACGCTGTAAGTTATCGCAGGCATCCCCCTGTGATCGAGGTAGTAGGTGTTCGACTGCGAGAAGTCGTCGTTCGCCCGGATCTCGAGGTCGACACCGGGGCCGATCGAGCCCCGCCGAAGCGCCTGCGCCGCCCGCCCCGGAACGCGCACTTAGAGTCCGTCGACGTCCCCCGTTATGACGCAGCGCCCAGCGTCTCGCGGAAGTACTCCACGGTCCGCTCGAGACCGTCGGCGAGCGCCACGCGCGGCTCCCAGCCGAGCACCGATCTCGCCTTCTCGATGTCGGGCTGCCGCTGCTTCGGATCATCGACCGGCAGCGGTCGGTACTCGATCGTCGACCGGCCGCCGACGATGCGCAGGACCTCCTCGGCGAGCTCGAGCATCGTGTACTCGCCCGGGTTGCCCACGTTGACCGGCCCCGTGACGTCGTGCGGGGTCTGCATCAGCCGGACCATGCCGTCGATGAGGTCGTCGACGTAGCAGAACGATCGGGTCTGCGAGCCGTCGCCGTAGATCGTCAACGGCTCACCGCGGAGCGCCTGGACGATGAAGTTGGAGACGACGCGCCCGTCGTTCGGGTGCATGCGCGGGCCGTACGTGTTGAAGATGCGAATAACCTTAATCCCCAGGTCCATCTGGCGTCGGTAGTCGAAGAAGAGCGTCTCGGCCGCGCGCTTGCCCTCGTCGTAGCAAGAGCGGGGGCCGATCGGGTTGACGTTGCCCCAGTACTCCTCCGGCTGCGGGTGCACGGCCGGGTCCCCGTAGACCTCCGACGTGGACGCCTGCAGGACCTTGATGTGCAGCCGCTTGGCGAGTCCGAGCATATTGATCGCGCCGATGACGCTGGTCTTCGTCGTCTGGACCGGGTCCCGCTGGTAGTGGATCGGCGAGGCAGGGCACGCGAGGTTGTAGATCTGGTCAACCTCGACGTACAGCGGGAACGTCACGTCGTGGCGGAGGAACTCGAAGCGCGGGTGGTCGAGGAGATGCGCGACGTTCCGACGCGACCCGGTGAACAGGTTGTCCACGCAGAGGACCTCATGGCCCTCGGCGATGAGCCGATCGATCAGGTGACTGCCGAGGAAACCGGCACCGCCGGTGACGAGGATCCGCTGCGACATGGATTCAGGATACCCGCAGGATCACTCGGCCCCGACCATACCTGCGACTCGCCGCACGGCCCAGCGCGCGGGCCCTAAGGGGTGATGCGCCCGGGCCGACCGAGCGAGAGGAGATGGACGAGTGCCCCGATCAGCGGGCCGATCGCGAGTGCGATCACGGTCGCCCACTCGAACTCTATCGGCAGCAGCCAGAGCAGACCGACAGTCACGGCGATCGCCACGATCCAACCGACGAGATACACGGTATGCCGCGCTGCTGACAGCATGAGCATGCCCGTCAGCGTTATGACGGCGAGTCCGAAGCTCGCCCCGACGAGCGCAGCGAAGATTCCGGGCCCGGCCTGAAAGTCCGCGCCGAAGATGAGAGGCAGGAGGGGTGGTCCGACGAGCGCCGCGAGTCCGGCGAGCACCGTCGTCGCGATCGCGAGTATGCCGATCCCCATGGGTATCCAGCGTTGCCTCGCGGCCGCGTCGAGCCCGGTGAATCGCGCGATGAGCGCCATCTGGAACGCCGTGATCGGTACGAGCAGCGGCGCTCGCGTCAGCGTGACGAGCAGGACCAGGACACCGAGCTCGGCCTGGGTCGCGCCCCGTGGGAAAACGGCGGCCGCTGTCACGAGGATGGCGGCGGTGCCGTTCAGCAGCACTCCGGACAGCCCGCTGGCAAACATGGCGCCCAGCATCCGGGTCACGGTGGCGCCGGTGGGCACGTCGGACCGGAGGGTCGCCACGGGTTCTCGCAGTCGTCGTACCGACGCTATGAGGATCGGTGCGGGCAGGAACGCCAGAATGGTCGCCACGCAGAACGCCATCAGGTTCGGGGACCACAGGGCGACGACGAAGAGCAGCACGAAGCGCGCCGTGGCTTCGACGAGGCTGAACGGGGCGAAGACCCGCCAGCGGGCCATACCGGCGAGGAGGGCACCGGTGGCGAGGCCCGGGAACACGAGCACGGCCGCCATGGCGAGCAGTAGTAGCTTCGGCCACCATTCCGCGCCGAGCACCGCCGGGGCCCACAGCAGTCCCGACGCGAGGATGACAACCGACGCCACGAGGCTGATCGCGGCCATGACGAGGATGAATCGCGGGCCGGAACCAGCGCTCGCATCGCCGTCGTCGAGTCGGAGCTTCTCGATCCTTGCGACCCGCGTCATGTCGAGCGAAGTGCCCCCCAGTGTGAAGAGGATCGTGTACAGGACGGCCCAGAAGACCGCGAAGTCGGCGTACTCGCTCGGCCCGAGCCAGCGAGCCGCGAAGAACTGGGCGAGATAACCGAGAATCCCGGCGATGACCGTCGCGGCCCCGACCTGGGCGGCGGCTCGTCTCACCGCACGGCTCCAGGCGTCGAGGCCCGAGGAACCCTGGAATCGTGCGTCACGAACGACCACGATACTCGCCCGCTCGTTCACTGGCTTACGTGCGGCTCTTCAGGCTGAACGTCTTGCAGGTGCCGGTCCTCTGGGTCGGCACGGTGGAGCAGTGGTAGCTCGGATGGTTCGACATCGGGCGGCAGCTCTCGCTTTCCCCATCGGGCCGCTCACCGACCCTGCGAGGCAACTCTGGACTCCAGGCGCGTCTAGATGGGACCAATCAAGCGCCACGACCTCCGGCCACGTTGGGGTGGCCGCCAACACAGTACGGTCAAGGTCAATGATCGGACGACGATCTGCAGAGTTAGTTCAGGCTGAATCCCCAAAGGTGGGAGGCGTCAATCCTCCAAGAACGCCGCTGCGGCACGCGCCCGGAACACCGTCTCCTCGAGGTCGTCGCCCCCGGCGGTCACGTGTCCGACCTTGCGTCCTGGACGTGACTCCTTGTCGTAGGAGTGGAACTTGACGGTCGGCTGGTCGGCGAAGGCGGTCGGATAACGATCGGAGAGCCGTCCCGAGGCCGGGCCGCCGAGCACGTTGACCATCACACTCCACGGGTCGCGGCATCCGGTGGCCCCGAGTGGGAGGTCGAGAATAGCGCGCAGATGCTGCTCGAACTGGCTCGTTGTCGACCCGTCGATCGTCCAATGCCCGCTGTTGTGGGGGCGCATCGCGAGTTCGTTGACGAGCAGACGGTCATCGGTGGTGTGGAAGAGTTCGACCGCGAGCACCCCGGTCACGTCGAGCCGTTCTGCGATCGTGAGCGCGATGTCGGCGGCGACGCCAGCGAGTCTCGCCGCGGAGTCAGGAGCTGGCGCGATGGTCTCGACGCAGACGCCGTCGCGTTGAATCGACTCGACCACCGGCCAGAGCACCGTCTCGCCGCTCGCCCGCCGTGCGAGCACCTGCGACAACTCTCGCCGAAAAGGGACGAGCTCTTCGGCGAGGATCGGCCCGCCGCCGGTCGAATCGGCGCGCTCGAACCAGTCCACGGCCTCCGTTGCGTCACGAACGACCCTCACACCCTTCCCGTCGTAGCCGCCACGCGGGGTCTTCAGCACGGCGCTGCCACCGTGCTCTGAGATGAACGCTTCGAGATCAGTGATGGATGCCACGGCCGCCCATTCTGGCACCGGCACCGCCAACTCGGTCAGCCGTTTCCGCATCGCGAGCTTGTCCTGCGCGAACGCGAGCGCGTGCGGGCCGGGACGCACTGCGACCCCGCGGTCGACAAGGGCGGCGAGCACCGCTTGCGGCACATGCTCGTGATCGAAGGTGACGACATCCACCTCTTCGGCGAAGGCCAGCACGGCTGGAGCGTCGCGGTAGTCGCCGACCGTAGTCGCCGCGAGCGCGGCCGATGCGCCGTGCGTCTCTGCGAAGACTCGGAGCTCGATACCGAGTGCGACCGCAGGCGGGACCATCATGCGGGCCAGCTGGCCGCCGCCGATCACTCCGACTGTTGGCGACATGCGAACTCCCTCTCCTTCTGCCGATTCCGGCGGGTTCGGCGTTCAGATTCGCGCCCAGCAGCAGGGTTAGACTGCCAAACGCTTTCCCAATTCTGGCCTACCAGGGAGCAACCATGAGCGCGCTGTTTCGCCAGTTCCTGCGTTTCGGGGTAGTGGGCCTCGGCGGACTCATTGTCGACATCGCCGTTTTCAACATTCTCAGAACGACCGTCCTCTCGCCGGAAAACGTCGCGGCTGGCCCGATCATCGCGAAAGTCATCTCAACCAGCCTCGCGATCGTTGCCAACTGGATTGGCAATCGCTATTGGACATTCAGCACATCGCGCGGCCAGCGTGTCGTGCGGGAAGGCTTCGAGTTCGCGGTCGTCAGCATCGGCGGCATGCTCATCGCCGTCCTGTGTCTTTGGGTTTCTCACTACGTGCTGGGGTTCACCTCAGTGCTCGCCGACAACATCGCCAGCAACGTGGTCGGCCTCGGTCTCGGGGCACTCTTCCGCTTCACCTTCTACCGCGCTTGGGTGTTCAACCCTGCCCGGTCGAGACAGCCTCGGCAAACCGTCGTTAGGATCGGACGCACGCCCACCAACGAGATCGAGCTGGAGCCCCAGTGAATCAAGCATCACACCGTATCGACACCGCAGCATACTCAGCCTGGAAGGGTTGGGACGAAGAGGGTCGGTTTGGAGTTCTTGAACGAGGGGACAAAGCCTACTTCGATCGAGAATTGCGCAACGTGAGAGGCCCGATCGTCGATGTTCTCGAAATTGGTTTCGGCAGCGGACGATTCCTGGCATACTGCCGCGACAAGGGCTGGAATGTGTCGGGAACGGAGTTGGCAAGCGAGCAAATTGAAGCCGCGCGCTCAGCCGGCTTTGGCGCGCATCCGGCCGAAGCTCTTGCAAGCCTCCCTGAACGGTCTGTTGATCTCGTCGCCGCTTTCGACGTACTCGAGCACATCCCCGAATCAGAGGCCGTACAGTTCATGACCTTGCTCGGCTCTAAGGCACGAGTGGGCGGTGCCATCCTTCTCCGCTATCCGAACGCCGATTCTTGGCTTGGCAATGTCTTCCAACACGGCGACCCAACTCACGTGGCTTCCATCGGGTTTTACAAGCTTCAGTACCTCGCCGCTCAAGCGGGCCTGGATATCGTCGCCTATCGGGCACCCACACGACGTGGATTCCGGACATCGATCATCCACGGTCTTCATGTGATTACCGCCGGTGTCATCGTGAAGGCCTTTGCGGCTCTGCAGCACGCGCTCTATTTCCCCGGATTGACACTGGTGCTCTCGTCGTCAAACGTGGTGTGCGTATTGACTCCGCGAAGCGAAACCGATCAGGGTCGACCGAGCGCCCGATAGGTCCAGCCCGCCGCGCGCCAGGCCTGCGCATCGAGACAGTTGCGACCGTCAACGACGGCGCGGGCCCCCACGACTGAACCGAGCGCCTCCGGGTCAAGGTCGCGATACTGCTTCCACTCGGTCAGAACAAGAACAGCGTCAGCGCCAGCCGCCGCCTCGAGCGGGTCCTCGATGTAGGTCAACTGCGGGCGGATCCGCCGTGAGGTTTCGATCGCGTGCGGATCGGTCGCCCTGACCTCCGCACCGAGCTCTGCCAAACGTGCCGCGACATCCAGTGCTGGCGAGTCGCGCACGTCGTCGGAGTCCGGCTTGAATGCGAGACCGAAGACCGCAATCCGCTTTGCTGCAACGTCGCCGCCACAGACCTCGCGGGCAAGATCGACCATGCGTTGCCGGCGGCGCAAGTTGATCGAGTCGACCTCGCGCAGGAAGCCGAGCGCCTGATTGACGCCGAGTTCCTCGGCGCGGGCCATGAATCCTCGAATATCCTTCGGCAGGCAACCGCCACCGAAGCCGAGTCCGGCGTTGAGGAATCGGCGACCGATCCTGGCGTCGTAACCGATCGCATCCGCCAACTGGGTGACGTCGGCGCCGGTGGCCTCTGCGACCTCCGCCATCGCGTTGATGAACGAGATCTTGGTGGCGAGAAAGGCGTTGGCCGCGACCTTGACGAGCTCGGCGGTGGCGTAGTCGGTCACCACGCGCGGCGTCTCGGCCGCGAGCGCCGCCGCGTAGACCTCGTCAAGATAAGCGACGGATGCCGCATCATCAGGCCGCACGCCGTACACGAGCCGATCGGGGCTGATGGTGTCCTCCACGGCGAACCCCTCCCGCAGAAATTCGGGATTCCACGCCAACCGCGCACCGGCGGCCTCGACGATTTCGGCGAGCCGCGCGGCCGTGCCAACGGGTACCGTGGATTTCCCGACCACGAGATCACCCGGGCTGAGGTGTTGGGCGACAGCAGCGAACGCTGCATCAACATACCGAAGGTCGGCAGCATAGCTGTCTGGCAACTGCGGAGTGCCGACAGCGACGAAGTGCACCTGCGCGTTGCTGATGGCGGCAAAGTCGGTAGTAAACGAGAGCCTGCCTGTCGCAAGCGCTGAAGCAAGCTTCTCCGGCAGGCCGGGCTCGAAGAACGGGGCTACCCCGGCGGCAAGGGAGTCGATCTTGGCCTCGTCGACGTCGACTCCGACGACCTCGTGACCCAGATCCGCCATACACGCCGCGTGAACGGCTCCCAAGTACCCGCAGCCGATCACAGAGATTTTCACGACTGAACCTTACCCGACCGCGCGGTCGCAACCGGCTCAGGCATACCTGAGGTGGGTTACATCCCCCGCCGCTACGGCAACCGGTCGGTCACCCACCTCGTTGATCACGACGAGCCGACCATCGCTGTCGATCGCTGTCGCCATGCCGTAGACGTTCTCACCCCCTGGCAACTCGACGCGAACACGCTTGCCGATGGTCGAACACGCTTCGGTGACTGCGAGAGCCAAGCCTGATCGAACAGCATCGTACCCGGATGCCGCGAACGCCTCGATCAGCGCGCGCAACTCCAGAAGGTAGGCAGCGAGCGCCTCATCGGCGTCGCCGGAAGCGCCATGCATCGCCAGCGACGTCGAAGTCTCAGTCGGCAGCTGGTCTGCGGTCATCGACAGGTTGAGGCCGGCGCCGAGCACGACCGCCGCCCCCGCCGCGGATGACGCCGTCGCACCATCGGCCAACACGGCCGCTGGCACCAGCTCAGCGAGCAACCCAGCCACCTTCAGTCCGTAGAGGTGCACGTCGTTCGGCCACTTG
>JBGSTT010000237.1:0-5328 GCA_041736385.1 Rhodoglobus sp. | reverse complement strand
CCGACGCTGCGCCCCTGGCGCTCGAAGCCGCCGCGCAGGCGTGCCGGATGGTGCTCGACGCAGTGTCTGTCAATGGGCTGTCGCAGGCATCGTCGCCACCATCTCCTGGCCGATCATCCGCGCGGTCGCTCTACATTCTGGCCGAGACCGGTGAGCGAGCGTGGCGAGACTGGGAACCGCACGCCGAGTGTGATTGCCGCGGTATCCGTCTGTTGGCAGATCTGAGGCCTACGGAAGGTCAGCGAGGAATCGGCTGGGCTGACGAGCAGCTGCGCGGCCCTGACCGCCACTGGCCGACCAGGAGAGTGCAAGCAAGCGTTCGGCTCGCGTAATGCCGACGTACAGCAGGCGGCGTTCTTCGTCGATCGCCGCCGCGTCCTTCGCGTAGCTGATTGGCAGCATCCCTTCTGACAGGCCGACGATGTAGACCGAGTGCCACTCCAGTCCTTTGGCCGAATGCAGGGTCGTTATCGTGACGGCGGCCCTAGGTGGCTCGTGTTGACCACTTTGACGCTCGGTCAACTCGGTGACGAATTGCCGGAGCGTTGTGCCTTGCGCAGTTTCCTCGGCGAGCCTAATGATCGCGTTGAGCGACTCCCAACGATCGCGAACCGCTCCGCGCACTTCTGGCGGCTGTTGCGACCAGCCGATCGACCGCAGCACATCACTGACCGTCTGAAACAGTGGCTCTGGCCCGGTGTTGATGGACGCGCCACGCAGGAGCATGATCGCCTCCTTTACCTCTTTCAAATCAAAGAATCGCACCGCTCCGCGCACGATTGCTGGGACCCCGGCATCCGCAAGCGCTGTCTCGAGCACCGAGGATTGCACGTTGATTCTGTGCAGCACGGCGATGTCCTGCGGTGCAACTCCCGCGCTGATCTCATTGGCAATAGCGTGTGCGACTCCGCGCGCCTCCGCTGCGTCCGTGTCGAACGCACTGATCGTTGGCCGCGCGCTCACCTTCGACTGCTGTCCTGCGACGAGCGTCAACGCCCCTTGGCGATCCTTCATCAAGCGGTTGGCCGTAGCGACGATGTGCGGCGACGAGCGGTAATTCTGCTCAAGCTTGATCACGAGTGCGTGCTCATGCTCGTTTTGGAAGCCGAGCAGAAAGTCAGGGCTGGCACCGGCAAAGCTGTAGATGGTTTGGGCGGCATCCCCGACGACGCAGAGGTCGTCTCGATCGCCGAGCCACAGGGAAAGCAGTCGGTGTTGCAGCGGTGAGATGTCCTGATACTCGTCGACAACGAAGAACCGATACTGCTCGCGAACCTGCTGCGCGACGCGCGCCTCGTTCTCGATCATTCCGGCCGCCGCCAACAGCACATCTTCGAAAT
The DNA here is from genome assembly GCA_041736385.1 of Rhodoglobus sp. Taxonomy (GTDB): domain Bacteria; phylum Actinomycetota; class Actinomycetes; order Actinomycetales; family Microbacteriaceae; genus Rhodoglobus. The sequence goes on along the minus strand of JBGSTT010000237.1, from coordinate 3,988 downwards.
CGAGCTGGCGCCGCTCGTCCTTGAGGTTCTCGTAAGCCAACTGCAGCCCGGCGATCTTCTCAAGCGAGAGTGTCGGCGGCAGAGGTCGGGCGCGAGCAATGTACTGCTCGATAGTGAGGTTCATCGTTTTGCGCCATTCGACCTCAGCGGCGGCATCCCGCAGCGTGGCCGTGTCGAGTTTGAGCTTGAGCGAATCCGCGGCGTGCGCCAGTAGTCGAGCCTTGCTTTCGAGCAGTCTCGGCATTGTGCCGCCGACGATCTGGGGCCAGAAGAAGCCGAGCTGCGAGAGTGCAGAGGCATGAAAGGTGCGGGCACTCACCGTGCCAGCTCCGAGGGCTCGTAAGCGCGTGCGGAGCTCACCAGCGGCTCGCGCCGTGAAGGTAAGCGCCATCACCCGACCTGGCGCATAGACGCCGGTCGCGACCCCGTATGCGATGCGATGCGTGATCGCCCTGGTCTTGCCGGTACCTGCTCCCGCGAGCATGCAGACCGGCCCAAGCAGCGCCTCGGCCGCCATACGCTGTTGCTCGTCCAGCGCAGCCAGTATCCGCTCGGAATCCGACATCAGCTCAGAATCCGACATCAGCTCAGAATCCGACCTCAGCTCGGAATCCGACATCAGCTCAGAATCGGTCATCGCTGGCCGTCGAGAATCGGCTCACCGAACCACTCTTCAATGATGGCGCGGGCAATCGAGGTCGGACCCGGCAGTCGGATCTCGTCGAGAGCAGCGGCGAGCTCTTCGCGCGAGAACCACCGCAAGTCGAGAATCTCGGTGCCGTCTGGCGTGGCATCCGAGCGGTAGTTCGCATCTACGCTCGCCATAAAGCCGACCATGAGAGATGCCGGAAACGGCCAGGGCTGGCTGCCGAGGTAGACCGGGTCTTTGACCCGCACTCGAGACTCTTCGTACACTTCGCGGACAACAGCAGCTTCGAGCGATTCACCGGGCTCAACAAAACCGGCCAAGAGCGAGTACCGGTTGCTCGCCCACAGGGCGTTCGAGCCCAGCAGGATGCGATCATCACCGTCAACCACGCCGACGATAATCGCCGGATCGGTGCGGGGGAAAACCTCGGTGTTCAAGCTCGCGTCGCGACGAACCCAGCCACCTTTCTCCACGATGGTCGGTTGACCACTTCGCGGCGAGAACCGGTGCGACGCGTGCCAATTAAGGATGCCGAGCGCTTCGGTCAGCAAACCCGCGTCACGGTCGCTCAGCTCGTTGCCGACCTCGCGCAAATTTGCCCAATCGGCTTCAGCAAAATGGCCAGCGTCTTCGAGCTCGATGGCGACGATCGGAGTGCCGAGAGGTTCGGATTCTGTCGCCGCGGTCGTGCGGCCCAAGTACACGCGCAGTTGAGCGTTGGGCACGGCAGCAACGGGTAGCAGCGCGAGCTCAGTAGGCCCAGCCAGGAGTGCCGAGCCTTGGAAGACCGGCAATACGCGAGTCGCGGCATCCGCCCAGAGGTCATCGAATAGCGACTCGCGTTCGCGCGCAAGATAGTCACGATCGAGCTCATATCGTGACAGCGGCAGTCGTGAACGGAAGGACTGCGGCATGTGAGCTACCCCGTAAGAAGTGCGTGGCGTACGACGATTGGCTTGCTGAGGCGACCTACCCTGTCGGTATGGCCAGATCCCATCTCACTCTAGCCGCGTTGGCAACCTCGGCCGTCGCGGGCCTGGACGTTGCGGCAGCCACGAGTTTCGGCACTCGAACCGGCGATTTCGACAGCGCGATCATCACCGGTCGTGACGGCAGGCACTGGATCATCCGCGTGCCGAGAAATCCCACTGCCGAAGCCGTGCAGTCGGCTGACCTTGCTTCCCTCAGGGCCCTCAGCGTCGGGGTTCGGTCGCGATTGCCGTTCGCGGTCTCCACCTTCGCTGGCCAAGTCGGCGTCGACGGGACGCGGGCCATCGTCTACGAATTCGTCTACGGCTCCGCGCTCCCGCTGGCCTCATACAGCGGCGGACCCGACAGCATTGCGGACTCTGTTGGACGGGCGATCGGAGCAATCCACTCGCTCCCAACCAGTGTGGTTGCCGACGCCGGTTTGCCGGTTCAGTCCGCGAGTGAGTGCTTGCGCGCTTGCGTCTCCATCATGGATCGAGCGGCCGCGACGGGCCTCGTGCCAGCGTCGTTGCTCGGCCGCTGGGAGCGAGCAATCGAAGACAGTCGCTTGTGGCAGTTCCAGCCGACAGTGATTCACGGTGCACTGCGGGCGGATACCGTGCTCAGCGCTGATGGCGCCGTGAGTTCGATTCTGGGCTGGCAGGAGCTAAAAGTTAGTGATCCCGCCAAGGATCTGCAGTGGTTGCTGCAGGCGCCAGGCGAGTCTGTCACCGACAGTGCTTTCGATGCCTATCACCGCTCGCGAGGTGACGGCGATCGACAATTGCGTCAGCGGGCCACGCTGTATTCCGAGCTTGAGTTGGCCCAGTGGCTGCTCCATGGCACAGAACTTCGGAGCACGGACATTGTCAGCGACGCCGTTGCGATGCTCACCTCTCTCGCGGACGGATTACGCGATGACCTGATGAACCCGATCGGAGCCCCAACCATGCCGACCATGGCGGTGGATGAGGTCGAGGCGTTCCTCGCAAGAAACCAGCGGGCGGTCTAAGGCTTCTCTTCCGCCGTCCTCTGGTTCGGTCGCTTTCCAGCCCGACTCACGATGCTGACCCAGGATCCGCGAGTTCTCGCGCGCACGACCACTTTCAGTTTGCCGCTGCGAGCGAGCACGAGCCCGATGGCGATCGCGGCGATCGCTGGCACAAGCCCGGAGATGACCATGGCGGTCTTTGGGCCAAGTGCCTCGGCAATCCCACCCATGAGGGGACCGCCGATAGCTTGCCCACCGACGACCACGAGCACCCAGAACGCCACTACGCGCCCCCGGATCGCAAGGTTGGTCGAAAACTGGACCATTGTTTCGCTGGCAGTCATGTAGAGCAGTCGCGACAGCCCAATCGTGGTCAACAGTGCCAGAAACATGAGCTCGAATGGTGCGAGCCCAGCCACAAGCTGCAGCATGCCGTACAGCAGCGCACCGAACACGATGGTTCGCAGTCGAAGCGTTGCGCGCCGTGTGGATGCGAGCGCACCGAGCAGAGCGCCAGCCGCGACGAGCGAGTTGTAGAATCCGTACCCGGTCGCGCCGGTGTTGTAGACCTCATCCGCCATTCCGGCGAGCAGTGCTGGCATTGGCATGCCAAACATCGCAACCACCCCGACCAAGACCATGGTCCAGAAAATCGTCGGCTTGCTCATGATGTAGCGCGCGGCTTGACGAACCTGGCCTCGCTCGCGTGGCGCGCGTGGCGCGATGAGCAACTCAGAGGTGCGGATTGTCACGACGAGGACGATGCCGATGACAACGGCAACGGCATTTAGCCCGATCGCCCAACCGGTGCCGGCTGTCGCAATGATCGCCCCGGCGAGCGTCGGCCCGATGAGGGCGCCGAGGTGAAAAATCGACGCGTTCACGCTGATTGCGTTGCGCAGATGACGCGGTCCAACCATTTCTTGCACGAATACGGATCGCGCGGGCAGATCGATGACCTGCATCACGCCGATTCCAAGCACGATCGCATAGACGAACCACAATTGCGCTGTGCCAAGAATGGCCGCGACTGCCAGTACAACGGATAGCACGCCGACGACGCCCTGTGAAACAAGCAGCACCGCTCGCTTGGGTAGGCGGTCTGCGATCAGGCCAGCGTGTGCTCCGAAGACAAGCGTCGGCAAGAACTGCAACGCAATCGTCAATCCGACAAGCGCAATGCTGCCGGTCAGTTCCAGCACCAACCAGTCGACGGCGATGCGCTGCATCCAGCCGGCCGTGTTCGAAATGACTTGCGCGACCGCATAAAGACGATAGTTGTGGATGCGCAGAGCGCTGAAGGTGTCTCTCCAGGCAGGCCGGTGCATGAGCACTGAAATAGGAATCGTCGGAGGAACGGAATAGACCGGACCTGTTGC
>JBGSTT010000202.1:0-11010 GCA_041736385.1 Rhodoglobus sp. | reverse complement strand
ATGAGAACGGCAACGGCAACGGCAACGGCGACCGAAACAGCGACTGAAACCGCGACTGAAACGGCGACCGAAACGGCGACCGAAACCGCGACCGATACGGCGACTGACTAGCTGGCCTACCGCCGCGGCGCCAACCACAGTCCTGCCAGCGGCGGCAAGGTCAGCGTCACCGAGGCATCCCGGCCGTTGAACGGCTCGCTCGTCACCTCGACCGCCCCGAGGTTGCCGACACCGGATCCGCCGAAGTCCGCGGCATCCGTATTGATGACTTCATCCCACAGGCCCGCGAACGGCATGGCGACGCGATACCCACCGACCGGGTTGCCACTGAAGTTGAACAGGCCGACGAGCGGTTCACCGCTGCGCGACCAGCGCACGAACGACACGACGTTCTGCGCTGAGTTACCACCATCGAGCCACTCGAAGCCACCAGACTCGTTGTCCTGATCCCACAGCGCGGGGGTTGCACGGTAGACGCGATTGAGTTGCCCGACCAGCCGCTGCAAGCCCTGATGGATCGGCTGGTCGAGAATCCACCAGTCGAGCCCGCGCTCTTCGCTCCACTCGCTGGGCTGCCCGAACTCGCTGCCCATGAAGAGCAGCTGCTTGCCGGGGTGTGCCCACATGAATGACAGGTAGGCCCGCACGTTCGCGAGTTTCTGCCACTGGTCACCCGGCATCTTCGCCAGCAATGAGCCTTTGCCGTGCACGACCTCGTCGTGGCTGATCGGCAGCAGAAAGTTCTCGCTGAACGCATACAGCAGCGAGAAGGTGATGTCGTTGTGGTGATACGAGCGGTACATCGGGTCCTCCTGCATGTATTGCAGCGAGTCGTGCATCCACCCCATGTTCCATTTCAGGCCAAAACCCAGCCCGGATGACGCGGTCGGCCTGGTCACGCCCGGCCAGCTCGTTGACTCCTCTGCGATCATCACGATGCCCGGGTTGCGCTTATAGGCGGTGGCGTTGACCTCCTGCAAGAAGCTGATCGCCTCGAGATTTTCGCGCCCGCCGTCCTTATTCGGCAGCCACTCGCCCTCTTCGCGCGAGTAGTCGAGATACAGCATGGATGCCACGGCGTCGACCCTGAGGCCGTCGATGTGAAACTCCTCTAGCCAGAAGAGCGCGTTCGCGACGAGAAAGTTGCGCACCTGCGACTGGCCGAAATTGAAGATCAGGGTGCCCCAGTCTTGCTGTTCGCCGCGACGCGGGTCTGAGTGCTCATAGAGCGGCTCACCGTCGAAGCGCGCTAGCGCCCACTCGTCCTTCGGAAAGTGGCCGGGCACCCAGTCCATAATCACGCCGATGCCGGCCTGGTGCAGGCGGTCGATGAGGTATTTGAGGTCGTCAGGATGCCCGTAACGGCTCGTTGCCGCGTAGTACCCGGTCACCTGATAACCCCATGATCCGCCAAACGGATGCTCGGCGAGGGGCATGAACTCGACGTGCGTGAAACCGAGTTCGTTGACGTAGTCGATGAGCTGATCGGCGAGCTCGCGGTAGTTCAGTCCGGGTCGCCACGAGCCGACGTGCAGTTCGTAGACGCTCATCGCGCTGTTCTGCGGGTCGGTCGCGGCTCGGCGATCGAGCCACTCGCGATCCCCCCACTCAAAGAGGCTCTGCCCGATCTTGGAGGCGGTTGCCGGGGGCACTTCGGTATACCGTGCCATCGGGTCTGCGCGCACGACCCACGCGGCGGAGGCCGTCAGTAGTTCGAACTTGTATGCAGCGCCGGGTTCTAGGCCCGGAAGAAAAATCTCCCAGACGCCGTTGTCGTCGAGGCGCCGCATCGCGTGGCGCACCCCATTCCAATCGTTGAAGTCGCCGACCACCCGCGCTGCCAACGCGTGCGGTGCCCAGACCGAGAAGCTCGTGCCGGTCACTCCTTCGTGCGGCCGGTAGTGCGAGCCGAGCACGTGCCAGAGCTGTTCGTGTCGACCCTCGGCCCAGAGGTAGAGGTCGATCTCCCCGACGGACGGCACAAACCGGTACGGGTCGTCGGAGACCCAATCCGGGCCGTTGTCGTAGCTCGTCTCGAGCACGTACGCCTGGCCGGGCGCCGGCGCGACACCCTGCCACAGTCCGTGATCGACGTGCGTTAGGGGCACCCGGATGCCGTCAGCGCGGACGGCAGTGACGGCACTCGCAAGCGGGCGAACAGCCCGAATCAGAAACTCGTCTCCGAATCCATGCTGGCCGAGCGCCCCATGCGGCTGCGGATGACGCCCCTCGACGAGCGCGAGGACGTGGTCTGGGTGGAGTTCGCCCGGCGCCAGCGCTGGTGCCTGTGCCTGTGCCTGTGCCGTGATCGTGGGAGCTTCAGGCTGCTTGCCGTGCTTGCCGTGCTTGCCCTGCTTGACCGGCTTGCCCGGCTTGCCCTGCTTGGCTAGCTTGCCCACCTTCGCTGGCTTCGTGTCCTTGTCGGGTTTTCCGGGCTTGTCGGGCTTGTCGGGCTTGCCGGCTTTCACGGGCTTATCTTTCTTCGCCATCACTTGCCTTTCGGGTGACGCACGTCAAGCACGTGCACCGGCTGGGTGAACGCGTCCAATCGAACGTAGTTGTCGCGCGACCAGTCGAAGGTTGCCCCGGTCATGAGGTCGACAGCAGAGAATCGTGCTTCGGCCCCGAGACCGAGTCGGTTGAGATCGAGGTGCACGGTCGTCTCGCGCACAGAATGCGGGTCGAGATTGACGACGACGATGATCGTGTCAGGCGTGCCACCCTCGACGAATGCGCCGTCCAGATGCTTGGAGTAGACGAGGATCGATTCGTCGTCGCTCCAATGCACCGCGAGGTTGCGCAACTGGCGAAGCGCTGGGTGCGCGGCGCGAATTTCGTTGAGCTTGCGAAGGTACGGTGCAATGGACTTTCCCGACTTCTCGGCACCGGCCCAATCCCGATCCTTGTACTCGTACTTCTCGTTGTCGACGTTTTCTTCGCTGCCGGGCCTTGCCACGTGTTCAACCAGCTCGAAGCCCGCGTAAACGCCCCAACTCGGGCTCGCCGTCGCGGCGATGGCCGCACGAATCTTGTACGCGGCGCGACCACCGAACTGCAGGTACTCGGTGAGGATGTCCGGGGTGTTGACGAAAAGATTCGGACGCAGAAAAGCAGCAGTTTCGGTTGAAAGACCGAGTAGAAACTCCTCGAGCTCCGTCTTGGTGTTGCGCCAAGTGAAGTAGGTATACGACTGTTGGAATCCGACCTGTGCGAGAGACTGGAGCATCGGCGGCCGCGTGAAGGCCTCCGCGAGAAAGACCACCTCGGGAAACTCGGTGTTGATCTCCCGAAGCACGAGCTCCCAAAACTGCAGCGGCTTCGTGTGCGGGTTGTCGACACGGAAGATCTTGACGCCGAGGCCGATCCAGTAGCGCAGCAGTCGAAGCACTTCGGTGCGGATGCCCTCCGGATCGTTGTCAAAGTTGATCGGGTAAATGTCCTGATACTTCTTTGGCGGATTCTCCGCGTAAGCGATCGTGCCGTCTGGAAGTGTCGTGAACCACTCTGGGTGCTCCGTCACCCACGGGTGATCCGGGGATGCCTGAAGTGCGAAATCGAGCGCAATCTCGATCCCGAGTTTCTGTGCTGCTGACACGAACGCACTGAAATCGGCGACCGTGCCGAGGTCGGGATGGATGGCGTCGTGGCCGCCAGCTTTCGATCCGATCGCCCACGGCGAGCCAGGGTCGCCCGGTTGAGTGATCAGGGTGTTGTTTGGGCCCTTGCGACCCGACTGACCGATCGGGTGAATCGGCGGAAGATACAGCACGTCAAAGCCCATCGCGGCAACCGCCGGGAGCCGTTGCATCGCGGTCCGGAACGATCCACTGACCCAGGTGCCGTTCTTGTCGCGCTTGGCCCCCTCGCTCCGCGGAAAGAACTCGTACCAGCTGCCGACTCCGGCACGCGGGCGTTCAACCCGCAGTTCGAGCGATTCGCTCGTGGTCGTGAGGCTCGCGAGTGGCTTGGCCTCGATCGCCAAACTCAGCTTCGGGTCGAGAGCGATTTCCAGTTTCTGAGTCGCGGCGACGGCGGGGTCGGCGAAGACGGCAGCAGCATCCGCAATGATCTTTCGACCGCCTGCCCGCGCGAGCAGCTCCGAGCCCATCAGTACCATCAGCTCGGTGTCTTGCCCGGCCGGGATCTTGATTTCGGCGTTGTGAAGCCAGGTTGCCCACTCATCCGAGAAGGCGCGAACTCGCCAGGTCCATGTGCCCTCGAGCGCGAGCAGCACCTCGGCGTTCCAGCGGTCAGTTCCGGGTTCCCCCGGTCGCATCCGGTAGCTTGCGAGGCGGCCTTGCGGGTCGGTCAGGTCGAGGCGAACCCCGAGCTTGTCGTGTCCCTCGCGAAACACGGTCGCACCGAATGGCACGACCTCGCCGCGGTAGGCCGACGCTGGCCAATAGTTCTCGGGTTGTTGGGGCGTGAGGGCCCGGATCGGGATTCGACCCAACTTTGGTTCGTACTCGATGACCACCGTTCGACCGTACCGTCTTTGCTGCGCATTCGGCCGTTTTACAGCCACGTAACCTTGCGCACCTAGGCTAAGAACGTGAAGGCAATCCGCAGATTTACCGTCCGAACCGTCCTCCCTGATTCGCTCTCGTCCCTCGATGAACTGTCAACAAACCTTCGCTGGTCGTGGCACGAGCCAACGCGGCAGTTGTTCCAATCGATCGATGCCGCCACCTGGGCCGACACCGGCCACGACCCGATCGCTCTCCTCGGCGCGGTCGACACACAGCGGCTCGCCGAACTTGCCGACGACGGCGAATTTGTCGCGCGTGCACAATCGCTTCTCGGCGACCTTCATCAATACCTCACCGAGCCGCGCTGGTATCAAGGCCTCGAGGATGCTCCGGCGTCAATCGGTTACTTCTCACCAGAGTTTGGAATCGCGGCAGCGCTGCCACAGTATTCCGGCGGTCTCGGCATCCTCGCCGGCGATCACCTCAAGAGCGCAAGCGACCTCGGAGTGCCGATCATCGGTGTTGGACTGTTCTACCGCGCCGGATACTTCCGCCAAGCGATCTCGCGCGAGGGCTGGCAACTCGAAAGCTATCCGGTGCTCGACCCGGACGGACTGCCGCTGAGTGTGTTGCGTTACCCGGACGGCTCGGCCGCTCACATCGCGCTCGCGCTCCCAGACGGCGGCACACTCAATGCCCGTATCTGGCAAGTTGCCGTCGGGCGGATCCATTTGCTGCTGCTCGACACCGACATTCCAGAGAACGAGGAAAGTCTGTGCGGGGTTACTGACCGGCTCTACGGCGGCGGGGGCGAGCACCGACTGCTGCAAGAACTCCTGCTCGGTATCGGCGGAGTACGCGCAATCAAGGTATACACCGACCTGACGGGAGGCGTGTTCCCGGAGGTGTTCCACAGCAACGAAGGTCACGCGGGCTTCCTCGGGCTCGAGCGCATCAGCGACAGGATCGGCGAGGGGCTGAGCTTCGCAGAGGCCCTCCAGGTCACGCGTGCCGGAACCGTCTTCACTACCCACACACCCGTACCCGCCGGTATCGATCGCTTCGAACTCGAAACCATCAAGCGCTACTTCAGTACGGATTTGCTGCCGGGCGTCGACGCGAACGACGTCCTCGCGCTCGGGAGCGAAAACTACGAAGGCGGAGACTCGACGAAGTTCAACATGGCCGTCATGGGCTTGCGGCTTGCGCAGCGAGCAAACGGGGTCTCCCGACTCCACGGTGAAGTTTCGCGTGGCATGTTCGGCGCGATGTGGCCTGGCTTCGACTCCGAAGAAGTACCGATCACATCCGTCACCAACGGGGTGCACGCCCCAACCTGGACCGATCCGATTCTTCTTTCCCTCGCAAGCGACCGGCTCGGTACGAGCGACACTACGGCGTGCGACTGGAACTCGGATGCCGTCAGCGACGCCGATCTATGGGGTGCGCGCAATCTCATGCGGCAGCAACTTGTTGGCGATGCGCGCCGGAGAATGAGCGAGGCATGGCAGGAGCAGAACCCGGGGCTCGGTGTGCCAGGGTGGTATGCGAATCTGCTCGACCCGACCGTGCTCACGATCGGGTTCGCCAGGCGTGTTCCGACCTATAAGCGGCTGACCCTGATGCTGCACGACGAAGATCGGCTGCGCGCACTGCTCACGCACCCGGAACGACCGGTGCAGCTTGTGATCGCTGGCAAGTCGCATCCGGCCGATGATGAGGGCAAACGGTTGATCCAGCGACTGGTCGAGTTTGCCACCGGGGCCGACGTTCGCGAGCGAATCGTGTTTCTGCCGAACTACGACATCGCCATGGCGCAGCTGCTCTACCCTGGCACGGATGTGTGGCTGAACAACCCGCTTCGTCCGCTCGAAGCGTGCGGAACATCCGGTATGAAGGCGGCGCTCAACGGTTCGCTCAATCTGTCAATTCTCGACGGTTGGTGGGCCGAGTTCTATGACGAAGAGAACGGTTGGGCGATTCCGTCGGCCGATTCAGCCGGGGATGCCGCTGAGCGTGACAAGCTCGAAGCCGAGAGCCTCTACGACCTCATCGAGCATCAGATCGCGCCGCGGTTCTACGACCGAGGCGACGATGGCCTGCCGCACCGCTGGGTGAAGTCCATTCGCCACACCCTCGCGACGCTTTCGCCTCAGTTATCGGCCGATCGGATGGTTCGTGAGTACGTTGAGCGCCTCTATCGTCCGGCCGCCATCGCCGAGCGGGCCATGACGGCCGAGCACTTCCAGCCGGCGCGCGAACTGGCGGCTTGGAAGCAGCGCGTGACGTCAGCATGGTCTCAGGTTCAAGTCACCCATGTCGAGTCCGGGGGAGTTGACACGGTTCCAGAGGTGGGTGACGAGCTGCACTTGCGGGCTCAGGTCTATCTCGACGGGCTGACAGCCAATGACGTCGACGTGCAGGTCATGTACGGCCGCGCTCGCGAGGGCGACACCCTTAGCGAGGTTCAGGTTGAACCGCTCACGGTTGCCGAGCAGCCGGAGGGTCAGGCGGCGACGTTCACCGGGACCGTGCGCTTATCGCGAGCAGGGAGCTTCGGCTACACGGTTCGTGTTGTGCCGAAGCATCCCATGCTCGCGAACTCAGCGGAACTGGGTCTCGTCGCGATCGCGCACTAGCTTGCCTCCGCCGGTTGAGGTCGCGGCCTCCAAGTCGCCGGCGTGAAGCTAGGAGGTTGTGACGACGAGGTTTCCGGTCGCGGCAGCGATCGAGAAGAAGACGATCCAGAGCACGACGCCGATCAGGGCGATGAAACCGAGAATCAATCCGATGATCGCGAGCACGCGGCCCTGCTCACCGGTCTTCTTGATCTGGTTCAGCGAAACGAAACCGAGGATCACCGCAATGATGTTGAATCCAAGAATTCCGGCGATCAAGGTGACGATCGCGAGCGTGTTCGTCTTCGGGTTCGAGGCCATCGGGGCCGGGGTGTATGGTGCGTCGGTCATGGACTGCTCCTTGAGTTGGTCGTGCTAACAAAATTCAGTTGGTTGCTCCAGGCTCAATCGCGTAGATCACTCGGAGCATTCAGAGCATAGTGGTCAGCGGACCCCTCAGTCACGACCTAAGTTCGCCGTGTGCCTGGAACAATTGCATCGACGTTCCCGACACAACCCGCTCAGATCCCGGCAGGTAGTCAACCAACGGGTCGGCGTGCTCCTCGAGCGCGGAATCCCAGAGCAAGGAGTATCCGTCCACTCCTTCGTGCGCTGGCAGCATGACCGTCACGTCATCCTCAAGGCCGTGCACGATCAACAGAATGCGATTAAAGTCCTCAAACTCGGGGGTGGATGCCGCCAGATACTGCAGCGTGCGCTCGACGGGGGAGTCCCAATCCTCCTCGGTCATCGACAAGCCCTCCTTGTTGTACCAGTCCATCTGGGTCGCGCTCGGCACGGTTTCACCCCACCTGCCGTACCGCCCTGGGCGCAGCGCTGGGTTGTCGCGGCGAAATCCGATGAGCTGACGCGCGACCTGCAGCAGGGCGTCTTGCCACTCCGCGCGGTCCCATGACAACCAAGTCAACTCACCGTCATGGTTGTACGCGTTGTTGTTGCCACGTTGCCCCCGCCCGAACTCGTCACCCGCCGTCAGCATCGGGACGCCAGCCGACAGCAGGAGGGTGCCGAGCAGGTTGCGCATCGCCTTCTGTCTCGAGGCAAGAATTGCCGGGTCTTGAGTTGGGCCTTCGACCCCGTGATTGAAGGAGTTGTTGTTGGTTGTTCCGTCGCGGTTGTTCTCGCCGTTGCCGAGATTGTGTTTCTCGTTGTATGCCGTCAGATCGGCCATCGTGAAGCCGTCATGGGCGGTAATGAAATTGACGGATGCGAGTGGGCCGCGTTCCTGAGAGAACACGTGCGCCGATCCTGCCAACCGTCTTGCGAGCGAACCGATGCCGTTTGGCGCGGTTCCGTTCGCTCTGGCCGAGCCGATATCCGTAAGCCAGAAGTCGCGCATGCGGTCGCGATACCCGTCGTTCCATTCGCTCCAGCCGTCGGGGAAGTGGCCGACCTGCCAGCCGCCTTGACCGACATCCCACGGTTCGGAGACCATCTTGACGCCAGCGAGCGCCGGGTCGGTGAGGATGGCATTGATCAGGGGGTGAGCCTTCTGGTACTCGTGGTTCGCATCCCGACCGAGGGTCACGGCGAGGTCGAATCGGAAACCATCGACCTGCACGTCGTTGGCCCAGTACCGCAGGCTGTCGAGAATGAGCCGCTGCACCGCGGCAACGCTGGTGTTGACGGAGTTGCCGCACCCTGTCACATCCACATAGGCGCCGTCGACGTTCTGGCGGTAGTAGTTGCGGTTGTCGATACCGCGAAAGCTCGTGGTCGGGCCGCCAAGACCCTCCTCGGCAGTGTGGTTGTAGACGACGTCAAGAATCACTTCGAGACCGGCCTCGTGCAGGAGCTTCACCATGCCCTTGAACTCGCGCAGCACGGCACCGGTGCCGCCGGTCTGCGCCTCGCGACTCGCGTATGCCGCGTGCGGGGTGAAGAAGTTGAGTGTGTTGTAACCCCAGTAGTTGATGAGCCCTTGTTTGATGAGCCGCGTCTCGCTCACGAACTGGTGCACCGGCAGCAGCTGAACTGTGGTGACGCCGAGCGACTTCAAGTAGTCGATCGTTGACTCATGGGCGAGGCCGGCGTACGTTCCGCGGAACTCTTCTGGCACGTCGGGGTTGAGCTTCGAGATGCCTTTGACGTGGGCTTCGTAGACCACCGTGTGATCCAAGCCAATGCGCGGTTTGGTCGATTGGCCCCAGTCAAACGCGTCAGGCTCTTGCACGTAGCCGCGCCACTGGCCAGACGCCGAGCGAACCAGACCCCGCGCATACGGATCGAGTAGCAGGAGCTCGCGATCGAAATCGTGACCGGCCGTGCTGGGACCGTTCGCCTTGATCGCGTACCGCGCCCCGGGCTTGAGGGCCTTCGAAGTGACGCTCCAGACGTCCCCGGCTCCCTTGATCATGGGCGTCTCGCTGGCGACCCAGTCAGCGTCATCCTGGTCGAAGATGCATAAATCGACGCTGGTCGCACTCGCCGACCAGAGCCGAAGCTCGCCCTCCTCGCCCCCCTCGCGCGATAGCTGCAGGCCGAGCTGATCGAGGGGATCCGCATCAGGCATGCGTTCTAGAGTAATGACTGTGGCGATCTACCTTGACCATGCGGCCACGAGCCCGATGCCGCCCGAGGTGATCGCGGCCTATGCAGAAGCGCTGGCGGTCGTCGGGAACCCATCGTCCATCCACTCGCAAGGCCAAAACGCCCGCCGGATGCTCGAAGAGGCTCGCGAAGCCGTCGCAGCTTCCGTCGGGGCCGACGCTGTCGAAGTGACGTTTACCTCGGGTGGAACCGAGGCGATCAACCTGGCCCTCAAGGGGTTGTTCTGGTCTAGGAACGCCGAACTGACCGCCGAGACGGCGGTCGGCGCTGGCGTCGCGGCGATGGCCAGAAAAGGCCATAGCTCCAAGCTCCAGCGCGCCAGCATCATTGCCACTCGCGCCGAGCACCATGCAACCATTGACACGCTCGCCTGGCTCGAACAGCACGAGGGTGCAATCGTCGAGTGGATACCGGTTGACGCACTCGGGCGAATGGACCTTGACGCACTCGCCGCGGTCCTCGGCCCAGACGTCGCGCTCGTCACGACTCTGCTAGCCAACAACGAGGTCGGAACGATTCAGCCGGTCGCCGAGATCGTTTCGCTCGCGGCCGCGCACGGGATACCTGTGCATGCCGACGCGGTCTCGGCCTATGGTCACCTGCCCATCGATTTCCGCACGAGCGGGCTCGCGGCCCTCAGCATTTCGGCGCATAAAGTCGGTGGACCTGTCGGTATCGGTGCGCTCATCATCGCGCGTGGCACCACGGTCACGCCCCTGATGCACGGCGGCAACCAGCAACGGGCTCGCTCTGGCACGCTCGATGCCGCTGGTGCGCTTGCATTCGGTGTCGCGGCGACCACTGCTGCTGCTGCTGCGGCTGCTGCTGCTGCTGCTGCTGCTGCTGGGGGTGCTGCTGGTGCCGCCGCTAGTGCTGCGGCTGCAAGCGAGTCCTCGGCTAGCGACGCGACTCCCGCCACGTTGCTCGCCGATCTCCGTGACCACCTGATCGCTGGCATCCGCTCAGCGGTGCCGACAGCAATCCTCCGCGGCGACGAATCGGCTCGCCTCCCTGGCAACGTGCACTTTACCTTTCCGGGCTGCGAGGGCGACTCACTCCTCTTTCTCTTGGATGCCGCTGGCTTCAGCGTCTCCACCGGTTCCGCCTGCCAGGCCGGCGTGCCGGAGGCATCCCACGTCTTGCTTGCCATGGGCCTGACCGAGGCAGACGCACGCGGCGCTTTACGGTTCTCCCTCTCACACTCGACGACTCGCACCGAGCTGGACGCGCTCGTCGCGGTGTTGCCAGCGATTGTCGACCGGGCTCGCTCGGCTGGCCTCGCCGCGGCCAACCTCACCGCCGCGGGCCTCGCCTAAACTTGCATGGTGAAGGTTCTTGCGGCGATGAGCGGC
>JBGSTT010000201.1:0-13780 GCA_041736385.1 Rhodoglobus sp. | reverse complement strand
GTGCCGCCAGCAATGATTGCGGCCGCAAGAAACGGGGCCGCATTCGAAAGATCGGGTTCGATTGCCACGCTGCCGCCAGCGATCGGCTGGGGCTGAACCACCCAGTACCCGGGCTCAGGGTTCTCAACAGTCACCCCGCGGGAAGCCAGACACGCGATCGTCATCTGAATATGCGGGATGCTCGGCAGACTGTCACCGCTGTGCCGCAGTCGCAGTCCTTGCGCAAAACGCGGTGCCGACAGCAGCAGCCCAGACACGAACTGGCTCGAAGCAGAAGCATCGATCTCGAGATCGCCCCCTGTGACCTCCCCGGTGCCATACAGCGAGAACGGAAGTGCACCTCTGCCATCGTCACTCACGTCGATCCCTAGGGCTCTCAGCGCATCGATCATGGATCGCATCGGTCGTCGCCGCGCGCTCGGGTCGCCGTCAAACACCACCGGTCCGAGCGCGAGCGACGCCACCGGTGGCAAGAACCTCATGACCGTGCCGGCAAGGCCGCACTCGATTGAACCGCCCCCGAGCAATTCGCCCGGCGTGACGAGTAAGTCTGGACCGAACGCGCCATCGCCGGGGGTCTCGACAATCCCAACGCCGAGCGTGCGAAGCCCTTCGATCATCAGGGCCGTGTCCCTCGAGTGCAGCGGCCAATGCAGCAAGGTCGGCTCGATTGCGAGCGCTGACAGGACGAGTTCGCGGTTCGTCAGGCTCTTGCTGCCTGGCAGCTGCAAGCGTGCGTTAAGCGGGCCGGACGGCACGGGGGCTGGCCATGCGCCACCCTGTGCTTCCGGCACGAGTTCGTCATCGCCGTACGGGCTGAACTCCGGCCCGGAATACCTGAATACCTGCATCGGTTACCAGAGTATCGGCAGTTCGTCATGGTCCGCCGTTTGGCAGTTCGAAAGGATGGCGGCATGAGTACCGTGCTTCACGTCGAGGAGTCAGTGATCCTTCTCGACCTAGAATTGTCATTGATGGCTACCACCGAGGTTTCCCCCGCGGCAGAGTCCGACGGTGACGATAAGAAGCGAGCCCTCTTCGAGGAGCAAGCGCTGCCGTACATGGATCAGCTATACGCTGCGGCGATGCGCATGACGCGCAACCCGGCTGACGCCGCTGACCTCGTGCAAGAAACCTTCGTCAAGGCGTTTCAGGCGTTCGGGCAGTACACCCAGGGAACGAACCTCAAGGCGTGGCTGTATCGCATCCAGACCAACACCTTTATTAACATCTATCGCAAGAACCAGCGCAACCCGTATCAAGGCACGATCGATGATCTCGAAGATTGGCAGCTCGGCAACGCCGAGTCGGCGACTTCGACAATCACGCGCTCGGCGGAAGCCGAAGCAATCGACCACCTCCCAGACAGCGCTGTCAAGGATGCTTTGCAATCGATCCCAGAGGACTTCCGCTTGGCCGTGTACTTCGCCGATGTCGAAGGCTTCTCGTACCAAGAGGTGGCTGACATCATGAAGACCCCGGTCGGTACCGTCATGAGCCGTCTGCACCGTGGCCGTCGGATGCTCAGGGATCTGCTGGCCGACTACGCGCGCGACCGCGGAATCATCGCGCCGACGACAACCGGGAGTACGACATGACCGATTGCGGTTGCGACAAGGCCAAGGCTGAACTCGAGGAGTATCTTCACCGTGAGCTCAACGAACAAGATTTCGCCGACATCACCGATCACCTCGCTCACTGCGAGGACTGCAGTGATGAGCATCTTGTCGGCCTTACCCTGACCCATAAGGTGCAGCAGGCTTGCAAGGAGACGGCGCCAGCGGAGCTTCGGCAAGTGATCCTCGCGAGGCTCGATACGACAAGCTGAGCATGTGAAGGCACCTTCATCACTCGGCCCGTGTTCTCGTTTCTGGGCAACGTCATCTGGCTGATATTCGCCGGGTGGTGGCTCGCGCTCGGCCACATCGTTTCCGGGATCGCCCTCGCCATCACGATCATCGGCATCCCGCTCGCCCTCGCCGACTTCAAGATGATTCCAATCTCGATCGCACCACTCGGCAAAGAAATCGTCAAGACGGGCGGAGACGTCATCACCCCACCGCCGACGAACGTCGCAACGTCCTGAACTGCTAGCGCTCCGGCAGCGTAAGTGCCTTTGCGATCAGGTCAACCTGCTCTTGTGCACTCCTCTTGGACGAACCGGTGGCCGGTGAGGCTGATGCCGGTCGCGACGCGACCTTGATCGTGCGGCCCTGTAGGTGCTTGGCCAGCTCAAGACACATGAACGGCCAAGCACCCTGATTCTCGGGCTCGTCCTGCGTCCAGACGATATCCGCGTTCGGATACTGCTCAAGAACGGCGTTGACCTCCGAGATGGGAAGCGGATAGAACTGCTCCATCCGCACGACCGCCACTGACTTCTCTTGGCGTTTTTCAAGTTCCGCGAGAATGTCGTAGTAGATCTTTCCGGCTGTCAGCAGAACTCGCTTGATTGTGCCCTTCTCGGTCACCGTCGGATCGTCGAGGATTGGTTCAAATCGACCGCTCGTGAAGTCCGCGACCTCGCTCGTTGCGCCCCTTAGCCGAAGCATCGCCTTCGGCGTGAACACGATGAGCGGGCGCCGCGGCCGAGCGTACGCCTGCCGACGCAAAAGGTGGAAGTACGAAGCGGGCGTCGAGGGTCGCGCAACGGTCATGTTTTTCTCAGCACAGAGCTGCAGGAAACGCTCGATGCGAGCCGAGGAGTGATCTGGGCCTTGCCCCTCGTAGCCGTGCGGCAGCAGCAACACAACACTCGAGCGCTGACCCCACTTCTGCTCTGCACTCGAGATGAACTCGTCGATAACGACCTGGGCGCCGTTTCCGAAGTCACCGAACTGGGCTTCCCACAGTACAAGTGCATCCGCCCGCTCGACCGAGTAGCCGTATTCGAAGCCCATGGCTGCGTACTCACTCAAGAGGGAGTCGTAGATCCAAAACCGTGCTTGGCTCTCGGCAAGGTTTGCCAGTGGCAGCCACTCCTGACCGTTCTCACGATCGTGCAACACCGCGTGACGTTGCACAAAGGTCCCTCGCCTCGTGTCTTGTCCCGCCATCCTCACAGGGGTGCCCTCAAGAAGCACGGAGCCCAGCGCAAGCAACTCCCCAAAGCCCCAGTCGATCGAGCCGTTGCGACTCATGTCGACGCGTTTCTTGAGCAGAGCCTGAAGCTTGTTGTGAACCGTGAATCCCACCGGTGGGTTGTCGTGGGCATCACCGATCAAGTGGATGACCGAGAGGTCGACTCCCGTCGAGTCCAGTTCACCTACCCGGTCATCTCGTTGCGAGTCTGGTCGCTCAAGATCGGCAACCGCGTTGCCGTCTTGCGCGATGATCGGCATCGAACCAGTCTGGGCAGCGTGCGTTTCGGCGAACGCCCGTTCGAGTCGGTCCTGAAAGTCGAGATGACTGGCCTCGTACTCCTCTTGAGTGATGTCGCCGCGACCAACGAGAGCCTCCGTGTATAGCGTCCGCACCGAACGCTTGGCTTCGATCAGGTTGTACATGAGCGGCTGCGTCATCGACGGGTCGTCGCCCTCGTTGTGCCCGCGGCGGCGATAGCAGACCAGATCGATCACGACGTCGCGGTGGAAACGCTGACGGTACGCGAATGCGAGTTCCGCGACGCGCACCACCGCCTCCGGGTCGTCCCCGTTGACGTGCAAGATCGGCGCTTGGATGGTCTTGGCGACATCCGTCGAGTAGTTCGAGGTGTGTGCCTCGGCTGGTGGCGTCGTGAAGCCAACCTGGTTGTTGATATTCACGTGGATCGTGCCGCCGGTGCGGTACGCCCGCAGTTGCGACATCTGCAGGATCTCGACCACGATGCCCTGACCGGACATTGCAGCGTCTCCGTGCACCATGATCGGCAGAACAGTGAATGAGCCAATCGGTCGGCGATCCTGTTTTGCGCGCACGATTCCCTCAAGCACGCCGTCGACTGCCTCGAGGTGCGAGGGGTTTGCGGCGAGGTATACCGGGATCTTCTTGCCGCTCAGGCTTGCGAATGTGCCTTCGGTCCCGAGGTGGTACTTGACGTCCCCTGACCCCTGAACGCTGCGCGGGTCTTGAGTGCCCTCGAACTCGCGAAAGATCTGACCGTAGGTCTTTCCGGCGATGTTGGTGAGAACGTTGAGTCGCCCGCGGTGCGCCATGCCGATCGCGACTTCTTCGAGCTCGGCTTCAGCCGCACTCTGGGCGACAGAATCCAGCAGCGCAACGAGGGACTCGCCGCCTTCGAGGCTGAAGCGCTTCTGTCCGACGTACTTGGTTTGCAGGAACGTCTCGAACGCTTCCGCCTCGTTGAGTTTGCCGAGAATGCGCAGCTGCATGTCGTGTTCGGGTTTGGTGTATTTCTGCTCAACATGATCCTGAATCCAGCGACGCTGCACCGGGTCTTGAATGTGCATGTACTCGATGCCGATCGTGCGGCAGTACGAGTCGCGCAGAATGCCGAGAATGTCGCGCAGGAGGGCGGACCGCTTGCCGCCAAATCCGCCGGTCACAAACTCTCGGTCGAGATCCCAGAAGGTTAGGCCGTGGCTGGAAATGTCGACGTCTGGATGCGAGCGCTGACGGTACTCGAGCGGGTCGATGTCGGCCATGAGATGACCGCGAACCCGGAAGGCGTTGATGAGTTCCTGCACTCGCGCGGTCTTGTCGATGTTGTCAGCGATATCCACTGAAATGTCAGCAGCCCAATGAATGGGGTCGTAGGGAATACGCAGCGCCGCGAAGATGCTCTCGTAGAAGCCGTGCTCGCCGATGAGACGCTCGTGGATCTTCTTGAGAAACTCGCCAGATCCAGCGCCCTGAATAACGCGATGGTCATACGTGCTCGTCAGCGTAATGGTCTTGCCGATCGCGAGTTCCGCCAGGGTGCGAGCGCTCGCCCCCTGAAACTCGGCAGGGTACTCGAGTGCGCCCGCGCCGACGATGCAACCGGCCCCGCGCATCAGTCGTGGAACCGAATGCTCAGTACCGATGCCGCCAGGGTTGGTGAGCGAGATCGTGTTCCCTGCGTAGTCCTCGGCGGTAAGTTTTCCGAGCCGACCGCGAGCCACAACATCCTCGTAGGCGGTGTGGAACTCTCCGAAGCCCATTGTCTCGGCGCGCTTGACTCCTGGCACAACGAGCGAACGCGTGCCATCCGGCTTCGGGATGTCGATAGCAATGCCCAGATTAACGTGCGCTGGCGTCACGACTGATGGCTTGCCGTCGACCTCGTCGTAGTACACGTTCTGACTCGGATGCTCCTTCAGGGTCTGAACGATCGCCCACGCAATGAGGTGAGTGAAGGACACCTTGCCTCCGCGTGCCCGCTTGAGGTGGTTGTTGATGACAATGCGGTTGTCGATCATGAGTTTTGCTGGAATCGTGCGAACGCTCGTCGCGGTCGGCACCGACAGGCTTGCATCCATGTTGGCTGCAAGGCTCTTAGCCTGACCCTTGAGCGTTGCAACAGTGTTTTCGGCGGCCGGTACGACGATCGCCGCAGCGGTGGGTATCGGGGTTGTGGCGGGAGCATCTGCCGGAATGGGTTGCGGCTTGGGCTGAAGCGACGTGGTCTTCGCTACCGGCTGGCCGCCAGTAGGGGGCGCCGGGTTCTCTGGCGTGACAATGGCGACGGGCACGACAGTGGCGACGGGCACGTCAGTGGCGGCGGCCACGTCGGGTGCGAGGGGCACTTCAGTGGCGACTGGCACGTCGGGTGTGGCTGCCATTTCAGTTGCATGCGCGTCAACGGCTGGAACCGTTGAGATCACGCCGGTTGGAGTCGGATCCACTGTGGAGTGGTAGGTCTCAAGGAACGGCCACCATGCTTGGTCGACCAGGTTTTTGTCCTTGAGATACAACTCGTGCATCTCGTCTACCAGCCACTCATTCGCTCCGAACTCGCCCGAGGAGTCTCCCTCTGGTGCGATTCCGGTCACTTGGCTTGACACAGCCGACCGCCCACTTTCACATCTGTTGGTCCAGATTGTTGGCCAGTGCCGCTACGGCACACGCCGCTTATAAGAGTAATCCTTTTGCTGGGCAACCCGTGGGCGTGTTCAACCCGCGCTAGCGTTGAATCCATGCGCTTTTACGGGACGTCCCCTTCCCATGACCTCACATACTCCGACGTCTTTCTGGTGCCGAGCCGATCTGCTGTTGCCAGCCGATTGGATGTCTCGCTCGCCCCGCGCGACGGCACTGCAGCGACCGTGCCGCTGGTCTCAGCCAACATGAACTCCGTGACCGGGCCTCGACTGGCGGCGACACTGGCCAGGCGGGGAGGCCTCGGCGTGCTCCCACAGGATCTCGACACCGCCGGACTCACGTCCTCGATCCGTTGGGTGAAGGACCAGCCGGTGGGGATAGACGCGGCGGTGAGCTTGGTCGTCACGGAGTCCGTAGCGACAGCGCGCAGCCTTGTGCCTGCGATCGTCGGTTACGGAATCGTTGTTAGGGATGCTGACGGATACCACCTCGGGGTGATCGAGGCCGAGCGCCTTGCCGGTGCATTGGCGGCCGCACCGCTCGGCGACCTGCTTCGGTCACATCAGCCGAAGTTTGATATTGCAGAGGTCGTAGACGGACGTGCAGCGTTTGACGCTCTTGTCGATCGCGAACTCGAGTTCGCGCCGGTTTTCGACGGTGATCGCGTGGTTGGCACGATCAGCCGCACTGGCACGTTACGGTCAACGCTCTATGTGCCAGCGGTCGATCGTGATGGTCGACTCATTGTCGCCGCGGCGGTCGGCATCAATGGGGATGTCGCTGGCAAAGCTCGCGCGATTGTGGACGCGGGTGCCGATGTCATTGTTGTCGACACCGCTCATGGGCACCAAGATGCCATGATGCGTGCGCTGGAGACGGTCAGCTCGCTCGGTCTCGGCGTCCCTATCGTTGCCGGCAATGTCGTCACCGCGGATGCTGTGCGCGATCTCGTCTCGGCGGGTGCCGGAATCATCAAGGTCGGAGTCGGACCCGGGGCGATGTGCACGACTCGCATGATGACGGCGGTTGGTCGTCCGCAGTTCTCGGCAGTGCTCGAGTCTGCGGAGACTGCGCGTTCGCTCGGGGCGCACGTCTGGGCTGATGGCGGGGTGCGCTACCCGCGCGATGTTGCGCTCGCGCTCGCAGCCGGTGCCGCATCGGTCATGATCGGCTCGTGGTTCGCCGGCACGATCGAGGGCCCAGGAACGCTCGCTACCGACGAGAGCGGGCGAACCTTCAAGGAGAGCTGGGGGATGGCATCCACCAAAGCGGTTCGAGATCGCTTCAGCGGACTGAACGCCTACGAGCTCGCAAAGAAGTCCCTCTTCGCGGAGGGGATCTCGAGTTCGAAAATCTACCTCGATCCGCTTCGGCCGTCTGTCGAAGACCTCATCGACATGATCACTTCTGGTGTCCGCAGCTCGCTCAGCTACGCGGGAGCGACGAGTCTGGTGGAGTTCCACGATCGCGCGCTTGTCGGCATCCAGTCGGCGGCGGGCTACGAGGAAGGCAAAGCCCTCCCGGTGAGCTGGTAGTTTTACGTTTATCGCGCTAGACCCTCCCGCTTCTCAAGCTTGATTCGTTACACTCAGTCGAATAATGGACGACCCTCCCTCTAGACGCAGTGTCGGCGGTCGGCATGTCTGAACTGGCGCTGTTTGCCATCGGACTGGCGCTGACGATCGGCACTGGTCTATTCGTTGCATCCGAGTTCGCACTCGTGAACCTCGACCGCTCGGATCTCGAGGTACGTCAAGGTCGCGGGGAGCGTCGGCTCGGGCCAGTCATCTCGGCGCTCAAGCAGACGTCGACCCACCTTTCGAGCGCGCAACTCGGAATCACCCTGACTACTCTGCTCGCCGGTTACACCCTCGAACCGGCGTTCAGCTCCTGGTTGTCTGTGCCGCTTGGAGCGATTCTGCCAGCCGTAGTTGTGCCGGTGATCTCCGTGATTCTTGCCGTCACGGTCGCGACGCTGCTGTCGATGATCATCGGCGAGCTGGTACCGAAGAACTTCGCACTTGCGCTCCCTCGCGCGACCGCGAAGGTCGTCGTGCCATTTCAGATCGTATTTACAACCGTCTTCAAGCCAGCAGTGCTGCTGCTCAACAACACCGCCAACGCTGTACTGCGCGGCATCGGAATCGAACCGAAAGAGGAGCTGTCTGGAGCCAGAACCGCCGAGGAGCTTGCCTCGCTCGTGCGGCGATCAGCTCAGCAGGGCAGCCTCGACCGCGATACGGCAACGCTGCTCGCTAGGACGCTGGCGTTCTCGGACCACACGGCGCAGGATGTCATGACACCGCGCCCGCGGGTCGCGAGCGTCGACAAGACGGATGTCGCGCAAGACGTCATCGATCTTGCTCGCCGTACCGGTTTCTCGCGTTTTCCGGTGATCGATGACTCCATCGACGATGTTGTCGGGATCGTTCACATCAAGCAAGCGGTCGCTGTTCCTCGGGACAAACGCAGTGAAGTCCCGGTCTCGGCACTACAGTCCGACGCGCTCAGGGTTCCCGAGACGATGAAGCTCGATTCGCTCTTGGCCGAACTGCGCGGTCGCGGCTATCAAATGGCGGTTGTCGTTGACGAGTACGGCGGCACCGCGGGGGTGGCAACCCTCGAAGATCTAGTTGAAGAACTTGTCGGCGAAGTTTCCGACGAACACGACCGTACCAAGGCCGATGTCGTGCGTTCGCGCGACTGGTTCACGTTCCCCGGCATCCTTCGGCCGGATGAACTCCTTGAGCGCACCGGTGTCGCGGTTCCGGAAGAGGGACCGTACGAGACTGTGGCAGGTTGGCTCATGAGTGAACTTGGGCGGCTGCCAGCGGTCGGGGACACCCTGCAGCGCGAAGCAGGAATATTCAGGATCGAGCGACTCGACGGTCGGCGAATCGACCGGGTGCGCTACACGCCCAATCCGGTCGAAAGCGTGCTGACTGAGGCGGGTGATGCGCGGTGAACGAGGACATACAGGGATTGATTTGGTTGTTCGTGCTTCTCGCCATTAACGCCTTCTTCGTTGGTGCTGAGTTCGCCGTCATCTCGGCCAGACGCTCTCAGATCGAACCGCGGGCGGAAGCGGGATCGCGATCAGCCAAGACCGCACTCTGGGCGATGGAGAATGCGACGCTCATGCTGGCAACCTGTCAGCTTGGCATCACCGTGTGCTCCCTGCTTATCCTCAACGTGTCTGAGCCGGCCCTCCACCACTTGCTCGAGATTCCGCTTCTTTTGACGGGCTGGTCTGTTGAGGTCGTGAGCACGATCGCGTTCATTCTGGCGCTGTTGATCGTCACCTTCCTTCACGTTGTTTTCGGTGAGATGGTTCCCAAGAACCTGTCGTTCTCGCTTCCTGACCGTGCTGCGCTGGTGTTGGCACCGCCGCTCGTGGCCATCGCTGCGGTGATCCGACCGGTCATTTTGGCGCTCAACGGCATTGCTAACGCCATCCTTCGCGCATTCGGCGTTCAGCCGAAGAATGAAGCGACGAGTGTCTACACACTTGACGAGGTCGCCACGATCGTGGCTCAGTCAACTCGCGAAGGCGTGCTCACTGATCATTCTGGCGCGCTCAACGCGGCGTTCGAGTTTACGTCGAAGAAAGTGAACGACGTGGCCGTTGGCATGGCGTCGCTGGTAACGCTGCCAGAGGACGCAACACCAGCTGATGTAGAGCGCGCCGTCGCACAGCGCGGGTTCTCGCGTTACATCCTCATCAACGAGTCGGGGGATCCGACCGGGTACCTCCACCTCAAGGATGTGATCGACCTCGAGGACGATGAGTTCACTGAGCCTGTACCGCCAAAGCGAATCCGGCAGTTGATCTCGATGTACTGCGGCACCGATCTTGAGGACGCCCTCGCGACCATGCGCCGCTCGGGAGTGCACGTTGCACGGTCCTTCGACGAGAACGGGGCCACCCGCGGAGTTCTCTTCCTCGAGGACATCATCGAGGAGCTCGTCGGCGAAGTGCACGACGCGACTCGCAAGAGCTAGCTGCGTAAAGGGATGAAACCTCGGTCGCTGGCTCCCTCGGCGCTGGCGTCGCGGAAACGCTGACGCGTTTCTTATTGCTCCAGCGCGTTCAGCTGCCACACCAGCCACGGACTGAACGCGAACGGGGCCGCGGCGGCGGCGGCGGCGAGTGCTGCCGGGTCGACCCATGCGAACTCGGCGACTTCGTCTGCTGACGGCGTGATGACATCCGCGGTGACAGCGCGGTACACCGGGCACACCTCATTCTCGACGATGCCGGATGCGTCGACCGCGCGATACCGGAAGTCCGGCAACACCACCTCAATGTCGGTGATCGTGATACCAAGCTCGCGCGCCGCCCGCCGTCGAATCGCCAAGTCGGTCGGCTCGTCGGGCCCAGGGTGACCGCAGAACGAGTTGGTCCACACTCCCGGCCAGGTCTGCTTGGTCAGCGCTCGCCGGGTCACGAGCACGAGCCCGCCGGGAGAGTAAACGTGGCACGAGAAGGCCAGATGCAGGGCCGTGGTCGTGGTGTGCACTGCACCTTTGTCTGCGACGCCGATGTGCGTTCCCGCTTCATCGAGGAGCACGACCTGTTCAGTGATTGTGGGGCTCATCGCGCTAGTCTGCCTATGTGGATAGTTCCGGGCTGCTCGCGCTCACCGAGGAGAGGCAGATGCAGGTCGATGCCGTATTGGCTCGCTTCTTCAGCCTAGCCAAGAACCGCGCGGCTGCTTTCGGCCCGGCGTACGTGGAGCTGTGGCAAGTACTCGAGAACAATACGGTCGGCGGCAAGCGGTTTCGCCCGCGCATGGTCATGGCTGCCTACCAAGCACTCGGCGGCACAGACACCGAGGCTGCGGCATACGTCGGTGCCGCGTTCGAACTCCTGCACACCGCGCTGATTGTGCACGATGACGTTATCGACCATGACTTCACGCGCCGCGGCGTGCCAAACATCGCCGGCACCTACCGCGACCGCGCGACCCAGGCA
Organism: Rhodoglobus sp.; assembly: GCA_041736385.1. Taxonomy (GTDB): domain Bacteria; phylum Actinomycetota; class Actinomycetes; order Actinomycetales; family Microbacteriaceae; genus Rhodoglobus. The sequence goes on along the minus strand of JBGSTT010000201.1, from coordinate 2,823 downwards.
GGCTCCGCCGATCGCATCGCCGAGCACAGCGGCATCTCGGCGGCGGTCATCGCTGGCGACCTCGCCCTGTTCAACTCGTACCGTCTCATCGATCGCAGCGGCGTCATCGATGTCACGCGCAACCGCCTGCTTGAGGTGATGGATGACGCGCTCTTCGCCTCGGCGGCTGGCGAGCTGATCGACGTGGACTTCGCGATCGCTCGCGAGGTGCCGCGGGTCGATGACATTCTGACGATGGAGCGGCTCAAGACGGCGGTCTATTCTTTCGAGGGGCCGCTGCAGGCCGGGGCGATTCTCGCCGGGGCATCCGAGGATGTTGTCGGCACGCTGGCTGACTTTGGTCGCGAGATCGGCATCGCCTACCAGATTGTGGATGATCTGCTCGGGGTGTTCGGAGTCGAAGCCCAAACTGGCAAGACCACCGTTGGCGATCTGCGCGAGGGAAAACGCACCGTGATCATCGCCTACGCGACGAGCACGGCGGAGTGGACCGAGGCCGAGCACCTGTTTGGCTCTGAGGACCTCACAGAAGCCGACGCCGAGCGACTGCGCGAAGTGCTCGTGCGCTGTGGGGCTCGCACGTTCGCGGAGGGGCTTGCTCGCTACTACGCGAACCGTGCCCTTGCCCGCTTGGTCGAGCCGCACATCCCCCCTGCGCTTCGTGAAGAGCTTCATCCGGTAGCCGATGCGGTACTCGGGCGGGTCAAATGAGCGGAAGGCTCGCGCTCTACGACCGGGTGGCCGAAGAAACCGCGAGCATCGTTATCCGCAGCTATTCGACCTCGTTCGGTCTGGCATCGCGGCTGCTCGGGCCTGGCGTTCGTCAACATGTCGAGAACATTTACGCCCTCGTGCGCATTGCCGACGAGATCGTCGACGGCGGTGCTGAAGAAGCCGGAATCGATATCGTGGGTGCTGGTCGGCACCTCAACGAATTCGAGCGCGAGACCGAACAGGCAATCGAAACCGGCTACAGCACCAATCTTGTTGTGCACGCATTCGCACTGACCGCACGGGATGTCGGGTTCGGCAGCGAACTGACCGCACCGTTCTTCGAATCCATGCGGGCTGACCTCACGGCCAAGGAACACGACCAAGAGAGCTTTGAGCGGTATGTCTACGGCTCAGCTGAAGTGGTCGGCCTGATGTGCTTGTGCGCTTTCCTTGATGGTCAGGATGTCGCGGCCGAGGAACGCGCGCGGCTCGAGCGTGGCGCTCGGGCCCTCGGCGCGGCGTTCCAGAAGGTCAACTTCTTGCGCGACCTCGCCGCGGATTTCGAAACCCTCGGCCGCAGCTATTTTCCGGGCATCCGCGTTGATTCATTCACCGAAGATGACAAGACTCGACTGCTCGCAGACATCGACGCCGACTTGAAAACCTCAGCCGAGGTGGTGCCAGACCTGCCCGCTACCAGCAGACGTGCAGTCGTACTCGCGCAGAATTTGTTTGCCGAGCTGTCAAAGCGAATACGCGCGACGCCAGCAAACCAACTCGTGCGCGCCCGCGTGCGAGTGCCAAACCCGGTCAAGGCGCGACTCGCGCTTGAAGCCAGCCTCGGAGGAAAAGCCCGCTCATGAGCACCGTCGTCATCATCGGAGGCGGGATCGCCGGTCTCGCCACCGCAGCGCTTCTCGCACGCGAAGGCCACACCGTGACGTTACTTGAGGGCCGAGGCGAGGTCGGTGGCCGAGCGGGCAGCTGGGAACAGGACGGATTCCGGTACGACACCGGGCCATCCTGGTATCTCATGCCGGAGGTGTTCGACCACTTCTACAAGTTGCTCGGCACTTCGGCCGACGAGCAGCTCGCGCTCGTCACGCTGGACCCCGGATACCGCGTGTACTTCGAAGGCGAGGCTGAGCCGCTCGATATTTCGGCCGAGCGAGAAGAGAATCTCGAGCTCTTCGAACGCATCGAACCCGGTGCTCGCGCCAAGCTAGAGAAGTACCTCGCCTCAGCGCTTGAGACGTACGAATTGGCCAAGAAGCGGTTCCTTTATACGACCTTCGTCGACTTCCGTCCCTTGATGACCCGCGACGTGCTGTCCCGTGCTGGAAAGTTCGTACGACTGCTGCTTCAGCCATTGTCGAGCTTCATTAGCGGCAGCTTTAAGGATCGCAAGCTACAGAAGGTGCTCGGCTACCCGGCGGTTTTCCTCGGGTCATCCCCTTATCTCACGCCGGCGATGTACCACTTGATGAGCCACCTCGATCTTTCTGACGGAGTGCTATACCCGATGGGCGGCTTCACCCGCGTCATTGAGAGCATCGCTGACCTCGCCCGTGCCGAGGGCGTCACGATCATCACGCGCGCCGAGGTCAAGAAGATCATCGTCGAGAACGACCAGGCGCGCGGGGTCGAATACGTCGACGGCGACGGCAACATCCAGTTCATGGATGCCGAGCTGGTCATCTCTGCGGCCGATCTGCACCACACGGAAACACAACTGCTTGACGAGCAGCACCGCACCTACCCGCAGCAGTACTGGGACAAGAGCCTGGCAGGCCCCAGCGCACTGCTGCTGTACTTGGGCGTCGAAGGCGAACTACCGCAGCTAGAGCACCACACGCTGCTCTTCACGAATAAGTGGGAGGAGGGCTTCGCGGCGATCTTCGGCGAAAACTCGTCGGTGCCGTCGCCCGCCTCGCTCTATATCTGCAAGCCGAGTGGGATCGACCCGAATGTCGCGCCAGAAGGCTATGAGAATCTCTTTGTGCTCGTCCCGATTCCGGCAGACCCGACGATCGGTCGTGGAGACGTCGACGGTGACGGCGACACCAGAGTAGAAGTGCTCGCCGACACGGTGATTCAACAGATCGCCGA
>JBGSTT010000180.1:0-1514 GCA_041736385.1 Rhodoglobus sp. | reverse complement strand
CGCGGCTCGCGCGCGGCGATCTCGGCCGACCACCGCGAGGTCTCGAGGTCGCCGCCGACCTGAACGACCCCGCGCACTCCGACGCTCGAGGCGAGATCGAGCTGGTCGCGATAGTCCATCGGGTTCTCGCCGTCGGAGATTTCCAGGTGGGTGTGATTGTCGTAGATGCCGACGGTGAGCGCTTGCGGGAGCGGAGGGTACTCAAGGTCGCGCGACTGCCCATGCTCAGAGGTGGTGTCGCGCTGCCGCACAAACGCGGCCGGTTCGCTCAAGCGGGGTCCTCGTCGGTCTCGATCCGAGGGAAGAGGGAAGTCTCGAGTGCTCTGACCCGGCCGTCACCACTCCACTCGAACGCCGTATCGATCGCCTGCGAGTCGAGGGAGCCGACACCGCCGATCGCCTCCCACAGCCGCTCGGTCGCGAGGGGCAGCACCGGTGACAACAGGATTGCCAGCGTGCCGAGCCCGTGCACGGTCGTCGCGAGCACGGTTTCCAGATCACCGCGCCGAGCGGGATCCTTCGCGAGCGCCCACGGTTCATTGTCGGTGATGTAGCCGTTCAGGGCATCGACGAGCTGCCAAATGGTGGCGAGCGCCTCATTGATGGCGAAGGCGTCGATCTGCCGGTTCGCGGCATCCGTCACTCGCTTCTCGATCGCGTGGATCGCGGGGTCTGGCGCAACGGCAGGGACTGCGCCGTTGAAGTACTTGATGACCATCGCGATGACGCGCGAGGCGAGGTTGCCGAAGCCGTTGGCGAGCTCGGCGTGGTAGCGGGCGCTCAGGTCTTCCCAACTGAACGAGCCGTCCTGGCCGAAGGTGATGGCCGACAGGAAGTAGTAGCGGAACGCATCGGAGCCGAAGGTGTCGGTGATTTGCGCTGGCGCGATTCCGGTGAGTTTCGACTTCGACATCTTCTCGCCGCCGACCAGCAGCCAGCCGTGGCCGAAGACCGTGCGCGGAACCGGAAGCCCCGCGGCCATGAGCATCGCTGGCCAGATCACGGCATGGAAGCGTGCGATGTCTTTGCCGACGATGTGCACGGCCGGCCACCGGCGCTCGAACTCGGCGTCATCGACGCCGTACCCGATCGCGGTCACGTAGTTGAGCAGGGCGTCGAACCAGACGTACACAACGTGGCTGTCGTCCCATGGCACCGTTATACCCCAGTCGATGCTCGAGCGCGAGATCGACAGGTCGGCGAGCCCCTGACTGACGAATTGCACGATTTCGCTGCGCACCGAGGTCGGCTGCACGAAAGACGGGTTCGACTTGTAGAGCTCGAGCAACGGCTTCTCGAAAGCGCTCATGCGAAAGAAGTAGTTCTTCTCCTTGAGCAGTTCGACCGGTCGACCGTGGATGGCACACACCAGCTGGCCGGCGTACTCGCCGTCCTCGACCTTCACCAAGTCGTCGAGCTGCTTGTACTCCTCGCAGCCGACGCAGTAGTAGCCCTCGTACTCTCCCGGGTAGATGTGCCCGTCGTCGTAGAGCTTCTGCAAGAACTTCGCTACG
>JBGSTT010000101.1:0-5457 GCA_041736385.1 Rhodoglobus sp. | reverse complement strand
GGTGGAGCCTCCAGTCGTTGTCGGTTCCGTGATGGTGGCCAAGCCACCGCCGCGCCCTCGCGAACCAAGAATCTGCGTCTCGGCCGTCGCGCTCGCCGCGGCTCCGGCGATCGCGCTCGGCAACAGCATCGTTCGCTGCGTCGACACCCCGCCGGTTGGATTTGTAGTCAATAGCGATGTGTGGATCTCGAAGAGTTGGTCGAGCAAAGCCCGCGCATCCTTCGGCCGGTTTTCTGGGTTGCGGTCCGTTGCCCACAGTACGATCTCGTCGAGCTCGCTCGGCACTTTCGGGTTCTTCGCACTCGGCCGAGGAACCGAGTCATTCGCATGCTGATAGGCGATCTGCATGGGTTGCTCGCCCTTGAACGGCTGCTCGCCGACGAGCATCTCGTACATCATGATCCCGATGGCGTAGATGTCGCTTCTGGTGTCAGCAACGCCGCGGGTCACCAGCTCGGGGGAGAGGTAAGCAATGGTTCCCAGCAGGGCTGCACCGGTTGCGGTGTTTGCCGTTGCGGCGCGGGCCAGTCCGAAGTCGCTGATCTTGATGCGCCCATCGTCGGCCAACAGCACGTTCTCGGGCTTCAAGTCGCGGTGCACGATACCGGCCTTGTGCGCGGCGGCCAGCCCGCCGAGCACGGCTTCAAGAATGTCGAGTGTTTGCTCGGTTGTGAGCACCCGATGTTCGTCAAGGAGTTGACGCAGGGTGATTCCAGACAGGTACTCCATCACCAGATAGGCCATGTCGCTGTCTTGGCCCTGGTCGAAAACGTTGACGACATTCGGATGCGCCAGCCTCGCTGACGAGCGCGCCTCCTGAATGAAGCGCTCCTTGAACTTGCTGTCGTCTGCGAGATGTCCGTGCATGATTTTCACGGCGACGCGACGCTCGAGTCGAAGATCTGTAGCCAAGTACACCGTGGCCATACCGCCTCGGGCGATGCGGGATCGCACCTGATAGCGACCGTCGAGCAGACGTCCGATCATCGGGTCGGTGCTGTTGACGGTCACCGTCTGAGTCTAAAGTTCGCCCGGCACTCGGCGACTTCCGACACGGCGCCGCCGCGTTCTTGCGAGCGAGCGCCGCACCACCCCCGCCACGATGAGCTCCTGCATGGACCGCTCCTGGCAGCCTCGCTCGCTCTTGTAAATCATGCGCTGGTAGGAGTCCAGCAACCCGAGACTCTTGAAACGGGCGCAGCGCGGCCTAGTACAAGCGGCGTATTGTCGCTGGGGTCAGCCTTGGGCATCTAGGGCAACTTCAGATCTCAGCTTGAGGAGCACCACATGGAAATCGCAGGCAAGGTATTCGTGGTCACTGGCGGAGGGAACGGCATCGGTCGCGAGGTGGTGCTCGGCCTCCTCGCCCGCGGCGCTCGAGTGGCAGCGGTCGACGTGAGCGACTCGGCGCTCGCCGAGACGGTTTCGCTCGCCGCGGTCCCGGACGGTGCGCTATCAACGCACACGCTCAACATCACCGACCGCGCCGCCGTCTTGGCGCTGCCGGATGCGGTCGTCGCCGCCCACGGTCAGGTCGACGGACTGCTGAATATCGCCGGCATCATCCAGCCGTTCGTCAAGGTCAAGGATCTCGATTTCGAGGTCATTGAACGCGTGTTCAACGTGAACGTCTGGGGCCCGATCAACATGACCAAGGCGTTCTTGCCCGTCTTGCTCGCGCGGCCAGCGGCATCCCTTGTCAACGTCTCGAGTATGGGCGGCTTCGTGCCGGTGCCGGGCCAAGCCGCGTATGGCGCGAGCAAGGCGGCGGTCAAGCTGTTCACTGAGGCGCTCTTCGCTGAATCGCAAGGCACGAACCTTGCGGTGACGGTGGTGTTCCCCGGTGGGGTGAGTACCAACATCACCGGCAACTCCGGGGTCGACATGTCAAAGTTCGAGGCCGCTGCAGGCGGCAAGGTCCCAAAGACAGTGAGCCCGGCGGATGCGGCGGCGCAGATCATCGAAGGCGTCGAGAAGGGTAGCTTCCGGGTCGTCATCGGCAGTGACGCCCGCTTCATGGACCGTTTCTCCCGCCTCAACCCACGCCGGGCAACCCTGCTGATCGCCGACCAGATGAAGGCGCTGCTCGGCTAGCCCAGCGCGGCGAACCAGGACCGAGCTGACTGTTCCCACTTCGCGTAGGCATCCGGATGCCCGGAGATCTGCACGGCTTGGGCTGCCTGGGTGAGCGCCATCGACTCCCACCCCCGAATGTCCAAGAGACCACGGGTGTAGCCCCGGTTCGGGTTGCTCGGACCGCCGTAGAACAGGCGGGCCGCGTGGGTCGGGGTGGTTAGCTGCTCGACCGAACCCCAACCTGAACTCGGGCGTTGTTGGAACAGGCCGACCGAATCGCGGTCGCCCCAGTTGAGGTTTCTGAGACTCGACTCCTGCATCGCTGTTGCGAGCGCAATGACGATGCCGTAGTCGGGCACGCCAAGTTCGCGGCCGACTTGGATGATGGTGCGCGCGTGGCCAGCCATCTCGTCATTGAGACCAGCGACGTTGGGCCCTGGAGCTGGCGCACCCGGCGCCGGTGTCGTCACTCCGGGAATGACGAGAGTCTGCCCGCCATAGATGACGCTCGACCATGACAACCCATTCGCGTCCAGTAGCGCCTGGGTGGTGATTCCGAACCGCGTAGCGATGCCCGAGATCGTGTCGCCGGACACGATCACGTAGCTTCCGTTCGCTGGTGCTGGCGCTGCCGGTGGGGCAGATTCGGTTGGGGGAGCCGGCTCGACGCTCGGGTCCGGGTTCTCGACGCTGGCTGCCGGAGCTTCTTCGGCGGGCGCCGCGGCGGTCGGTGTCTGGCCGGTCGCCGAATCCCCCTTTGGGTTGGACTCGGAGGCGGCCTCGTCACGGATTGCCACCGCGGGTTCGCGCTGGTCGAGGGCTGGCGAGTCGATCGGGGCTTTCGCGCCGGCGATGACGATCGTTTGGCCGGGGTAAATGATGCTCGACCAGCCCAGCCCGTTTGCCATCAGTACCGAGATCGTCGAGACACCAAATCGTTCGGCAATCGCGCTGATCGTGTCGCCCGCGACAATCGTGTACACGCCGTCGCCGGTCATGCTGGACTCTGAAGTGCTCTGATCCTCGGGGCCGGCATCCGGTTGATCACCGCCAGTTGACAACGTAAGTTCCTGGCCGGGAAAAATCAGCGAGCTCCAGCTCAGCCCGTTAAGGGCAAGCACGGATGGGGTCGACAAGCCGAAACGGGCGGCGATATCGCTCACGGTGTCGCCGGCTAGTACGCGATAGAGGCGGGGCGCTTGGGTCGTTGCCAATGTAGAGCGAACCGAGACAGCAATCCCCGCGGCGGCGGCGGCGGTTGCTGTTGCTGCGCTTGCCGCCGCCGCGCTGCGGGGGCTGGTTGCCAGAACGGCTTCGGAATTTTCGGCCTTTGGCTGGATGGGGCGCTTCGCTTGAACGGGTTCCATGGTGCCAGGAATGTTCATCGCCACCGCCATTGATCCAACGAGAACGATCGGAACCGTGGCGTAGAGGCTCTTGGCGATGCGGTGGCGGCTGGTGGCATTGTCCGATCGCTCACTGTGCGCCTCGGAATCGGCCGAGACCAGTTCGCGAGGAGCGAGTCCCGCGAACACAGCGTGCGCTACGTCGTCGCGGTCGTCGCCGCCGTCGTGGTCGTCACGGTGGGAGGTATCGCTCATTGCCTATCCGTCCTGCTTGCGGCCCAGGAAGCGCTCGGGCAGACCCAAGACACCACGATCAAAACTGGCACAGATGGTATGTTCTGTCAATTAGTGGGGACATTGTGGTTCGAGTTAATACAATCGAAACATAACACCCGATGCTGCGTTCGAGACGGCGAGCGTCGCGAACAGGTTCGCCGTGGCAGTCTTGTCGTGTGACAGAAACTGCACCCGTGCGTTGGTTGACGATTCCTGATCTCACCGAGTTGCTTGGTCTCAAGGTCAGTCAGGTTCGACGCCTCATCGAAGATCGATCGTTGCTGGCCAGCCGCGTTGACGGGGTATGGATGGTTCCAGATCTGTTCATCAAAGACGGCGAACCACTCCACGATCTCAAGGGCACACTGGTGGTCCTCGCCGATGCTGGCTTCAGTGACGACGAAGCCATGCGGTGGTTGCTTCACCCCGAGGAAAGCATCGGAATCCCGCCGGTTGAAGCGCTACGTCACGGTCGTAAGGCCGAAGTGCGCCGGGTCGCACAGGCACTGGGTCTGTAGAACCCAACACGACGGGGAGTTACGAAGACCGTCGCGTGACGGTCTCGGCGAGTTCGAGGAGTTGTGAACGGGCTGCCGCGGTGATTGGCGCTCCGGTGATAGCCGCTCGCGCCAGTTCGACGTTGTGCTCGATGATCCGCTCCACTCGATCGGCCGCGCCGCTATCTCGAATGGCGCTACGGATCATCTCAATTTGCTGCCCGTCGAGTTCGGCGTCCCCGAGAAGTTCGTCGATGAGTTCGCGAGCTGGCTCCGGCAACTCTGCCCGAGCCAACGCGATCAACACCGTGCGCTTACCTTCGCGCAAGTCGTCCCCAGCGGGTTTTCCAGTCACGGCAGGGTCGCCAAACACCCCGAGCAGATCGTCGCGTAACTGGAACGCGATGCCGAGTGGCAACCCAAAGGCCCGGAGTGCCGCCAATTGGGGGGCTCCAGCACCGGCAAGCGCGGCACCAATCACGAGCGGCGCCTCCACGCTGTACTTCGCCGATTTGTAGACGATCACGCGGTGCGCTCGGCTCAGAAGTTCGGTGTCGGGGTGCACGACCCACGAGGCTTCCTCGAGGATGTCGAGGTATTGACCAGCGGTAACTTCCGTGCGCATGCGATTAAACTCGTCCCGGCCAGCGAGTGCCGCGCCGCGCGAGCCGAGCAAGCGTCCACCACGATCGAACAGTTCGTCGCTCCAGCCAAGCAAGAGGTCGCCCAGCAACAGCGCAGCCGACGAGCCGAAGTCTGAGCCGCGGCCGGCCCAACCGCCACTGACGTGCATGCTCTCAAACTGCCGGTGTGCAGAGGCCCGCCCGCGCCTAGTGTCCGAATTGTCCATGATGTCGTCGTGCACGAGCGCGGCAGCATGGAAGACCTCGAGTGCAGTTGCGGCGAGAACGATGCCTGGCAGGTCCGCATTCTCTGTTTCTTGAAGGAGATCGAACTCCTCGACCGCGGTTCCCGCTTGCCAGCCCCAGTAGCAAAAGAGCGCCCTGAACCGTTTCCCTCCCGACAAGAAGCTGTGAGCAAAGGCCCCGAATGAGGAGAGCTCTGGCGCGATCGCCTCGAGGTCCGTTGTGCGTTCCAAGAGAAAGGCGTCGATGCGTTCTTGGACAAGATCAACTAACCGCTTACTCTCAGCCACCCATCTAGCCTAGCCATCGGCGTGGGGCGTACTATTGAGGACACTCGTCATCACTTACCGCCTCTCACCTGAAGGGATCAGGATGCCACTTTCCGAGCAGGAGCAG
>JBGSTT010000097.1:0-3585 GCA_041736385.1 Rhodoglobus sp. | reverse complement strand
GCCGTTGCCGCCGCCGGCCTCGAGGGGAACGGTCGTCGCTCCGGATGCCGCCACACCGTCGGGCGGGGAGCCCAGCCAGATCGACGCCGGGTACACAACCTCGCCGATCTGGTTGCGCTTCGGCTTGACGCGAAGCACCGCCGGACCCGGCTCGATCGGACCGGTGCGCAACTTCGGCCCGGCCAAATCCATCGACACCAGGCACGTGGCTCCGAGTGCCTCCTCCGCAGCGTGGATGTTGGCAACCATCGCGGCCCATGACTCGGCGTCGTCGTGGGCGCAATTGATCCGTGCAATATCCATTCCGCTCGCGACCATGTTTCGCACCATCATCGGGTCGGTCGCCGCCTCGCTGGGGAGAGTCACCATGATGCGGGTGGGACGAATCTTCGGCTGGTCGCCCAGCAGAAGGACGGCGTTGTTGGCGAGAAGCCGAGCACCTTCGAGAACGTCGAGAGTGCCATATTCGCCCGGCGGCCCGCCTTGCTCGCCATGCTGCCCGGCTGGCTGATCCGGCGGCCCGCCTTGCTCGCCAGACTGCCCGGCCAAGCGAACCAGCGCTCGCAATGCCGCGTCGATGCTGGCCAACACGTTCGACTCGATCCCGCCAAGTGAACTCAGACCCTGCGCACTCAACCGCCCCTGAAGATCCCGCATGTCGCGCGAGCGCAAGGCGACATAGTGCACGAGATTGCGGGCACTTTGGCGGTGACGAGGCAAAACCCTCGCGATCTGCGCCGCCTGGCTGACCTCGGCCTCGACGATGTCTGACCTCAGTGCGCGCATGTCCGCGAGGAGCGCTTGAAGCCCCTGCAGTTCACTCGTCATTCCCGCGGCTTCCCGCGAAACGGCTGCGCGTGCGAATCACGCAGCAGACAGCATCGCAATCCCCTAACCATGACACGTGGCTCCCGGCCGGCGAGGGTCTAAAGTCCCCGCCCTTCGTCCTCTCGGGGGTGCGCCCGCTGTGGCTTCGCTCCGCCCGGATCGGCCAAGCCAGCCCGCCACCACACGACCCCCATCCACCCCCGCAACCTAAACTTGCTTGGAGACACCTGCGCCAACCGAGGAGTACCCGTGCATGACACCGTCTTCGAACGTTTGGCGCCGGCAGAGTCCCTCGTCACGGACTCGCTCGCCACGACGCGACCAGCCGTCTTTTGGACCGAGGATGCCGCGGCCGCCGGTTTCGAACGCCTCGACGGTCCGCGCGACGTCGACCTCGCGATCGTCGGCGGCGGCTATACCGGACTGTGGACGGCCATCCGAGCCAAGGAGCGCAACCCGGAGTTACGCGTGCTTGTGCTGGAGGGGCGAACGGTCGGTTGGGCGGCATCCGGTCGTAACGGCGGCTTCGTCGAGGCGAGTCTGACTCACGGCGAATCGAACGGCGAACGTCGCTGGCCAGAAGAGCTCGAGCAACTCGAGCGGCTCGGCCACGCCAACCTCGACGCGATCGAGGAAGCCGTTGGGCGCTACGGCATCCAGGCGCACTTCGAGCGCACCGGCACCTTGACCGTCGCGACCGAACCGCACCAGATCGCATGGCTCGACGAGTCTGGGCCTGACGCTGACGCTGACGCTGACGCTGCCGTTGCCGCTGGCCCAGACGCTGGCCGCGAGCTAGAACACAGTGTCGCCCTCGACACGGCCCAAGTGCGCGCCGAATTGAACTCCCCCACCTACCTCGCCGGCCGTTGGGATAAGCGCTCTACCGCCATGGTGCACCCCGGCCGGTTTGCCGCCGAGCTCGCCCGCGTCGCATCCGAACTCGGTGTCGAGATTCTCGAGCACTCTCCGGTTCGTTCCATTGACGGCGACGGGGATGCGGTGATTCTGTCCCTTGAGCACGGTCAAGTTCGCGCCGCGAAGGTCGCACTCGCGACCAACGCGTTTCCGTCGTTGCTCAAGCGCAACGCGCTCATGACGGTGCCGGTGTACGACTATGTGCTGATGACCGAGCCCCTGTCGGCGGCGCAACTCGCATCCATCGGCTGGACTAATCGCCAAGGCATCGCCGATCTCGCTAACCAGTTCCACTACTACCGACTCTCGGCCGACAACCGCATCCTGTTCGGAGGCTACGACGCGATCTACTACTACGGCGCTCGGATCCGCAAACAGTACGAGGAGCGGCCAGAGAGCTTCGCCAAACTTGCGAGCCACTTCTTCACGACCTTCCCGCAACTCGAAGGCCTCAAGTTCAGTCACCGCTGGGCTGGCGCGATCGACACGAGCACCCGTTTCTGCGCCTTCTTTGGCGTCGCGCGCGGCGGGCACGTCGCCTATGCGGCCGGGTTCACCGGCCTCGGGGTCGCAGCCACCCGCTTCGCCGCCGACGTCATGCTAGACAAACTCGGGGGTCTTACGACCGAGCGCACCGAGCTGCGGATGGTGCGCGAGCGACCGCTTCCGTTCCCGCCAGAGCCCGCGGCATCCATCGGCATCAATCTCACCCGCCGCTCGCTCAACCGCGCCGACCACAACGAGGGGCGCCGCGACATTTTGCTCAAGACGCTGGATGCCGCGGGCCTCGGATTCGACTCGTGACCGGCATGCTCACCCCGGGTCTGCTCGTGCGGGCCAACGCCATTGCGCTGCAGCACGAGCCGCTGCCAGCGGATCAGGTGGTGGACGGCGCGCCAACGACCGGTCTTGCGCTGCTTGTTGAGCGCTCGGTGCCGGTCGGCGGCTGCGAAATCGGCATTTGGGAGATGACGCCGGGCACCGCAACGGATGTCGAAGAAGACGAGGTGTTCGTCGTGCTCGGAGGCCGCGCGACGCTGCTCATGCCGGGCCTCGACGCTGTCGAGCTCACGCCGGGCTCAGTCATTCAGCTGACGGCAGGCATGGCGACCACCTGGATCGTGCACGAGACCCTGCGCAAGATCTATATCGCCTAATCAAGCTGATCGAGCTGATCAAGCCGTGTCGGATGCCGCGGCCCCGGCGCTTGCAGCATCGGCGGCGGCGGCCGCCTCCGTACCGGCGCGGTTCTCTTGAACCCATCCCTCAAGGTTGCGCTGTGGCGTAACGTTCACAGCGAGCGCACCCGGGGGAACATCCTTGCGCACGACAGTTCCGGCACCGGTATACGCCCCGTCGCCGATGGTGACCGGCGCGACGAACACGTTGTGCGAGCCGCTTCGCACGTTGGAGCCGACAACCGTTTCGCTCTTGGTTACGCCGTCGTAGTTGGCGGTGATCGTGCCAGCCCCGATGTTCGAACCCTCCCCCACCGTCGTGTCGCCGATGTAGCTCAAGTGGGGCACCTTGCTGCCGTTGCCGATCCGCGAGTTCTTCGTCTCGACGAAGGTGCCGATCTTGCCGTCAGCGCCGAGGTAGGTTCCGGGGCGCAAGTACGCGAACGGACCGACACTCGCGTTCTCGCCAATAACGGCCAGCGTGGCATCCGTTCGCTTCACCGTCGCACCGGGCCCGACCTCGCAGTCAACCAGGGTCGTGTCCGGGCCGATCGTTGCGCCCGTTTGCACGAGCGTCGCGCCCTTCAGTTGGGTGCCCGGTAGCAACTGCACGTCTTCTGCCAGCGTCACATCGGCGTCGATCCAGGTTGTTGCTGGGTCG
>JBGSTT010000096.1:0-2599 GCA_041736385.1 Rhodoglobus sp. | reverse complement strand
GCAGGGTCACCGGGCGGCCGACCGCGACCGGCAACTCAGCAAGGCGACGGGCGGCGGCTTCGCGGCGCACCGCATCCGGAATCTCCGCAGTTTCTGCGAGCACCCGGATGGTTTGTTGGAGCCGAACAGCATTGCGTTCCGTCGCGAGGTACTCGCGGCGCTTGAGCCAGTTGGGAACCAAGTACACGAGCCACAGGGCGGCCGCGATCGCGAGCATGATGCCGCCGCCGAGTCCCGTCAGTTCCATGTTGCTACGGTACGTGCGGTGCAGCCGGATGCCCGTCAGGCGCGCTGCCTCCGCCCCTCCCCTTGTTCGTAACTCCTGCAGATTTTGCGGTGACTGTGCGGCTGCCCCCAAAGTTTCGGCACACACGCGCTCCGGCGCGCAAAACTGCAGGAGTTATGAACCGAAAGCGGGGGCGGGGCGGTGGAGGCGAGGGGGTCAGGGCACCAGCGGACGCAACGCTCGGTCGCGGTCGATCGCCGGGATCGCGGCATCCGCCGACTGCACTTGGCCGTCGAGCCAACGCCGCAGCACCCCCGTCGGCAACTCTTCAACGGTAAGGGCGAAGCAGAAGTGGTCGCGCCAATCGCCATTGATGTGGATGTACCGGCGCCGAAGTCCCTCGTACCGAAAGCCGAGCTTCTCGACGACGCGTAAGGAAGGCTCGTTCTCCGGTCGGATGCAGATCTCCATGCGATGCAGCCCAACGTTGAAGAAACAGTGATCGGTCGCGAGCGCGACCGCGGTCGGGGTAGCTCCCTTGCCCGCGAACCGTTCAGACACCCAGTAGCCGATCGAGGCGGATGACACCGAGCCGTACGCAATCGACGAGACGTTCAACTGGCCGGCCAGTTGTCCGTCGACCTCGATTACGAACGGCAACCCGAGACTCGCGCGGGCATTCTGCTGCAGTGAACGGATGCTCGTTCGTACGTCAAAACTCATCGGCCCGGTGGGATTGGTCGCTTCCCACTTGCGCAGCCACGTGCGGTTCTGCATGAGCTCACGCTCTAGCGGGCGCGAATCCCGCAGGCGGATCGGGCGGATCGTGACGCGACCCTCGGTCAGCGTCGGAACATTCAGTGCCATGGCGAACCGATCGCTCAGTCCAGCTTCGCCGCGAAGTCCTTGAGCCACGGACGCAGCTCCGGGCCGAGGTCGGCGCGCTCAACCGCCAGTTGCACGATCGACTTGATGTAGTCGAGGCGATCCCCGGTGTCATAGCGCCGGCCGCGGAACACGACCCCGTACACGCCACCGGCGATATTGTCCGTGGCCATCGTCTGAAGAGCATCGGTCAATTGGATCTCGCCACCCTTTCCGGGTTCGGTGTGCGAAAGCACGTCGAACACGTCGGGCTGGAGCACGTAGCGGCCGATGATCGCGAGGTTCGACGGGGAGGTACCTGGCGCTGGCTTTTCAACGAGTCCGGTGATCTTCACGACGTCGGGAGTTCCGGTTTTCTCGACGGTAGCGATGCCGTACAGGTGGGTGGAGTCCGGTTCGACCTCCATGAGGGCGATCACCGTCGCGTTTCGCGCCTGCTGCTCTTCGATCATGCGAGACAGCAACACATCCCGACTGTCGATCAGGTCATCACCGAGGAGCACAGCGAACGGTTCACGGCCAACATGCATGCGAGCGCGAAGCACCGCGTGGCCGAGCCCGCGAGGATCGCCTTGACGCACGTAGTGCATATCGGCGAGATCGTTGGAGTACTCGACCTTCCTGAGCTTGTCGGTGTCGCCCTTCTCTTCGAGGGTTGCCTCAAGCTCTGTCATGCGATCAAAGTGATTCTCGAGAGCGTTCTTGTTGCGCCCCGTGATCATGAGCACGTCCGTCAGGCCAGCAGCCACGGCTTCTTCAACGACGTACTGGATGGCCGGTTTGTCGACGACCGGGAGCATCTCCTTTGGCATGGCCTTCGTGGCGGGAAGGAAGCGCGTGCCGAGGCCGGCTGCAGGAATGACCGCTTTCGTGATTCGAAATGCCATGTGCCCAAGGGTAACCGTCATCGGCCTCATAGACTGACTTCATGTCTGACGAAGTCGGCAACGCCAAGCGTGCGCTGCGTGCCGAACTTCGCGAGCGCCGGCGGATCAGGACCGCACCAGAACGCCAGAACGCGGATGCCGCGTTGACGCACAACCTCATCGCATTGACAACCTCGCTCAACTCACGCTCACTTGCGGCGTACCTCTCTACTGCGAACGAACCCGGCACGCGCGACTTCGTCGCTTGGGCGTGTGAGCAGGGGATTCGGGTGCTGCTGCCGGTATCCCGCACCGATGGCCTGCTCGACTGGGCACCGTACGACGGCGGCAGCGAAGAATCCGACGCCCTCGGAATGCCCGTGCCTACGAGCGAATTGCTTGGCCCGATCGCGATCAACGAGGTCGACCTCATTATCGTGCCGGCGGCATCCGTCGACCGTCGCGGAATGCGCATGGGCTGGGGCCAGGGCTACTTCGATAAGACGCTCGGATCGATGGAATCCTGCCCGCCGGTCTATGCTGTGATCTTCGACCATGAGCTCGTCGACACCGTCCCGAGCGAACGTCACGACCAGCGGGTGAACGGCGTCGTCACCCCGGC
>JBGSTT010000074.1:0-1739 GCA_041736385.1 Rhodoglobus sp. | reverse complement strand
GACCCCAAATGCCGCGAGAATCCCGATGAAGATCGCAACGCCGCCGAGCCGCGGTGTCGGGCGAGTGTGAACGTCGCGCTCGCGAATCTTCGGGTACAGCCGGTATCTGGTGCTGATTTTCCAAATCACGAGAGCCAGGATGAACGTCACGATCGCGGATACCCCGGTGACGAGCACGTAGAAGATTATTCGCATTGGTCGGCTCCGACGAGTTCACGAATGTCGCTAGCTGGGATAGTACCCTCGCGCACGATTCGAAGCTTGCCTTCGAGCGCAAAGAGACCCGTCGCATCCACGATGGTTGATGGAACAATGCCGCCATTACCGTCATCGAGGTAGGCGCTCACAGACTCCCCAAGCATTGCCTCGGCATCGACGGCCGTCGATGCTGGGGGCTTTCCCGACAGATTCGCGCTCGAGACGGCCAGCGGGCCGGTTTCAGACAGCAGCTCAAGGGCGATTCTGTTGCTCGGCATTCTCAACGCAACCGTTCCACGAGTTTCGCCGAGATCCCAGGCCAGCGAGGACCTCGCCGGCAGAATGATCGTCAGACCGCCCGGCCAATATGCAGCCACGAGCGTGCGAACGACGCTCGGGACGCTTTCGGCAAGCGCATCAAGAGTGGGAATGCCGGGAATCAACACCGGCGGCGGCGCTTGACGGCTTCGTCCCTTGGCCGCAAGAAGCTTTGCAACGGCCGCAGCATTGAAGGCATCCGCAGCGACGCCGTAGACCGTGTCGGTCGGAATAACCACCAGATCACCACGACCGATCGCTGTTCTTGCCAGACGCATCCCGACAAGAAGATCAGCTTCGGCCGAGCAATCGTAGATGGTGGCCATGACCCAACATCGTACCGGTCGAATGTGCGCCAGACTGGGGACGCAGTTGACACCACAGTCTGACCCTCGACCGCGCAAGGCCGGATGACGAATCTCAATTTCAGCAGAGGGTAACCGATGAGCCTGCTCTTCATCTTCGACATGGATGACGTGTTGTACGACTACGACTGGCGAACGCGCATGGCTGACATGACGGCGATTACGGGCCATGACCTCAACGAACTTCGCAAGCGTTGGTGGCACGACGACGGCGAGTGGGCGGCAGAAGCTGGCCGCTACGGCTCCCCCGAAAACTACCTAGAGCAGTTCAACCACGCGATGGGAGTGCGCGTAGAGGAGTCCGATTGGGTGCGAGCGCGCGCAGCCGCAATGCACGTCTGGCCGGACTCGCTGGCCGCCGTCCGGCGAGCATCCGAGCTTGGAACGATCACGTTGCTCACCAATAACGGGCCGCTGGCATCGAAGCACTTGCGCGTCATCGCACCGGAGTTGGTCGAACTCTTCGGCGACCACCTCCACACCTCCAGTGACTATGAGGCGCGCAAGCCTGAGCCTGTGGTGTTCGAGCGAGTGCTCGATCGGTACGACACTGCTGCCGAGAACGCATTCTTCGCCGATGACAGGGCGGAGAACATCGCCGGTGCCGAAACCCTCGGCATCACGAGCTATCACTTCGGATCATCAGTCGGGATGCTCGCCGCAATCGAGTCGTTCGCGGGCGCAAGCCAGTAATTATGGACACTGTGCCCTGAGTTCTGTGCCCTCGGCAGGATTCGAACCTGCGACCAAGAGATTAGAAGGCTCCTGCTCTATCCCCTGAGCTACGAGGGCGGACGCACTACGATACCGCAGGCACCGCACTCGACCCCGAGCCTGCGCCCTGATTCGGACAGACCT
>JBGSTT010000048.1:0-6191 GCA_041736385.1 Rhodoglobus sp. | reverse complement strand
ATCATGACTCTTTCCCGGTTTCGAGCGAAGCCGAGACCCGCCCCTAGCGTTGCGTCGCGCTAGCCCATTGCTCAAGCTTCGCTGCAGCATCCCCGGAATCGATGACGGCGCCAGCACGCTCAAACTGCGCTCCCAACCGCGCCAGAATTGGCTCGCGCAATTGCTCGGGATCCTTCGAAAGCTCAAAGGCTACGAGCCCGGCTGCCGCGTTGAGCAACACGATGTCTCGCACCGGTCCAGACTCCCCCGCGAGCACGGCCCTCGCGACCGACGCATTGTGCGCAGGGTCAGCACCCAGGAGCGATTGGATGTCCGCGCGGGCGATCCCCAGATCCGCTGGGTCGAGATCGTGCTCTGTCACGTTTCCCCGCGAGACCTCCCAGATGTGCGAGTGTCCCGTGGTGGTGAGCTTGTCGATACCGTCGTCGCCGCGATAGACGAGCGCGGTGGCATCCCGCGATTGAAAGACACCCACGATGAGTGGAACCCGGTCGAGGCTCGAAACACCGACCGCTGATGCGTTCGGCCGTGCCGGGTTGCACAGTGGCCCAAGAATATTGAACAAAGTCGGAATGCCGAGCTCTTTGCGGGTTGGACCGGCGTGGCGAAACCCGGGATGAAACGCCGCAGCGAACGCGAACGTGATGCCGGTCTCTGCCAGCACTTCGGCCACGCGGTCGGCCGAGAGTTCTAGGTTGATGCCGAGTGCACTCAATACGTCTGAGGAGCCAGACGCCGAACTGGCTCCTCGATTGCCGTGCTTGACGACCGGCACACCAGCAGCAGCAGCGACAACGGATGCCACTGAGGAGATATTGAGCACAGCGCCATAGGGATCTCCTCCAGTGCCGACGATATCTAGCACCCAAGGGTCGACCGCTAATGGCAGCGCATTCGCGAGAACAGCGTCACGAAAGCCGACAATTTCGTCGACGGTTTCGCCCTTCACCCGCAGTGCGACGAGCATTCCAGCGAGCTGCGCGGAGGTCGCCTCACCGGCCATGACACTGTGCATTGCCCAGGTTGCATCGGCAATCGAGAGGTCCTTGCCTTGAACAAGCGCGCCAAGGATGGTCGGCCAGGTTATCTGCGCTGTCATGCACCGAATCCTAACCAAATGGCCTCGACGCCCAGGCTCAAATGGAAAAAAGTAGCACGCAAGTCGACCATAATAGGAGGGTGTCTACTGCCTCGCTCACCGGCTCCTTCGGAGCCACAGCCGTCAATCGGCCGAACATTGTCGCGGTCGGCACAATCGTTTGGCTCGGCAGTGAGGTTATGTTCTTCGCTGGCCTGTTTGCGATGTACTTCACCCTCAAGTCTGTGTCGCCCGGCTTGTGGGCCGAGCAAACAGGCAAGCTCGATGTGACCTTCGCCGCGGTAAACACGATTATTCTCGTGCTCTCGTCGTTCACGTGCCAATTCGGTGTATTCGCTGCCGAACGCTTCCAAACCAAGCGGACCGGTACGCTCGCACAATTCTGGAAGTGGGGCGTGACCGAATGGTTCTTCCTCACCTACGCGATGGGCGCGACGTTCGTCGCCGGCCAAGCTTATGAATACGCGGTGCTCGTCAGTGAGTACGTCACCCTATCGAGCGATTCGTACGGATCCGCATTCTTTCTGACGACAGGTTTTCATGCTTTGCACGTCACGGGTGGCCTGATCGCTTTCCTTCTTGTGCTCGGACGGGTGTTCGCGGTCAAGAACTTCGGCCACAAAGAGGCCACCAGCGCGATCGTCGTCTCGTACTACTGGCACTTCGTCGACGTGGTCTGGATTGGGCTATTCCTGATCATCTACATCCTCAAATGAGAATCGGAAACCAACGCACCATGGCGAACACGCCCACACCAGCCAAGCCCCAGAAGCGCGCGAGCGGTCGCAGAAGCCCGCTGGCGACGGCAGCATTGCTTGCGATCGGCCTAATCACAACCGGCGGCGCGTACGCACTGGTGACCACAAGCGCAACGGCTGAAACGAGCGCCGCACAATCCGCCGTCATCGAACAGGGCTCAAAGCTCTTTCAGGCGAACTGTGCCACCTGCCACGGACTGAACCTCCAGGGCACAAGCCAAGGGCCGACGCTTATCGGGGTTGGAGCGGCATCCGTTGACTTCCAAGTCGGTACCGGTCGGATGCCGCTGGCAGCGACCGGCCCGCAAGCCGAGAAAAAGCCGGTCCAGTTCACGGCCGAGCAAACTTTCGCTCTGGCAAACTTTGTTGCCTCGAAGGGCCCCGGACCCGCGATTCCCAGCGATCGCTACCTGCAAGGTGACGGGAACGTCGCGACCGGTGCGGAACTTTTCCGCATCAACTGCGCAATGTGCCACAACGTGGCAGGTGCCGGCGGCGCGCTCACGCAAGGCAAGTACGCTCCGTCACTCGGCAACATTGAGGCGGTGTACATCTACGAGGCCATGATCACAGGACCGCAGAACATGCCGGTATTCAACGACCAGAACATCTCCCCTCAGGAGAAGGCGGATATCATCACGTACCTTCGGTACCTTGACGAAACTCCATCGGTCGGCGGCTTCGGTCTCGGCAATCTCGGGCCGGTTTCTGAAGGCTTGTTCATCTGGATCTTCGGTCTCGGCGCACTGGTGGCAATCACGGTGTGGATGACCGCAAAGTCCAACTAGACGGCAGCAACACCCGAAAGTGGAGGGAAAGACAATGGCGAACGATCACGACGGCGAGACCGGCAGCGCTGCTGCGGGTTCTACTGTCGAGAAGTACGGCAGTAGCACGCCACCAGCTGGCACCGCCGTCGTCGTCGCTGACCAAATTCCGAACCCCGGTTTCGAGCCGTACCGGCCGCGCGTAACCGACCTCGACCCGAAGAAGGCCAAGCAGGCTGAACGGGTTATATCCGGGCTGTTTTTCCTCTCAATTATCGGCAGCATCATCGCCGTTGCGGTCTACATCGCCTTCCCGATCGTGCCAGGGGACATGGCATCGGTTCGCCTCAACAACCTCTTGCTAGGCATCGGCATCACCCTGGGCTTGCTCGGCATTGGCATCGGTGCCGTGCACTGGTCAAAGGCCCTCATGGAGGGTCACGACTTGGTTGAGCAGCGGCACCCGACTCGGGGCACTGACGAAACCCGTGAGAAAGCCGTCGAGGTGTTCGAACTTGGTGCCAAGGAGTCCGGCATTGGTCGGCGCACGCTGATTCGTAACACCCTGATCGGCGCAATCGTGCTCACCCCGTTGCCGGCAATCGCTCTGTTCCGAGATCTGGCTCCCGCGGAGGACCCGGTTCCACTCTTGAAAGTGACCATGTGGAAGGAGGGTGTTCGACTCACCCGCGACCCAACGGGTACGCCAATCCGGGCGTCTGAAGTCACCCTCGGTTCGGCCTTTCATGTCATTCCGGAGGGACTCAAAGAGTCGTCCCACCCGCTAGAAGAGAAGGCGAAAGCCGCGGTTCTCTTGATGAGACTCAAGCCGGAAGATCTGCAGGTCTCCCCCGGCCGCGAGGACTGGAACTTTCAGGGCATCGTTGCCTACTCGAAAATCTGCACCCACGTCGGATGCCCGGTTGCACTTTACGAGCAACTGACGCACCGCCTGCTCTGCCCGTGCCACCAGTCTTCCTTCGATATCAAGCGCGAAGCTATGGTGATTTTCGGCCCAGCCAAACGTCCCCTTCCCCAGTTGCCCATCACGGTGGATGACGAGGGCTACCTGATCGCGCGAAGCGACTTTACCGAACCCGTTGGACCAAGCTTCTGGGAGCGCTCGATATGACAACCACACAAGTGCCGCCGACCACGACGGAAGCGCCAGCGAGTGGCCCGTCGGAATCGGCGGCGGTCCAGAAGTCCACGGGCTCTCGAGTGACCGGTTGGGCAGCAAACTACATTGACGAGCGCACGAGTATTTCCGGCCTTGTCAAAGAGGTCGGGCGCAAGATTTTCCCCGACCACTGGTCGTTCATGCTCGGCGAAGTAGCCCTTTACAGCTTCATCGTGATCCTGCTGTCTGGCACCTTCCTCACCTTCTTCTTCCAGGCATCAATGGTCGAGGTCGAGTACGAGGGCTCCTACCTGCCGCTCAAGGGCATCGAAATGTCGGCCGCAATGGCATCCACTCTTGACATTTCCTTCGATGTCCGGGGTGGGTTGCTCATGCGGCAGGTGCACCATTGGGCCGCGCTGCTGTTCATCGCAGCCATCGGACTGCACATGCTCCGCGTGTTCTTCACGGGTGCATTCCGCAAGCCGCGTGAGATCAACTGGTTCATCGGCTTCGTGCTCTTCGTACTGGCGATGGCAGAGGGCTTTACCGGGTACTCACTGCCGGACGATCTGCTTTCGGGTAACGGACTTCGCATCATTGACGGGATGGTTAAAGGCATCCCGGTCATCGGCACCTGGATCTCATACCTTCTCTTCGGAGGGGAGTTCCCCGGGGTAGATATTGTTGGGCGGCTTTACGTGCTGCACATCTTGATCCTGCCGGCGCTGATCGTGGCTCTTCTCGGTGTGCACATGCTCCTGCTGATCATCAACAAGCACACCCAGTTCGCCGGCCCAGGCCGCACAAACGACAACGTCGTTGGTGTGCCGATCATGCCGGTGTTCGCCGCGAAGGCCGGTGGGTTCTTCTTCATCGTCTTCGGTGTCATCATGCTCATCGGAGCAACATTCCAGATCAACCCAGTGTGGACCTACGGCCCGTATGACCCGTCCCCTGTTTCCGCCGGGACTCAACCCGACTGGTACATCGGCTTTGCTGACGGTGCGCTTCGGCTCGTACCGCCTGGTTGGGAGTTCGTCGCTTGGGGTGGAGCGACGTGGTCGATCAACATTCTCGTTCCGCTCGTGGGGCTCGCCGTGTTCATGGCTCTTGTTGCCTTCTACCCCTTCATTGAGGCGTGGGTCACTGGCGACAAGCGGGAGCACCACATTGCCCAGCGCCCGCGCAACGCGCCGACCCGCACGGCGATCGGTGCCGCTGGAGTTACGTTCTACGCGGTGCTGTGGGCTGCCGCAAGCTCGGACCTGATTGCAACGCACTTCAGGGTCACCATCGAAGGCGTCATCAACAGCCTTCAGGTGCTCTTGTTCGTCGGCCCCATCGTCGCCTACCACGTTGCCAAGCGCATCTGTCTTGCTCTCCAGAAGAAGGATCGCGAGATCGCCCTGCACGGCTACGAGAGCGGCCGCATCGTTCGACTTCCCAGCGGTGAGTATATTGAGGTTCACGAGCAGCTCGACGAGTACGAGCGCTGGAAGCTCGTCAGCTTCGAAGAGTACACACCACTCATGATCCGTCCTAACGAACAGGGCAAAATCACCACGGCGCAACGTATTCGCGCTGCAGCCTCGAGCTGGTTCTTCGAAGACCGGATCGCGCCAGTTACGCGCACCGAGCTCGAGCGGGCTCACGACTCAAGCCACTAGCGGACCACGGCGACGGTGCCCGGCGAGAATATCTCGCCGCCGTGCACCGTCGCAGCCCCGTTGGCGGGAGCAATGTCACATTGGCAGGAGATATATCTCCCGCCGGTTGCGTTGTTCTCCCGCCACAAACGGTACTGCTCCCGCCACGTCACGTGCACGCGACGGCGCACCAGCGCGGGACGCGCTAACCCGCTGACGCGACGTCAGTCGAACGTGCGCTTGAGAAAGTCCGCCGTGGAGGTGTAGCCGATACGCTCATAGAAGTTCGCCGAGCGACGGCTTGGTACTGTCAATTGCTGCACCTGCCTCGCGCGGCAGGCGGCCTCGGTTGCCTCGACGAGAGCGGTACCAACCCCTTGTCCTCGATGACTATTGTCAACGACCAGTTCCTGCAGCTGGGCAGAACTCCCGTTAATGTAGAGCAGGGGGCTGATCGTGGTTAACGCGTAACCCAGCACCTTTCCTGCTGAATTATTGGCAACGAGCAACATGGAAGATCGGGAATCGTCGTCGATGATCCCGCGGTAAGTGGAATCGAACGCGGCGGCATCCGGCGCATAGTCGGTACCGAGTTGCTTGAGCAGACCGAATACTCGATCAGCATCATGATGGCTCGCGGCTCGAACGGTAACTGCAGTGGCCGCGGGCGAGCCGTCAGAAGGAACAGCTTCGGAGTGTGAACCAGCGCCGCCAGAATCAGCGCCGCCGCGAGAATCAGCGAACAAAGTAGCCGCGGTAGTACTCGTACACCCAGCCGACCAGAGCGACCACGGCGAC
>JBGSTT010000245.1:0-3583 GCA_041736385.1 Rhodoglobus sp. | reverse complement strand
TGGTGGGAGAGCAGCACGAGGTCGACGGAGCCGATTGCCGACCGCTCTATTGCAGGACCGGCGGTCTTGACGAGGGGCACGCCATCGTCATCCGGGTACTCGCCAGGCGGATCGAATGTCGGATCCGTGACGATGCGGAGACCCGCAAACTCGAGGATGGCTGTGGGTCCACCAATGTAGGTGATGGTTGTCGGCGACACAGTCTGAGGCTATGCCCAATCGCTGGGCGGATGCCGCGACTCCGTACCTGAGATCGCACGCCGATACCCGGGTGGACTGACCAAGCGTTAACCAGCCGTTCTCTTGAACAGGTCGCCGGTGGCAGGTACCGTTAGGGAATGGCGAAGGGGATTCAGGCTAGATTCGTTGCTCCTCTCGTCGTCGCGACCCTCTTCCTGACCGCATGTGTGCCCGTCGAAACCGTCGAGGTTGATGTCGTGCTTCCGGAACTACCGACCGATGCGCTTCCTCCTGACCCTGGCGTGGTCGTCTTCGGCACGAACGGCATCCTCGACGATCTCGAGGGCGTGTACGGATCACCCATTCCGCGCGGCGATCTCGTCGCCAGCGAGCAGGCCTTCGGCACGAGCGTTCGACAGCAATTCGCGCTCACCGCGACCGACCCCGTAGTGGGCCTCGAGCCGGAGCCTCAGGCATCGTCAGTTTCACCGCAGTTCTCCCTCGTTTCTGTAACGACTCCCGGTCTTCGTCGAGAGACTGATTACTCGGGAGCTGGCGAGGCATTCATGGCCGGGACGCTCTTGACCGGGATGCTGCTTCCGGCCCTGTACCAGAATGCCGACGTCAATCGGCTCACCGTGGGCGAGTCCAACAACAGCGCCGATCGGTTCGGAAGCGGATCGGCCGAGTCTTCAGGCGGGACGATCATCACACGTACCAGCAACGATAACGCGAACATCGAGATCGCCCAGGTGCTCACCGCTACGGAGAACGGCATTTCGACAACCGTGCGCAACTCAGTTTCGAGCGAGGGCAAGATCTGTCCCGCTGACGACGGCGAGTTCGACTTCACCGCGCGGATGAAGAACACCGGGCAGGCTGGTCCCGATGCCGAGTCGGGAACCGTTCGTCAAGACCTCAGCGTTCGTGTCACGGGCACGCTCGGCACCGACGGGTTTCCTGAGTCGATGCAACTGGATGGCACGCAAGGCACCTTCCACACGCCGAAGGGTGGAAGCACTGTCTCCGTCGAGACTCGGCATCGTATGCCGTCGGCAGATCCTCTCAGCG
Source organism: Rhodoglobus sp. (assembly GCA_041736385.1). Classification (GTDB taxonomy): domain Bacteria; phylum Actinomycetota; class Actinomycetes; order Actinomycetales; family Microbacteriaceae; genus Rhodoglobus. The sequence goes on along the minus strand of JBGSTT010000245.1, from coordinate 2,332 downwards.
TGTTCCAGCTTGGATCGACACCAGCGGAGATCATCCGCTCGTCAACTGACTCCACGCCTGCCGACCGCAAACGGTTAGCGTCCTCGGGCGCAAGTCGGCTCGCGATGTTCGCGTCCGGCGTCGTCATGGGCGTAGCGATCAGCATGTGGAGAAACGGATGCGTCAAAATCGAGGCGCCGGCTCCTAAGCGAGTTCAGCCGGCCTCCTCGACACCGATCGAAGTATCCACGAAGGGTGCGGTGTCCCGCGCCGAGTTCTCCGCGCCGGTCACCGTCGAGTTGAACGGCAAGGAGTCGATTGACCGCACGAGCCTAACGACAAGGGCATCGTTCAGCTATGTCGCTGCAGGCCCCGGTACCAACGCAACGATCAACCTCGAGAGCAAGTCACGGCGGGGGAGTGCCAGTCTCAGAATCGTGATCGCGACATCACCACAGGCCTACTTCGCCGAGGGTGGCGGCGGCGACACCCAGGTATCAGGCATCATCTGCAACCTCGGGGAGAAGTTCGAGCTCACCGGGGGTGCGGTCACCCTCTTGTTCGAGCCGTCGACCCGCGAAGGCAGGGACGGCACCCGCTACTACACCGATGACGGAAGTAACCTCGGCGAGTTCGGTGAACTCTCGGGAGAGGGCCCATACACGGTGGACTTCAGTGCTGACGGTCTTGCAACGTCAATAACAGGCACCGGCACCGGCAAAACCACCTTGGAGACGCCGATCGGGACTCAGGAGTTCACGTTCCCGCTCAACGACAACTTCACGTTGTCACCCCTCGACCCAGCGCCGCCGGAGTGCGCTCCATAGGTCCCTGCTGCGCCGGGCCAGCGGTGCTCGGCGACATAGTCTGAGGCTATGCCCAATCGCTTGGCGGATGCCGCGAGTCCGTACCTGAGGTCGCACGCCAGTAACCCGGTGGACTGGTGGGCGTGGGGCCCGGAGCCGTTCGCCGAGGCCGCACGGCGCGACGTGCCGGTGCTGGTCTCGATCGGCTACTCGACCTGCCACTGGTGCCACGTGATGGCGCGGGAGAGCTTCAGCGATCCTGAGCTCGCGGCGTTTCTGAACGGGAACTTCGTGGCCATCAAGGTTGATCGCGAGGAGCACGCCGAGGTGGACTCGACCTACCTCGCCGCCGCTGGCGCGTTCACCGAGAATCTCGGTTGGCCGCTGAATGTGTTTGTCACGCCGGCCGGTCGGGCTTTTTTCGCTGGCACCTATTGGCCCCCAACTCCCGTGCAAGGGCACCCGGCCTTCGGGCAAGTACTCGACGCGGTCCTCGACGCATGGCGCGACCGCCGCGAGGAGGTCGAGCGTAACGGTGAAGCAATCCTCGAGGCGCTGTCGCACCGTCACGCGGCCGTGCCTGTCACGATCGACTTTGCTCGAATTGTCTCCGAGCTCGAGCAGTTCGAAGATTCCGTCAACGGAGGATTCGGGGGCGCACCGAAATTCCCGGTCACGCCGGTACTCCACTACCTTCTGGCGCGGGCTAGCCTCGGGGATGCCGCGGCGCGCGCCCTCGCCGAACGCACGCTCGACGCCATGGCGTCCTCGCCACTGCGCGACCTCGACGGCGGGTTCTTTCGGTACGCAACCCGCCGCGACTGGAGCGAACCGCACTACGAGCGCATGCTCTACGACAACGCCCAGCTGCTGTCGGCGTACGCGCTCGCGGGCCGGCGCGAGGTCGCTGTCGGGATTGCCGATTTCCTGCTCGGAACCCTTCGTCTGCCGAACGGCTGTTTCGCATCGGCTCAGGACAGTGAAAGCACGGTCGATGGAGCGCGCGTCGAGGGGGAGTACTACTCGCTCGACGCTGCCGCGCGGTTGGCCGAGCAACCGCCGGCCCTCGACGAGAAGGTGCTCACCGGATGGAACGGGCTCGCCATCGGTGCGCTGGCCAGTGCTGGCACACTCCTCGAGCGGTCGGACTGGATCGCAGCAGCCAAGCGCGCCGCCGATGTGTTGCTCGAGCACAGACCGGTGGTCGAGCGAAGCCGAGACCAGCCGGTTAACACCCTGCTCGTCAGAACATCCATCGACGGCGCGCAGTCGACCGCGAAAGCGACGCTCGAAGATTACGGGATGCTGGCAGGCAGCCTTCTCGAACTCGCGACGGCAACGGGCGAGGTCACGTATGCCATCAGGGCGCGCGAACTGATTGACGCATCGCTCGCGGCCGCAGAAGGTTTAGCTGGGCCCTTCGGTGTGCCAGGCGGCGCCGACCCCGTGCTCGAGTCTCAAGGCCTTGCTGTCGCCGCCGACCCGAGTGACGGCGCCTACCCCTCCGGCCTCAGTGCAATGGCCTCAGCCGCGCACCGGCTCTGGCT
>JBGSTT010000023.1:0-2334 GCA_041736385.1 Rhodoglobus sp. | reverse complement strand
GCGCGAGCGCGCGCGCACCGTCGCCTTCGTCGAGCAGGATGCCGCGACCACGACGGCGATGACGGTCACCGAGGTCGTGCGGCTCGGCCGCCTGCCGCATGAGTCTGCCTGGGGTGATGGGTCTGCGGACTCGGAGAAGGTGGTGGTCGACGCGCTCGCGACGGTCGAGATGACCGAATTCGCCGAGCGCGACTTTGACACCCTGTCTGGCGGCGAACGCCAACGGGTACTGCTGGCCCGCGCGCTCGCCCAACAACCGCGCCTATTGCTACTCGACGAGCCAACCAACCACCTCGACATTGGCGCCCAACTCGCCGTTCTCGGCTTGCTTCGTGGTCTCGCCGCTGGCGGCATGGCGGTGCTCGCGGCCCTGCACGATCTTCCCCTTGCCGCGAGCTACAGCGATCACGTCGTTGTCGTCAGCGGCGGTCGCGTGGTTGCCGCCGGGCCGACCGCGCAAACGTTGACGCCCGCACTGATCCGCGCGGTGTACGGCGTCGAAGCGACGGTGCTGTCGAATCCCGCGACGAAGAAATCGGTCATCGTGCTGAGCGAGCTTGGCTGACCGTATCGACCAGTCGTCTGCGACGTGGGGTCGATCTAGGCGCTGGTTGGCGCCACGACGGGCGGAACCGGAGCGGGTAGCCAAGCCGCAAACAGCGAGCGTGGAATTAGCAAAGCTCGCAGCATTGCGACGAACCCGGCCTCCCGGCGCATCCCGCGCAGGACGAGCACGACGTCATCGGTGACGTCATCGGTGACGGCGTCGGTGACGGCGTCGAAGTCGGCACTCGGCTGAGCGCGGTTGCTCGCGAACGACTGCGCCTCGACGGCAGCGCGAACACGTTCGAGCGCCTCGCGGCCGCCATCATCCAGCACCGCACCGAGGTCAATGGCAAGTTGGCGAGGAGTGGTGTTCCCGTCGAGGGGAACACCGAGATCATCCGCCGTGTCGCGCAGCTCAAGCCAGCCAGAGACCGCATCCCCCGTGTCGACGGCACGCAGTCTGGCGCTGCGCCGCGCCGCGCGCACGACGGCCGGGGCGATCATGGCGAGCACCAACAGCGCCCCGAGCGCGTACAGCCAGAACGGTGCGGATGCTGCGCCCGACAGTCCAGCAGCACCGCTGTCGAGCGGCTCCTGCTCATCAGGAAGGTTAGGTCCGCCGGTTTGGTCTGGGGCAGGCGTTGCGGGCGTTGGCTCGGCCGGAACTGACTCGTCAACGTCTGGGGTGGTCGGGTCATCCTCGGTCAATGGCGCAAACTCCGGGGCGGCACCGCGGCTCGGGGTGGGTTCGAACCGCACCCAGCCGATGCCGTCGAAGAACAACTCTGGCCAGGCGTGAAGGTTGTAGGTCGACACCCGGTACGAGGTGAGTACGCCTTCTGCCGATGGATCGGCCTGACCCGGCGTGAAGCCGACCGCAATGCGGGCCGGTATGCCGAGCGTGCGCGCCATCGTCGCCATCGCCGAGGAAAAGTGCACGCAGTAGCCACTCTTGGCTTCGAGGAAGGCGGCTAGCACGCCTGCGCCCGAGCCGTCGTATCCGCCCTCGACCGGCGCATCCTCTGAATACTCGAACTGCCCGTTCGTGAAGTAGGCCTGCATGGCAACGGCTTGCTCGTAGTGGGTTGCCGCGCCGGCTGTCACGGTCGCGGCCGTTTCGGCGACCACAGCAGGCAAAAACTCCGGTACCGAGAGATACCGGTCGAGCCCGGCGGGAACGGTGTTGCCGGCGGCGATGAGCTGCTCGACCGATGGCGCGATCTGCTGACTTTCGACAACGTAGTCCTGGTTGCGGGCGCTGCTGCCGCGCGAACTGCGGATCGCGAGCGCATCGCCTTCCCACGACCACTCGCCTTCGAGTCCCTCGATGCTGCTTGGCGCGTACGGTGCAGGCAACCAACGCGACTGGATGCTCGCAACCGTGATGTTGGTCGTTTCGGTTGTCACCGACACATCGGGGCCGAGCCCCGGCGCGGCACCGATGGCATCCACGCCGTTGCTCGAAGGGAACTCGACCTCCGTCGGCAGCCAGCTCTGCCCGTTGAAGTCATCAAGCGCGGTCAGGCGCAAGTAGAGACCGCGGGTGCTCGTTGTTGTGTAGGTCAGTGCGAGGGTTGGTTCGGCTCGACGCAAGTCGTTGCCAAGGGTGATGATCGGGTTGATGCCGGTCGAGAATGATGTTCCGCCGGGGATGTCTGCCCGCGGTTCGACAGGAGGGAGCAATACCGCGCCGACCAGGGCGCCGGCCACCGCGACAGCAGCAAGGGAGAAGGCGGTCGCTCGGCGGATGCGACGCGAGCCTCGGAGCAGAATCGCAACGTAGGCGAG
>JBGSTT010000314.1:0-27812 GCA_041736385.1 Rhodoglobus sp. | reverse complement strand
AACCCCATCCTCGGGGGCCCTGCCCGCTGCTGGCAGCCGGGCTCCGGCGTCACGCTGTTCGGCCTGCTGTCGGTGATCGACGTCGCGATTGCGGAGTCCGGCTCCGGGGATCCGATCATCCAGACCATCGCCGCCGGCTGCTCTCCGACCCGCATGGTCGTCTCGGCCGACGGCTCGAGGCTGTTCATGGGGGCTCGTGGTGACAACAGGCTCCTCGTCCTGGGCACGGCTGCCCTCGAGGGCCCCGATCCGGCCGGGGCGCTGCTCGGCTACGCCAGCACGGGGCCAGCGGGCAGCAATGGGAGCGAGCCCGTCGGTGCTGCACTGTTCTACAACGACCGGCTGCTGCTCCTGGCGAACTCCAACAGGTTCGCCACGCCCCAGCAGGGGAATGCGGAGATCTTCGACGTCACCGATCCGACGTCGCCGCGGCTGGTCACAACGCTCGCGGCGGGGCTGTTCCCACGCAACGTCACGCTCGCCGCTGACGGAACGACGCTGTTCCTGACGAACTTCAGCTCCAACGAGGTGCAGGTGATCCGGACCACCGTGTCCTGAGGGCCGAAACGCAAGAAGACCCCGCCGTCGCGGGGCCTTCTCGTGTCCGAGGGGGGACTTGAACCCCCATTCCCCGTAAAGGGAACTAGCACCTCAAGCTAGCGCGTCTGCCATTTCCGCCATCCGCGCGCAGTAGGCGTTCCCTCGCGGGAACCGCCGACGTACGAGAATAGCACCCTTTGCGATGGCGCTGGGCGAGCGAGACGACGGCTGACCTGGCCCGCTCGGGTACCGTGGACGAATGATCGCGCTGCCAGAACACGAGCCTGAGCTCGAGGACACCGCGCGCATCGCTCGTGACTTGATCCGCTTTGACACGAGCAACTACGGCGGAGGTACCGCAAACGGCGAGACCGAAGCTGCAGAGTATCTGGGCGCGCACCTCGAGGCCCTCGGCCTCGACACCGTCTACATCGATGCCGCCCCTGGGCGCACGTCGGTTGTGGCTCGAGTGCCAGGACGCAACCCGGAGAAACCTGCGCTGGTCGTGCACGGTCACACCGACGTCGTACCAGCGGATCCAGCGAACTGGAGCGTTGATCCGTTCGGGGGAGAGGTTCGCGATGGACTCTTGTGGGGCCGCGGCGCCGTCGACATGAAGAACATGGATGCGATGATCATCACCGCGCTCGGCGACATTCTGAAGGCCGGGGAGTTGCCGGAACGCGAGCTCATCATCGCCTTTTTCTCGGATGAAGAAAACGGTGGCGTGTTCGGTTCACACCATCTCGTTGACCATCACCCGGAACTCTTCGCCCGCGCGACCGAAGCGATCAGCGAGGTCGGCGGGTACTCTGTTTACCTCAACGGGCAGCGCTCATACCTCCTCCAGACCGGAGAAAAGGCGCTCGTCTGGATCAAACTCGTGGCGCGCGGCACCGCAGCCCACGGCAGCCGGATCATCCACAACAATGCCGTCACCAAACTCGCAGAGGCAGTGGCGACCCTCGGCCGCCGGCAATGGCCGCTGCATCTGACGGCCACAACCGAGCAGTTGCTCGCAGAACTCGCCCGCATCATGAAGGTTGACCCCCAGCAGCTTTCGCCAGATGAGCTCGTGCTGTCGACCGGCACCGCGGCAGGCTTCATTCAGGCGACCCTGCGCACGACGAGCAACCCGACGTTCCTGAGCGCAGGTTATAAACACAATGTGATTCCGGATGTCGCGGAGGCTCTCATCGACATCCGAACCATGCCGGGCGAAGAAGACGCGGTGCTTGCCGAAGTGCGCGAACTGCTCGGCGAAGATATCGAGATCATCGTCCTGCATCGCGACGTCGGACTCGAGAACAGTTTTGACGGACCACTGGTTGATGCCATGGTCGGCACGCTTGCCGCCAACGACCCAGGAGCGCCGGTGCTGCCGTACCTCATGTCCGGCGGCACCGACAACAAAGCGCTCTCGAAGCTGAGTATCGTCGGCTACGGTTTCGCTCCACTGCAACTGCCGCCAGAACTGGACTTTCCTGCCATGTTCCACGGGGTCGATGAACGCGTTCCGCTTGACGCACTAGTGTTTGGCAGGGGGGTGCTCAGCGATCTGCTGAGAACATACTGAGGTTTCGGCGATGGAATGCGAGCCGACCGATCCTCAGTACCAACTGACGAGGAGCACCGGTGGGTTTCTTCGAAGCGATCATCCTCGGGCTGATTCAGGGCCTAACCGAGTTTCTGCCGGTTTCATCCAGCGCCCACTTACGTATCGCCGGCGAGTTCCTGCCATCCGCAAGCGATCCCGGCGCAACGTTCACTGCGATTACCCAGATCGGCACTGAGCTCGCGGTCATTCTGTACTTTCGCAAAGACATCGTGCGCATCCTCGGCCGGTGGTTCGGTCAGTTCCGGTCGTCAAAGGGCGCTCACGCCGACAACATCTCCAGAAACGATCCGGATGTTCGGCTCGGGTGGCTCATCATCATCGGCACCGTTCCGATCGTGCTTGTCGGCTTCTTCGCGCAGGACTATATCCGTTCAACATTCCGCTCACTGTGGCTGGTTGCGATCGTGCTCATCGTCTTCGGCATCATTCTCGGGATCGCGGACATTCTTGGTCGCCGCGTGCGCGAAATCACCAACATGAGCTATCGACACGGCATCATCATCGGCTTGGCTCAGATGCTCGCCTTGGTGCCAGGGGTTTCGAGATCAGGTGCAACAATGACCGCCGGTCTCGCGCTCGGCTATACCCGCACGGCGGCCGCTCGCTTCGGCTTTCTACTCGCGATACCAGCGGTCTTCGGTAGCGGCCTGTACGAGTTGGTCACGGCCGTCACCTGCGATCCTGTGCTGGATGCCGCGGAAGGGTGCGGCACGGGCTACGGCTTGGCGGAGACGGCAGTCGCAACGCTCGTTGCCTTCGGTGTCGGCTTCGCTGTGATCGCGTTCCTCATGCGATATATCCAGCGAGGATCGTTCCTGCCGTTCGTTGTCTACCGAATTCTGCTCGGCACCACCCTGATCGTCCTGCTGTCCGTTGGCGCGCTCCAGCCGCTGTAGCCCGGTGGTCGAGCACCGCGTTGGTCGAGCGGAGTCGAGACCGGTCCCTTTACTCGTCGCGCTCGTCAAGGGCCTCAAGCGGATCGCTGTCCTGTCGATCCCAGGTGTACGTCACGTGAACTTCGTCGCCAAAGCGCTTCGCAACGGGAGAAACATAGAGCAACTGCGTTTCCTTGCCGTTTGCCGCCGCGATAACGGTGAGCTCCTCATCCCAGGTGCCATCGGTGCTGATGCGCGAATCGGTGCGGCCGTTGTACGGACCCCCGGTGTAGAACACCACGTAGGTATCGCCGTGGGACATGCTCAGATCTGAATTGCTCATAGCCCAGTCTTAGCAGACCAGAATGAGTGGCGCTATGGCCGCCACGGCTCTTCGCCTGCGGCGCCGCCATCCGACTTATCCCCACCCCGGCGCAGGTAGCGCTCGAACTCTTCCGCAATCGCGTCCCCACTGGCCTCTGGCGAGTCGACGGTGTCGCGTGCTTGCTCAAGTTGCTCGATATACGAGGCCATGTCTTCGTCGTCCCCAGCGAGCGCGTCGATACCGCTCTCCCATGCAGCCGCTTCCTCGATGAGGTCGCCTCGGGGGATGACGACGTCCAGAATCTCCTCGAGCTTGTCGAGCAGCGAGAGCGTCGCTTTCGGCGAAGGCGCGTTGTGCACATAATGCGGTACGGATGCCCAAATGGACGTGGTCGCGACTCCGGACTTCTCCGCGGCATCCGCCAAGACTGAGAGGATGCCGACCGGCCCTTCATAGCCGCTGCGTTCGATCCCGAGCACGGAACGAACGAGCGGGTTCTCGCTGCTGGTGAAGATCGAGATCGGTCGGGAGTGCGGCACATCGGCGAGCATGGCCCCGAGAAAGATAATGGACTGGATCTGATTGTCTTCGATCACGTCGAGGATCTCGCGCGTGAAACTCTTCCAGCCCCTCGAGGGTTCAGTGCCCAGTAACAGATACACGTTAGAGCGGTCAGCGCTGCCGTCTGAGGTACTCGTTGCCGCTGCATCCGCTGAGTCCACTGAGTCCGATGAGACCGATGAGACCGACGAATTCGCCGTGTTTGGCGTCGTCGGTCCATAGATCGTCACGCCAGGCCAGACCAGTTCCCGGTTGCCGTCATCGTCGCTGGCGATCGTCGGTCGGTTGAACTGGTAGTCGAAATAGTCCTCGGGATCCACCTCGGCAATGGGATAGAGGTCGAGCAATTCCTTGAGTGCACGCACCGCACCGCTAGCGGCCTCGCCGGCGTCGTTCCAGCCCTCGAAGGCGACGACGAGCAGTCGACCTTGCACGAATGGGGACTTGGACACACAACTCCTTGATCTGTGCTACTCGCCGCTGCAACTCTGGGCCTTCAGCAGCGTCAGTGGCGTACCTCAAGGATAGAACTACGATTGTGGGTTGTGACCCACACCACTCCCGCTGCCGTTCTCTGGGACATGGACGGCACACTCGTTGACACCGAGCCATACTGGATCCTCGCTCAGGCAGAACTCGTCGACGCTTGGGGCGGTGAATGGTCGCACGAAGACGCCGTAGGCCTTGTCGGCTCTGGTCTCTGGAACTCAGCGCGCATCATCCAGCAGCGTGGTGTGCACCTCACTGAAGACGAAATCGTTGACCACCTGACCGACCGAGTTCTCGAGCAACTCAGAGAGTTTGGGGCTCAGTGGCGACCGGGCGCAATCACGCTGCTTCAGGAAATCCGTGATGCCGGTATCCCGACCGCCCTGGTCACGATGTCGGTCAGGCGCATGGCAGAGCACGTTGCAGCGCAGCTCGGGTTCCTTGGGTTTGACCTGATCGTGTCTGGTGAGGACGTCGAGCACCCGAAACCGCATCCTGCGCCGTATCTGCAAGCAGCGCGCCTACTCGGCGTTGAGATCGCGCACTGCGTCGCGGTAGAAGACTCAGTGCCAGGAGTAGCATCGGCAGTCGCATCCGGTGCGGTCACGATCGCGGTTCCTTTCATGGTCGAGCTACCGGAGTCCGAGTTTCACGCAATTTGGCCAAGCCTTGAGGGGCGCGGCTTAGTCGACCTCAATGCCGAACTCGCTCGAGTGAAGACTGCGTGAGCGAGCCGCGCGCACCGGAGCCCCACGCCTCCGAGCCCCACGCCTCCGAGCCGCGCGCCGCTGAACCGCGTAGGCGCCAGTCCGGCCCGTTTCGCATCGGTGACCGTGTGCAGCTCACCGGACCCAAGGGCCAGCTCAACACCGTGACCCTAGAAGCGGGCGGAGAATTCCACAGCCACCGGGGGGTTCTCAGCCACGACCTCATCATTGCTCAGCCGGATGCCTCGGTCATCACGGCATCAAACGGCGTCGAATACCTTGCATTGCGTCCGCTGCTGATCGATTTCGTCATGTCGATGCCGCGCGGCGCAGCCATCATCTACCCGAAAGATGCCGCGCAGATTCTTGCAACGGCAGACATTTTCCCAGGTGCGCGCGTGGTTGAGGCAGGGGTCGGGTCCGGTGCACTTTCGCTCTGGCTGCTGCGGGCGATTGGGCCGGAAGGCACCCTACATTCCTTCGAGCGTCGGGACGAGTTCGCCGTCGTCGCCGAGGCCAACGTGACGGCGTTTCTCGGTGCGCGCCCTGGCAACTGGACCATCACTGTCGCCGATCTGCAGGCGGTGCTGCCGACATCCGTCGAAGCCGGGTCAGTCGACCGCATCGTGCTCGACATGCTCGCCCCATGGGAGTGCCTCGATGAGTGCGCAGACGCACTGACGGCCGGGGGAGTGCTCGTCTGCTACATCGCCACCGTCACACAGCTTTCTCGTGTGGCCGAGGCGATTCGCGCGACGGGGGCATTCACCGACCCAGACTCCACCGAGACCCTGGTGCGCGGCTGGCATGTCGAGGGTCTCGCCGTGCGACCAGACCACCGGATGATCGGGCACACCGGTTTTCTCCTCGTCGCACGTCGACTTGCCCCCGGTGCAGTGCTGCCAGCACTCAAGCGGCGCGCATCAAAGAGCGACTACACCGATGAGGATGTCGAGGTCTGGACCCCTGGTGCCCTCGGCGAACGGCAATCGAGTCCAAAGCGGCTCCGCAAGACGGCGCGCGAGGCCCGAGCTGCTGCGGATGCCGCAACCAGCGGCGAGTAGAATACGTCGGGTGTTCGCGTTGTCGCGAGCGCGAACGATGGGCAGCGAGACGCGCAGCAAGATGTGCAGCGAGACGCGCTGCGAGACTGTTAGCAAGCGATCGACATCAGTCGTATCACGATCAACAATGAGAAGAGTGGCCCATGCACAAGCGTCTTGCGATCGTGCTTGCGGCCGCAATGCTGGTTTCGCTGTCGGCATGTGCTGGCACACCGTTCGGCAGCTCTGGGTGCACCCCGGCGTTCGCGAGCGGCAGCGCGTCCGACTTGGTACGCGCTGCTGGCCCGTTCGGTGCAGACCCCAAGGCCGAGTTTCCAACTCCGCTCATTGCTGAAGAGACGCAAGTCTCGACGATCAACGCCGCGGAGGGTGACCAACTGTTAGCCGGTCAGGTTGTCGACTTTCAGGTGACTGTGCTCGACGCCAGCAACGGTGAGGTGCTCACCGCTTCAAGCTATGACCCAGCGCAACCGGTGCGTCGCAGCATCGTCCCGAGCACAGATGTGCTTGGTGAGATGACCCAGTGTGCGACTGTCGGTTCGCGAGTCGCAACAGCGACGAGCGTGAGGTCCATGTTCGGTGACACCGACCTGAGTGAGTTCAGATTGACTGCCGAAGATACGCTGGTGGTCGTCGTCGACATCCAGAACGCGTTTCTCGGTCGCGCAAACGGTGTCGACCAGCTTGCGAAGGCTGGCTTCCCATCGATTTCGTTGGCACCAAACGGCCAGCCGGGTTTCACCATCCCGAACGAGTCAGCCCCGACCGAGCTGCTGACGACGGTTCTCAAGCTCGGCTCTGGCGCTGTTGTCGAAGAAGGCAACGAAGTTGTCATCCACTACACCGGTGTGTTGTGGGACACGCGCACCGTGTTCGACTCGTCGTGGGAGCGTGGAACGCCCGCGACCTTCGTGGCGTTGAGTTCGGAGACAGACCCGAGCGGAGTGGTCCCCGGGTTCGCTCAAGCCCTCATTGGGCAGCGCGTCGGATCGCAGATTCTGGTCGTGATACCACCGGAGTTTGGCTACCTGCCCGGCCAAGGGCCAGCAACCGTCCCCGAAGGATCGACGATGATCTTTGCCTTCGACATCCTCGGGATTCAATAGCGACCGTGGCCGAGACCGTCCAGAAGATTCCCGCAGAGGAGCGGCTGTTCAGCCTGGTACTGGCTCTTCTCGCAACGGACGGAGGGCTGACCAAGGGCGAGATTTTGTCGACCGTTCAGGGATACCGTCAGCGGTACAAGATCACTGGCGACAACGCCACCCTTGAGCGCCAGTTTGAGCGCGACAAAGACGACCTTCGCGAACTCGGCATCCCACTCGAAACCATCGACAGTCCCGGTGATCCTGGCAACAATCAGAACCTGCGCTACCTGATCCCTCGCGGAAGCTATGAACTTCCGGCAGAGATCCGCTTCACTCCGGAGGAGACAACGCTCCTCGGACTCGCTGCTCTGGTGTGGCGCGAAGGCTCGCTCTCCGCCGATGCTCGCAGGGCGTTGCTGAAACTGCGCTCCCTAGGGATCACGGCAACCGAACCCGTCCTCGGCTACGCTCCGAGGCTCAGCCTTCGGGATGCTGCGTTCACACCCCTCAACGCAGCACTCGAGAAGCACGTGCTCGTGGCTTTCGAGTACCTGAAACCCGGGGAGACTGCCGCAAGGACGCGGCTCGTTGCCCCGCTTGCGCTGTTTCAGCATCAAGGTCGCTGGCACCTGTTCGCCGAAGAACCGGAGTCGAAACTTACCAAGACCTTTCTGCTGCGGCGAATCGTCAGTGCCGTCACGGTGACGTCAACGGCCTTCCCCGCTCCGCCACCAGGCCAGGGTGAGCGCGCGATCGCCGAACTCGACGCGGTCTGGAACGCCAACCTCGCAACCGTTGAGGTCGAGGCTGGTTCAGATGCGGAAGCACGACTCAGCATGCGGCGCGGTTCGACTGTCACGGCAGGCGGGATCCTCGAACTTCACTACGCCGATGCGAACATTCTGGCCGACGAATTGGCCGGGTTCGGGCCAGAAGTCGTCGTGATCTCGCCGCAGTCAGTTCGGAACGCCGTAATCGCCAGACTCCAGCGAGCGGCGGCAGAGCATGGCTGAGCCACAAGGACCGAAACTTGCCGGTGACAAGGTCGCCTTTTTGTTGTCGCTGGTTCCGTACTTGATGGATCAAGGTCGCGTCACGGTCGTCGAGGCCGCCGCGCATTTCGGCGTTCCGCAGGAGCAATTGCGCGAGGCGGTTCGGCTCATCAGCGTTTCTGGAATCCCGGGGGAAACGGCCACCTACCAACACGGTGACTTATTCGATATCGCTTGGGACGACTTTGAATTGCGCGACGAGATCGTACTCACCCATAACGTTGCCATCGATGAGTCACCCCGATTTTCCGGGCGCGAGGCTGCGGCGCTAATTGCCGGGCTCAACTACCTCGCCGCACTGCCGGAGCACGCCGACAGCGCTGCAGGAAGCGCGCTCATGTCGAAGCTGGCCCGCGGTGCATCAACTTCACCAACACAGCTCGCGGTCGAAGTTTCGCAGACCAACGAAACGCTCGCGCTTATTCGCGAATCGGTGGCTGCCGGGGTGCAACTCGAGTTCGATTACCTCAATGCTCGCGGCGGCCGCGAAACGCGTCGCGTTGACCCGTTGCGCGTCGATACCGTTGATACCGACTGGTACTTGCGCGGCTGGTGCCACAGACGCGAGGCGCAGCGAACGTTCCGTCTTGACCACATCTCGAACGCCACGGTCACCACGGATCCCATTACTCGCCGCGCCGACGAAGTCGCGCTGTCAGATCGTCTGTTCGAGGCCTCAAGCGATGACCTCGTCGTCATCATCGAAGTCGCGCCGGGGACACTTTCGCTGCTGACCGAGTTCGAACCAGAACTTGTCGCTGCCGCCTCAACCGAACCCGCATCAACCGAACCCCGCGATCCGGGTAACCGCATTCGGGTCAGCGTTCGCGTATCCCACTTTCACGGACTCAAGCGACTTGCCACGAGTATGAACGGCACAGTAACGGTCTTGAGCCCGCCACAGGCCCGCCAGACCGTCAAAGATTGGGCGGAAGCCGCGCTGTCGCGATACACGGCGCGCTAACGGGAGTTGGCCGTTATCATGGAAGGGACAAACCGCTCATACGCTGTACTGCTCTAGGTCGGTACTGCTGAACATCTGTAGAGGACGTGACTTCCATGCTCGGTAACCTCACTGGCTGGCATCTGGTTGTTGTACTGGCCATTGTTCTGCTGTTGTTCGGTGCCCCGAAGCTCCCGGGCCTCGCCCGCAGCCTCGGTCAGTCGATGCGCATCTTCCGCAGCGAAGTCAAGACCATGAAGGACGAGAACGCGAGCGATGCGGTCGTCGAGGATGACGCAGTTGACATTGAGCCGGAGCCTTCAAAGCCTGCCGCCCGCAAGACCCCCACCGTGGCTTCCAAGAGCACCCCAACGACCAAGCCGAAGCCCTAAAGCCCGTGGCCACCACGACCGGTCGGTGGCGCACGAAGGGTGACGAGCCCATGGCCCTCGGCGATCACCTTCGGGAGCTTCGAAAGCGCCTTGTTATCTCAGCCGTGGCAATCCTGATCGCGGCGATCGCCGGCTTCTTCGTCGCAGAGTACGTCGTTGACTACCTTCGTATTCCGATCAATGCGATTGCCGAGGATCGTAACGCCACCCTCACGTACCTCAATGTGACCGGCTCGTTCGACTTGCGGCTGAAGATCGCGTTCACCATCGCGATCGTGGCATCGAGTCCGATCTGGCTCTATCAAATCTTCGCGTTCCTGGTTCCCGGTCTCACCAAACGCGAGAAGCGGTACACCTTCGGATTCTTCTTCAGCGCCGTTCCGCTGTTCTTCGCTGGCGCGGCATTCGGGTGGTTCCTGTTCCCGCACATGGTTCAGTTGCTGACCTCGTTCTCATCGCCAGAAGACGCGATCACTCTCGATGCGCTCGTCTACTACGACTTCGTCTCGAAGCTCGTTCTCGCCGTCGGTATCGCCTTCGTACTACCGGTCTTTCTCGTACTGCTGAACTTCGTGGGAGTGCTCTCGGGAGAGAGCATCCTCAAAAGCTGGCGGGTCGCCATCCTGATGATCACGCTCTTCTGCGCCTTGGCAACCCCGGCTGCCGATATTGTGTCCATGTTCCTGCTCGCCATCCCGATGGTGCTCCTCTATCTCACTGCGGCGTTCATCGCCGTCATTCATGACAAGCAGGTTGCCAAGCGCGCCGCAACACTCGAAGCCTCGCTCGCCCCCTAGACGCCCAGTGTCTACCGCTCGCCTAGGCTGAGAGCGATGACCGATCAGCTGTCGCCGGCCGAACGTTTCGCCGCGGCCAAGAAACGGCGCGGGTACCCGATGCTCGAAGCATTCCGTGCCGCGCAACGATTCGACCTCGACGCTTTCCAGATCGCAGCATGCGAAATGCTTGAAGATGGCAAGAGCGTACTCGTGGCAGCACCGACGGGCGCTGGCAAGACGATCATTGCCGAGTTCGCGATCTACCGCGCGATGCAGGAGCGTTCGGACAAGGTGTTCTACACCGCGCCGATGAAAGCCCTCAGCAATCAAAAGTTTCAGGAACTCGTTGCCGAGTACGGAGCATCCGAAGTCGGACTATTGACGGGGGACACCAACGTCAACTCGCGGGCGCGCATTGTTGTCATGACAACCGAGGTGCTGCGTAACATGCTGTACGCGGATTCCGATCTGCTGCGCGACCTCAGCACCGTAGTCATGGACGAGGTGCACTTTCTTGCTGACCGCTTTCGCGGCGCGGTCTGGGAGGAGGTCATCATTCACCTGCCGGAGCAGGTGCGCATGGTCTCGCTGAGCGCCACTGTTTCGAACGCTGAAGAGTTTGGCGATTGGCTCCAAGCGGTGCGCGGAGACACCGAGGTGATCGTCTCTGAGGAGCGACCGGTCCCGCTCGACCAACACATTCTCATGCGAACCAAGCTCGTTGACCTGTTTGACTCCTCGGGACTTGCAGCGACCAACCGGGTCAATCCGGAGCTTGTCGACATGGCACGCCACGGTGGGAGACTGCTCAACCCACGCCAACGCAAGGATGTCGGGCGCTACCACTCGCGCGGCGGTCGGCCTGACAACGATCGGATGGATCGGCCAGACGTCGTCAAGCTGCTCGACTCGAGAAACCTCCTGCCGGCGATCTTCTTCATCTTCAGCCGGGTCGGCTGCGAACAGGCGGTCACGCGGGTCCTGCGCTCTGGCGTGACCCTGACCACCCCGGCGGAGCGCACGGAGATTCGCGCAATCGTCGAAGATCGCTGCCGCACGATCCTCGACGAAGACCTCGGTGTGCTTGGCTACTGGGACTGGCTTAGCGGGCTCGAGCGGGGCGTCGCGTCCCACCATGCCGGATTACTGCCAGCCTTCAAGGAAGTCGTCGAGGAGCTATTCCAGAAGAAGCTCGTCAAAGTCGTGTTCGCCACAGAGACCCTCGCCCTCGGCATCAACATGCCGGCCAGAACCGTGGTACTCGAGAAGCTTGAGAAGTTCAACGGCGAAGCGCGAGTGCCAATCACGCCGGGGGAGTACACCCAGCTGACCGGGCGAGCCGGTCGACGAGGAATTGACGTCGAAGGACACTCGGTGATCCAGTGGGTCGAGGGACTTGACCCACAAGCTGTCGCATCGCTCGCTTCCCGCAGAACCTACCCGCTCAACTCGAGTTTTCGACCGACTTACAACATGGCGGTCAATCTGATCGAACAGTTCGGCCGTGAGCGCACGCGGGAGATCCTTGAGTCCAGTTTCGCCCAGTTTCAGGCCGACCGAGCGGTCGTCGACCTCGCCCGCAAAGTGCGATCGCAACAGGAATCGCTCGCGGGCTACGCGACATCCATGAGCTGTCATCTCGGCGATTTTGCCGAGTACTCGACCATCCGACGCGAGTTGACGGACCTTGAACGCAAGGGTCAAGGGCGATCTGAGGTTTCGAGCCGTGCGGAGAACGACAGGAGGCAGCGCCAGCTCACAGAACTTCGACGACGGATGAAGCAACATCCGTGCCACGCCTGCAATGACCGTGAGGCACACGCGCGCTGGGCGGAACGTTGGTGGCGACTGAAGCGCGAAACTGACCAGCTCTCTGCCCAGATTCGCAATCGCACCGGTGCTGTCGCGAAAATCTTTGACCGAGTGACCGAAGTGCTCGTGAAGCTGTCGTATCTCGTGCCGAGCGACGGTACCGGCATGCAGTTGAGCCAGTACGGTCGCATGCTGCGCCGCATCTACGGCGAGCGGGACCTGCTGATTGCTGAATCATTACGGCAGGGATACTGGCGTGAACTGGATGCCGCGTCCCTCGCCGCGATGGCGACGACGCTGGTCTACGAGCCGCGACGTGACGAGGGCCAGCCGAACGAACGGAATCTGCCGAAAGGACGCTTTCGCGAAGCCTTCGACCGAACGGGTTCACTCTGGGCGCAGCTTGACGACCTCGAACGAGAACACCACTTGCCGGGCAGCCAGCCGCTAGCGAGCGGTCTCGCGCTTGCGATGTACCGCTGGGCGAGCGGAACGAGCCTCGACGCGGTCTTGCGCGAAGCAGATCTTGCCGCCGGCGATTTCGTACGCTGGACAAAACAAACCATCGACTTGCTCGATCAACTCTCGGTGGTCGCTGACGGGGATGTCGGCCGCACGGCGCGCAAAGCGCTTGACGCAATCCGACGCGGGATCGTTGCCTACAGTTCCGTCGCTTAGGCTGTCTCAGGTGATTCCGGAGGCTCGCGATAGGAGCAATCGCCAGTTGCCTTTCTGGGCGGCGATTCTGGTGGCAGCGGCATCCGGACCCGTGCTTGATGCCGGCTTCCCTGATCGTGGAATCTGGCCGCTCACCTTCGTTGGCATTGCACTCGTTCTCATCACCCTCATCGGGCGTACCGTTGGCGGCGCACTTCTCGTTGGGTTCATCGCTGGGGTGTCCTTTTATCTCACCCATATCCAGTGGGCGTCACTATTTCTCGGGCCGTTGCCGATGTCGGCCTTGGCCGTTCTCGAGTCGCTGTTCTTTGCCGCAGGCGCTGCCGCAATTGCCCTCGCGTACCGCTGGCTGCCACAGGTATGGCTTGGTGCCTTCGGCCGACTCGGCCTACTCCCTGTCGTTGTCGCTGGACTGTGGACGGCGCGTGAAGCCTGGGCAAGCGTCTGGCCGTATGGCGGCTTTGCTTGGGGTCGAGTTGCGCTATCCCAGTCGGACTCGCCAATATCTCCACTGTTCGCTTGGCTGGGTATCTCCGGGGTCAGCTTTGTCATGGTGCTAGTCGTTGCGGCAACGATCGAAGCCGTGCGCTTTGCGGGATCGACACGACTCGTGCGCGTCGCCGTTCCGATCTCAATCGCGAGCCTGTTGCTCGTTCTCCCGGCCTGGCCTGTCGTAACCGATGGCAATCTGCGCGTTGCGGCGGTCCAAGGCAACGCCCGCGCCGGATACTTCGACCAGCGGGAGCCTGGTGAACTGCTGCAATCTCAAGTGGATGCCACGGCGCCACTGTTCGGTCAAGACGTCGATGTCGTGTTGTGGCCGGAAGGATCGACCGAGCGCAGTCCTCTGACGGACACCTACACCGCAAGTGTTTTCGACTTCATCTCGGAGCAGCTCAGCGCTCCGCTGATCGGCTGGGCAGTAACCGAACGCGAGGGCAAGTTCTTCAACTCGATCCTCTTATGGGAGGCCGGTAACGGCGTGCTCGACATTTACGACAAGAAGCACCCGGTACCCTTCGGGGAATATGTGCCGAACCGTGAGTTCTGGGAACCGCTAGCCCCGGATCTGATCGGCCTTATCCAGCGCGAGTACACGCCGGGATCGACCGACATGGTGTTTGATGTCGATGGCGTGACCGTCGGGGTCAACGTGTGTTTCGACATCGTCGACGACCAGATTCTGACCGAATCCGTTGAACAGGGCGCGAGGGTCATCTTCGCTTCATCCAATAATGCTGACTTCGGGATGACAGACCAGAGCGCCCAGCAACTGGCGATTGCGCGGATCCGTGCGATTGAACTTGGACGCAGTGTTGTCAACATCTCGACGGTGGGTTTGAGCGCTGTGATCGCGCCAGACGGCACTATCGTGCGCCAGTTGCCGTGGTTCGAGCCGGGCGCCATGGTCGAGGACGTGGCGCTAAGTTCTGCCATCACGCCGGCGGCGCGCGCTGGCCGCGAGGTCGAGTGGCTTGTGGCTGGCCTCGCGCTTGGCGCGCTTGTTGTCGCCGGATTCGCAGGTCGCGGGCGCCGTGCCTGAAACCATCGTCATTGTTCCGACCTACAACGAACTCGCAGGGCTAGAGGAGATTATCCATCGAATCAGGTCGGCGGTACCAACGGCAACCGTCCTGGTCGTGGACGACTCCAGTCCTGACGGCACCGGCGAGCTCGCGGATCGGCTCGCCGCAAACGATCGCAACGTTCGAGTGTTGCACCGCACAACGAAAGACGGCCTCGGTCAGGCATATCTGGCCGGCTTCGCCGTCGCGACGGCGGAGGGCTTTGAGTACATCGTCGAGATCGACGCCGACGGCTCGCACGATCCAGCCGAATTGCCGAGGATGCTCGAGCTGTCGTCGAACGGAGCCGATCTCGTTATCGGCTCACGGTGGGTGGCCGGGGGAGCGGTGAGCAACTGGCCGCGCATCCGTCAGGCGATTTCCCGTGGCGGCAACAGCTACGCCAGATTCATGTTGCGCTCTGAGATCCGTGACATCACCGCGGGTTTTCGTGTGTTTCGCGGCGCGGCGCTTCGGGCACTTACCCTCGACGGAATTTCATCGCAGGGCTATTGCTTTCAGGTTGAGCTCGCTTGGCGGGCTGAGCGCGCGGGATTCACGGTGATCGAGCATCCGATCACGTTCGTTGAGCGAGAGTCGGGCGAATCCAAGATGCACGCGGGAATTGTCGCGGAGGCGCTAGTTCGCGTTACCGGGTGGGGGCTCTCGTCGCGCTTCGGCCGGGCCTAAGGCCCACTCGTTCAGCAAGCCCGACGCGTTCAGCAAGCCCGACTCGTTCTGGCTAGGCGCCGATCTTGTGCTGGCCGCGACGCGAGCGCAGGTAATCGAGGCGTTCTTGTAGCAACTCTTCGAGCTCGCCACGCGTGCGACGCTCCAGCAGCATGTCCCAGTGACTTCTGGGTACCTTGACTTCTGCCTCGTCGATTTCGACGAGCTGGCCGTCGGCGCCAAGAAGGGTGCCCTCTTGGCCGGTCTTGGCGGATTCCCACTTTTGCGGAATTTCAGCATCAGCGGCGAACATGACCTCGAAGGTCGTGCCATCGGCTGAGCGGTACACACTTCGTTTTCGCGGCGAAAATTCGACGCCCTCTTCGCTCTGTAGGCTCTGGGTTCCAAGTCTCATGCCGCGCAAGCTTCGGTCTGCCATTGTGTGGCCCTCCTTCATTGCGTATCGGTTGGATACAAGTTATAGACCTGCTAGCTGGACGTAACCTTCCAGCCTCGCCTTGTTCACAGCGCACTCCCAGTAATAATCTCCATGGCGAGGTCAGACCGGTCGGTCACAATCCCATCAACACCAAGCTTGAGAAGCTCGCGAATACGGTTCGGATCGTTGATCGTCCAGACGTGCATCTCTACCCCGAGGGAGTGGAGTTGATCGACCATCCGCGTCGTTGTCACCCTGAGACGCAGAGCCTTCTCCGGTACTTGCACCGCAACCGTTCCGCGCAGGGCGTGAGCCATGATCGGTTTCAGCCCGAGCTTGCCGGCGATAAGCGCCTGAACGAAGCGCGGAGCAGAAGTGGATGTCGCCACTCCCGGCAATTGGTCGACGGCGGCCCGACGTCGCTGCTCACTGAACGACGACACGAGCACGCGGTCCGTTGCCCTGAGCGCGCGAATGGCATCAACCGTTGGCTGTACGGCCGCGACAGATTTCACGTCGATATTGAAGCGCGCATCCGGGAAGGCGTCGAGTGCCTCAGCAAGGCTGCAAAACGACTGCCCGTAGCCGAGCTCAATGCGCCGGAGTTGCGCCAGCGTGAGCGCTTCGACTTTCCCGTCGCGTCCGGCAACCCGCGCCAGCTCCGGGTCGTGACTGATGACAGCGACGCCATCCGCGCTCGCATGCACGTCAGTTTCGATGTACTCGACTCCGAGTGCCAAAGCCTTCAGGAAGGCGAGGAGGGTGTTCTCCGGCGCCCCGACCGCGAGTCCTCGGTGAGCGAAGACCCGCGGACGGTCGGGGGAGAGGTACCTACTTGGTTGGAGTGGACCTGCCACCGAGGAAGCCCTCACTGATGCCCTTGAGTGCCTCGGTCAACTCAGACGGAATTATCCACATCTTGTTGGAGTCGCCTTGTGCGAGCTTTGGCAGGGTTTGCAGGTACTGATAGGCCAAAAGGTCGGCTGAAGGGTCGCCCGCGTGGATCGCGCTGAAGACCGTCGCAATCGCTTCCGCCTCGCCCTGGGCGCGAAGCACTTGCGCCTTGGCGTCTCCCTCGGCCTCGAGGATGCTTGCCTGCCGTGAACCCTCGGCCTGCAGAATCGCGGCTTGCTTGGTCCCCTCTGCTGTCAGGATCTGGGCACGACGGTCGCGCTCGGCGCGCATCTGCTTCTCCATCGAGTCCTGAATCGAGACTGGCGGGTCGATTGCCTTGAGCTCCACACGGCCAACGCGAACACCCCACTTGCCGGTTGACTCGTCGAGCACAACGCGCAGCTTGCCGTTGATCGTGTCGCGGCTTGTCAGGGCTTCCTCAAGGTTCAAGCTGCCGACGACGTTTCGCAGGGTCGTGGTCGTGAGTTGCTCGACGGCCCCGAGGTAGTTGGCGATCTCATAGGTCGCTGCACGAGCATCCGTCACCTGAAAGAAGACGACCGTGTCGATCGAGACCACGAGGTTATCCTCGGTGATCACGGGCTGGGGCGGGAACGACACGACCTGCTCTCGCATGTCGAGCAACGGGCGAAGACGGTCGATAAAGGGCACCAGAATGTTCAGGCCGGGCAGAAGGGTCTTGTGATACTTGCCGAGGCGCTCGACGACGCCTGCGTTCGCCTGCGGGATGATGCGGATCGAGCGGAACAACACGACGATGACGAAAATCGCCAGCACCGCGAGCAGCACGATCACAAAAAGCTGGCCGATGAAGCCTGCTGGGTCAAGCATGGGGTTTCCTTTCCTCAGGCGGGTAGTGGGGAGTCTGGTTCGGCGGCAACACTGCCGAGTGGTGCGACGACAGCAATAGCACCGTCGATTTTGGTGACGACAACACGATCACCTTCGACAAGAGCGGCGGATGCCGCGACTGGCGCAAGTCGACTGGTCCAGGTCTCCCCGTTGTCGAGCTTGACTACCCCAGCGCCCTCGACGAAGTCGGTCATGACGCGAGCGCCCTGACCGTAGAGCGCATCTACGTTGCTCAGGGCCGGATCGCCACCCTTGCGGAGCGTGATGAGGAGGAGGGGTCGGATGATAAAGATGAGCAGCGCAGAGATGATCGCGGCGAGCCCGATCTGAATCCACCATTCCCAGCCGAGCAAGTTCGATCCGAGTCCGCCGATGAGGCTTCCGGCGGCGATCATGAGGAAGGTGAACTCGAGCGTTACCAGTTCGATGACAACGAACAACACAACAAGGGCGAGCCAGAGGATCCACAGGTACTGCGTCAGATCAACGAACATGCCCTACTCAGCCCTTCCCGAACTCGGCGGCAGCCGCGCACTGTCTGTTCGGCTCGACGCTACCATCTCGACCATGGACGCTACAGTCGTAGCGTGAGCAGCCCAACGCCAAACCCGCCATCTTCTAGTCCTTTATCGCCAGCATCCCTCAGCGGCAAGCGCATCCTCGTCACTGGATCATCGCGCGGAATCGGGGCGGACACGGTTCGATACTTCGCCGGCGCTGGCGCGAGCGTTGTCGTCAACTACCGAAACAAGGAGGCGCGAGCGCTCAAACTCGTAGCAGAGTTGAAGGACGCTGGCGGTACGGCGACCGCGATCGGTGCCGATCTGACGGACGCGGCATCCGTCGCCGAACTGGTTGAGACAATCAAGCACGACCTCGGCGGGCTCGATGTGCTCGTGCTCAACGCCTCTGGGGGCATGGAGAGCGGCATGGCTGAGGACTACGCCATGAAGCTCAACCGGGATGCGCAAGTTGAGTTCCTGACTGCGGTCCGGCCGCTGCTCTCCGCGGGTTCGCGCGTCGTGTTCGTCACCAGCCATCAGGCGCACTTCATCAAGACCGTCGAGACGATGCCAGAGTATGTACCGGTGGCGCTCAGCAAGCGAGCCGGTGAGGATGCGCTGCGCGAACTCATCCCGAGCCTTGCGGCGGACGGCATCGAGTTCGTCGTGGTTTCCGGGGACATGATTGAGGGCACGATCACCGCGACGCTGTTGCAGCGCGCGAACCCGGGAGCCATTGAGGCACGCAAAGAGGCCGCGGGCCGGCTCTACAACGTCGGTGAGTTCGCCGCCGAGGTCGCGCTCGCCGCCGTCGAGCCGACTCCCGCCGACCACACCCGCTACGTCGGCGATGTGAGCGATTTTCAGCGATAATGACGTTCCGGGCTACGAGTCGGGTTCTGCTCTTCGATGAGACGGGCCGAACTTTGCTGTTCCTTCAGTATGGCAAGAGCCAGGATGTGCCTGCGCGCTGGATCACACCCGGCGGGGGAGTAGACCCGGGGGAGACCCACGACCAAGCGGCGGTGCGCGAAGTGTTCGAAGAGACCGGGCTGAAGCTCACGTCGATCGAAGCCGCGTTTCGCGACGAAGACTTTGTGCCGGATCAGCGCTGGCATCCGTACCAGACCGGTCACTGGGCGTGGTATTCGGCACGCACGCCTCACTTTGAGCCGACCCGTGACGGCTGGACCGAAGAAGAGATTGCGGATGTCATCGAGTGGCGGTGGATGACGGCCGAGGAGCTCGAAGCCGACGAGAATGAATTCGAGCCGCCGGAACTTGCCGACATCATTCGAGAACGAGGGCACCGATGACTGAACTCCCGACATACACCGTGCAGGATCTTGAGGGCGAACCGAGCTTCGCAGTCGACAGGTTCACGGCCGACGATGCCACGCGTCTGGGAACTATTGGGCTTGGCGTGATCGCTGAACGCGGCCTGAACCTCGCAATCGACATCGTGCTTGACGGCCACCTGACCTTTCGCGCGATGACAGGGACGACCGGTGCCGCGAACGTCGAGTGGCTCGCTGGCAAGTCGGCCGTTGCCGGGCACTACGGCGTGCCATCCCTGCTCGTGCGACGCCGCTTCGAGGCAACCGGTGGCACGGTCACCGACGATGGGTTGGATCATAGCTACCGCGCACACGGCGGATCGATCCCGATCATCGTCGCTGGGGTCGTGCGAGGAACAGTCACGATGTCCGGCGAACCGGACGTCGTCGATCACGCCACTGTGCGCGAGACGGTCTCGCGCTTCCTCGCCGGCTAAGCGACCGACGTGACGAACCGCGAGCGGTAGGACTGCACAGCACTGCGCATACCGATGCCGCATACCCCGACTAAATTGTCTCCACGGAAGTACTCGACGACGCACTCCGTGTCTCGCGTACCGGCGACGAGCTCGCTGCGGTCGGCGAGGTAGGTCATTCCGAACGCGAGAACATGGACGTCGTACTGGTCGCTCCAAAAACTCGGCAGGGGAGCGAACGAGGTCGCGGCAATAGCGTCAGCGTCACCGCCAGCAAGCTGAGCCGCGAGAATCTGGCCGGCCCGCTTACCTGTTTCCGTCGGCAGGTTCCAGTGTTCGACGCGGCGCGGAATCGAGTCGAAGAGCGGGTTGGCGTATCGCGCGACATCACCAACGGCGACCACTCGCCGATCAACGTCGCCTTCCGTTGTGATGGCTCGCAATCCCGCGTCAACGAGCACTCCATCGGTGATGTCGAGGCCCGATTCGTGAAGCCATGCAGTCTGTGGATCCGACCCAACGGCGACGACAAGCACATCGCATTCGAGGAGGATGCCGCTCGTAAGGCTGACGCGCTCGACATTCGCACCACCGGTGAGTCCGACCACCGATTCGCCGCAGTAGAACTTGACGCCGTGCTCCTCGTGGCGCCGGCGCAACTCAGCGCCCAGAATCGGTCCGAGGGCACGCTCCAGAGGAACGCGACTCTGGGTGACGATCGAGACCTCTGCACCCGCGTGCACCGCCGTAGCCGCGATCTCGCAGCCAACAAACCCAGAACCGAGGATGACCACTCGCGCGCCTGGCCTAAGCACCTCACGCAAGCCGACAGCATCCTCGAGCGTACGAAGCACTCGGATGCCGCCGAGTCCATGATCTGGAATCGGCAGCGGTTTTGGGCTCAGCCCCGTCGCGATCACGAGCGCTTCGTACTCGTGCTCCCGGCCATTCGCATCACGCACTGTGCGCGCTTCGCGATCGAGGGCCACCGCGGCCGCGCCGAGGACCCAGTCGACACCTTCTTCGAGACCAGACCGCAGGGGAAAGGCGACGTCCTCGTGCCCCTGACCGTGGGTGCGCAGGAGGCCCTTCGAAAGGGGCGGGCGGTTGTACGGTCGATGCGTCTCGGCTCCCAGGAACGTGATCGGCCCCTCGTACCCCGCGCGACGCGCCGACTCGGCAGTGCGCAGTCCCGCGATCGATGCACCGACGATCAGGAGGGGTTTATTCGCCATCGCTCGATCATGCTCGGGTGATCATGATCGCCTGCATTGGACACACGTCGGCGGCAGCCTCGAGATCGGCGAGCCGGTCATCCTCGGCTTCACCGGTGTACTCGAGCTTCTCGTCGTCGTTCATCCGGAACACATCTGGCGCCTCTAGGACGCACTGGGCATAGTTCTGACACTTGTCCATGTCGACGTCGATCTTGATCATGAAGCTTCCTCCCGGGCTGTTCCCAACTGTATACCGGCGTGTTGACGACGAAACTAGGGCCTAAAAGACATCCGATAATGCACATTATGTCAAGTGGATGTCCCATGCCTCAGTCGGTGATCCTGCGTGGTGTCCCCCCTCAACGCAACGGAGTCCATCCGACCGGCAAGGGCCCGGAAATTGCCGCGCGCTCGCGGTCGGCGGCAGCGGACCATCCCTGGGCGCCATCGGCGCCAGATTCGCCGACCGCGCCGCGTGCGATACGAAAGCCAACATCCTCGAGCAGGGCGTCTGGGGCGCTCCCCCGCCGCACAGATGCACGACAACTCCACGCTTCGTCCGCCCATCCCCCGCCGCGCAGGCTGCGGTAGTCGCCATAGCGAGCGGTGTCGGCGTAATCCCAACACCATTCCCACACATTGCCAATCGTGTCGAAGAGACCGAGCGCGTTCGGCGTCTTGAGAGCAACGGGCTGTGCGCCTTCGACGCCATCCGCCGACGTCCAGGCAATCTCATCGAGCGGACCGTATGTCGGCGACGTTGTGCCGGCGCGGCAAGCGGCTTCCCACTCGGCTTCCGTCGGCAATCGGATGCCTTCTGAGGCGACATCCCACACGACGTCGCGACCAGAAACGGAGTAGGCGGGGCGAAGACCCATCTCAAGAGAGGCTGTGTTGCAGCATTCCACTGCGCTGAACCACGTGATTGGGTGCAGAGGGAATCCGCTGCCATTGCCTAGAGTGACGGTCGTGCGGCCAATCTCAAAGGGAGTCAAGTCGACCCGTCGAGAAGAGTTCGTCCGAGCATTCCGAACGTCAAGGCTCAGCGCCGGAATTGCGACGAGTTCACTCCAGGACGGTTCCACCGCTTGAGCGTAGCGAACCGTGTTGAAGCGCCGGTCGGTGATCGGCTCGGTCCCCTGCCGTTCGCGGTCGTGCCGTTCGATCAGCTCCCGCGAGCTGTGATGATCGCGAGCGACTTCGTGCGGACTTTGCTGGTCGCCGGAATCAGTTAGTTCGGGCTTAGAGCCGCGGCGAACGCAGCGGCGATCAACGTGTCCAAAAGGCGTCAGGAGCGTTTCCCGGCGCGAAGCCGAAGAACGCGACCATCGCCATCGCTTCCGGGAAGTTCCCTGCTAGCGACTCGGGTCCGTGAGCATCGCTACCGAACGACACTGCACGGCCGCCCTCCTCGGCCCACCATTGCGGGATCCACGGCCACAGGCGACGCGTGTTCATCTCGAGCGCTCTCCCGGATTCGGCAATCGCGCGCATCGCAGAACGAAACCCGTCCTCGAAACGGTGCGGATCGAACGGCCCGGCTTCGGCAGTCGGCCACGAACGCACCGCGTAGTCAATATGCGTGAGCACCTCGAAAGAGTCAGACCCGCCAACCATCAGCAATAGCTCCTCGAGGTACGCCCACATCACGGCATCCGCTGACCGGTAGCGGTAGAGCGTCGTCGGCTCAGTTCGGTCGCTGCCATCGAACGGCAGCATGTGCAGCGAGCCATTGACGCGGTCGATCGAACCGCTCGAGAGCAGCGCGGCAGCCTGCGCGTCCCAGAGGTGCGGCTGTCCGAACTCGACATGCTGCTGCGCATGCACGCCGATATCGCCATCGTCGACCCGCCAAGCATCCTCGAAGTCAAGATGTCCGGTGAAGATGACCGCCGGCAGTCCGATCCGCACAGCTCGCTCGCAGATGCGCGCCATCGAGCCAGCGGATGCCGGATCCGACCCCGCATCCCACGACCACTCGCTGTGCACATGTGCGTCAGCGGGCAGGGTCGTCATTTTCGTCACCACACCTCACCGAAAGCGGCTAGGGACACCCAACCCGTCATCGCACCGGGACGAGACGGCGTTCACCAATGAGTAACGCGAGCCCTGAAGCGGCCATCACGGCAGCGGATCCCACTAGCACCGCGGAGATGCCCTCGATGGTGGGTTTTCCGTCACCAATCTGCTCGACAATGCCACTGGCGATGACCACGGCGAGCCCCCCGAGCGCAACCAGCGGCATGAGCATGAAGCTGGTGGCCTCACCCGACTGCTGGGGCGGCACGACGCTCTGCACGCCGATCTGGGTCACCGAGTACGCCATCCCGCACGCGAGTCCTGCGATCCCGAGGGCAAGCAGGTAGAGCGGTAGGCCGCCTGCCACCGAGATAAGCAGGAGACTGCCACCGCCGATGATGGTCGCAACCGCGAGCACCCGGGTTGCTGCGTACCGCGAGCAGAGCCATCCCCCGACCGGGCCAGAGAGCGCAACCCCGATTGATCCGCTTACGAACAGCAGACCGGCCGTCTGTGCGCTGAACCCACGGATGCTTTGCAAGTCAAATGTCGCCATAAGAATGAAGATATTGACCCCCATATTGCCAATCGTGCCCACCGCAAGGAGGGCAACGTATGGCCGATTTCGCAAAAGCTCAGGATGCACGAGCGGACTCATCGCGCGGCGCTCGACGAGAGCGAAGGCGGCAAGTCCGACGACGCCCCCGAGCATCAGCCCCCAGGTCAGCGGGGAATTCCAGCCCAACGGGCCAATGTTGTC
Organism: Rhodoglobus sp.; assembly: GCA_041736385.1. Taxonomy (GTDB): domain Bacteria; phylum Actinomycetota; class Actinomycetes; order Actinomycetales; family Microbacteriaceae; genus Rhodoglobus. The sequence goes on along the minus strand of JBGSTT010000314.1, from coordinate 4,197 downwards.
GATCCCGAGACTGAGCAGAGTTAGCCCAATCATTACGGCCGCTGCACCCCACCAGTCGATCGATGAGAGCGACCGCTCGATGGTCTCGTTGCGAGATTCCTTGACCCGGAACGACCCCAGAATGGCGAGCGCGGCAAGCGGAACGTTGATCCAGAACACCCACTGCCAGCCGACAGTGGACGCGAACACGCCACCGACGACCGGTCCGAGAGCTGTGCCGATTCCCGAAAGCCCGATCATCGCGCCGACCACTTGGGGCCGTTCCTTGTCTGTGGTGTCGTTGGAGATGAGCGCGAAGGCGTTCGGCATGATGAGAGCGGCCCCGAGACCCTGCACAGCGCGGCTGATAACGAGCGGCAATAACTCGGTGCTCAGCCCACAGATCAACGAAGTGACGGCGAACACGGCAAGACCAATGATGAGCGCGCGCCGTCGACCGATCATGTCCCCAATGCGTCCCGCGGGAATGGTCAGCGCACCGATGCTCAGGAGGTACGCGCTCACAAGCCATTGCAGGTCCGTTACCGCGTAGCCGAGGCTCTTGGCGATTGTCGGTAGCGCGAGGCCGAGCGAGAAGAAGTCGAGCTGGACACAGAGCAGTGCTAGGCCGACTGGCATGAAACGAAGGGATGTCTTGAGCACCGACATGCAGACATGCTAGCGATCAGGCGATGGACTCCCCCACATTCAGCCACAACGGCAGCTCAGGCTTTGCTGTACGGGGAGCAACGGCTATTGATGCTAACCAACAGACTGCACCGGCTTACTACGGGATGCCGAACACGCGCACCCCGATGGCGACGCCCGCGGCGATAGACGAGAGCGAGACCACAATGCTTAGCAGCCAATCGCGGGGCCTCGGCACGATTGCTGACTCGACTGCTTCGTGCCCGAATGCGTAGAGCGTGCGCTGTGCACCCGGCGCAGCCACGAAGAGCACGTCGTGAACGTTCGACTTGCCGAGCACAAGACGGCCCAGTCCGACCCGCCACTCGAATAGGAGTGGAGCGAGGCCCATCGCGACGAACAGCGTCCCGCAGACAACCCCGACAAAGACTCCGCCCAGTGGGATCATCATGAAAAACGGGATGCTGAGGCCAACGAACAGGATCGGCCATCCCCAAAAGAGCACCGGTGCAGAAAAGCCACCCTGAAAAACGTACGCGACCACACACGCCGCGAAGACGCCAAAAAACCCGAACGGCAACGCATACAGCACAATAGCGGGGCACTCGGTCTCGATGACGAATGGACCGCCGCTCGCACAGGAGCCGCCGATCCCCGCCACCACGCCGGATCCCAAGTACATCAGTGTGAGATTGAAGGCAAAAAGCAACCACGCAACGACGGCGCCGGGAATACGCCAGGCGGGTCCGGCGAAGCGAGGCATAGCGACAAGGTACTGGGTGCGAGGCGCGCCGTCATGGTTGACCTCCCGTCAGGATTCGACCCCGCACTCGTGCAATCTGATCGCGTTGCTCGCGTCGGAGACCCGGGACTTTTGGCCCTATTCCGTGATTCCGGCCCGCATCATTCTGAATGGAGACCGTCAGCATTCCAAGAATGGACCACATCATGCGAGCAGTAGTTGTCGAAAAGTTCACTGTTGATCCGACTGTGCAGGACGTGGCGACTCCGACACCGGCGCCATTTCAGGTTCTGGTGCGGATCGAAGCCAGCGGCCTGTGCCACACGGACATCCACGCCGCTCATGGTGACTGGCCGGTGCAGCCGGGGCTGCCGTTCATTCCCGGCCACGAAGGCGTTGGAATCGTCGAAGAACTCGGAGCCGACGTCAGCGAGTTGAACCTCGGCGATAGGGTCGCGCTGCCGTGGTTCGGATACGGGTGTGGCTCGTGTGGGTACTGCATCGACGGCCGGGAAACGCTCTGTGAGTCGCAACGCAACACCGGCTACTCGATCGACGGTGGGCTTGCGGAGTATGCCGTCGCCGACGCGCGTTACGTCGTCACGGTGCCAGCGAGTGTCACCTCACGGGATGCTGCTCCACTCACCTGTGCCGGCGTCACCACCTACAAGGCAGTCAAGGTCGCACACATCGTCCCGACAGAGCGAGTCGCCGTATTCGGAATCGGGGGTCTCGGGCACCTTGCGGTGCAGTACGCGAAGATCGTTGGCGGTTTCGTCACCGCGGTCGACATCGTCCAAGAGAAGCTTGATCTCGCCGCGCGCCTCGGCGCCGACCACCTAGTCGACGCATCCAAGGTTGACCCGGTCGACGCGATTCAGGCTGAGGGTGGGGCCGACGTCGCAATCGTTCTGGCTGCCTCGTCTGAGGTATTCGAGCAGGCATTCAAGAGCCTTCGCCGCGGCGGGCGTTTAGTGTGCGTCGGGCTTCCCAAGGACGGCGCATTCGAATTGCCGATCTTCGAGACCGTCCTTAAGGGAATTTCGGTCATCGGTTCGATTGTTGGCACGAGACAAGACCTGCGCGAAGTGTTCGCACTGCATGCCGCCGGCCGCACCGAGGTGGTCACTGAAGTGCGGAAACTCGACGACGTAGCGATCGCGATGGCCGAAGTACTTGCTGGCAAGGTGCCAGCACGCATCGTGTTCGAGTTCGCCAAACCGAGCTGAGGGAGGGCGACTTAGCCCGGACGACGCGCACGGGCATAAGGTCTAGTCATGACCGACTACGTTGTCGCAATCGACCAGGGCACCACAAGCACGCGAGCCATCGTTTTTGATCATGCGGGGAACGTCATCTCGACCGGCCAGCTCGAGCACAAGCAGATCTTCCCGCAGGCGGGCTGGGTCGAGCACGACCCGCTCGAGATCTGGAGGAACACCCGCGAAGTGATCGGCATCGCGCTCGGCCAGGCAAACATCACCCGGCACGACGTCGTGGCGGTCGGCATCACCAACCAGCGCGAAACCACGGTGGTCTGGGATCGCGCCACCGGCAAGCCCGTCTACAACGCAATCGTCTGGCAAGACACCCGCACGCAATCGATGGTGGATCGCATCGCGGACGGCGACACCAACCGCTTCGCGGAAGCCACCGGCCTCCCGCTCGCAACCTACTTCTCGGTATCCAAGATCGCCTGGATTCTGGAAAACGTCGACGGCGTTCGCGCCCGCGCAGAAGCTGGCGAACTCGCGTTCGGTACGACAGACAGCTGGCTGCTCTGGAACCTGACCGGTGGTGTCGACGGCGGCGTCCACGCGACGGATGTCACGAACGCGAGCCGCACGCTCCTGATGGACCTGGCAACCCTCACCTGGAACGACGAGCTACTCGCGGCGTGGGATATCCCGCGGCCGCTCCTTCCAGAAATCCGCAGTTCATCGGCCGAGTTCGGTCGAATCTCTACGACGAGCCTGCTTCGAGAAGTGCCGGTCTGCGGCATCCTGGGCGATCAGCAGGCGGCGACATTCGGCCAGGCCGCCTTCGAGCGCGGCGAGTCGAAGAACACTTACGGCACCGGCAATTTCCTCTTGGTCGGCACCGGTGAGGAGATCGTTCGCTCCCAAAACGGGCTCATCACGACCGTCGCCTATCAACTCGGCGACGAGAAGCCGCGCTACGCCCTCGAGGGCTCGATCGCCGTGACTGGATCGCTCGTGCAGTGGCTGCGCGACAACCTCGGCATCATCGAATCCTCAAGCGACGTGCAGACCCTCGCCGACACCGTTGACGACAACGGTGGCGTCTACTTTGTGCCGGCCTTCTCTGGTCTGTTCGCCCCATACTGGCGATCGGATGCCCGCGGCGCGATCTTGGGACTCACTCGATTCGTCACCAAAGCCCACATCGCGAAGGCCGCGCTCGAGTCGACCGCATTCCAGACTTGCGACGTGATCGACGCCGTCAACGCGGATGCGCACGTCGACCTGACCGAGCTCAAGGTCGATGGCGGCATGGTTGCCAACGCGGGGCTAATGCAGTTCCAAGCCGACATTCTGGGCATCCCAGTGATTCGGCCGAAGGTCATCGAAACGAGCGCGCTGGGTGCCGCCTACGCTGCCGGCCTTGCGGTCGGCTTTTGGAGCGGACTCGATGAGCTTCGCAGCAACTGGCAGGAGGGTCAGCGCTGGGAGCCGCAGATGACGGCCGAGGAGCGTGAACGACTGCTGCGTGAGTGGCACAAGGCAATCTCGAAGTCATTGGAGTGGGTCGACGCCGACACGAAGTAGGTCTCGGCTTCGCGCGGCCCCCGGGGGTGGCGCGCACCC
>JBGSTT010000290.1:0-6128 GCA_041736385.1 Rhodoglobus sp. | reverse complement strand
TAGTTGCTGGCTGCAATAGCCCTTTCGATGGCAGCGACCATGCGAGCATCCGCTTGGCCGAAGGCTACGAGGTCTCCAGCCGCCAAGGCAGCTTGACGATCGGCAAGTGCAACCTGATAGTCGGCAAGTGCCTGCCCGAGTGCAGAACCGTCGCCTGGCACCGTCGGTGTTGTCGGGGTGGTTGGCACATTCGGATCAACTGGCGCATTCGGGTCGACCGGCGTGACCGGCGTGACCGGCGTGACCGGCACGGTCCCATCGCCGGCCTGAGCACCAGAGTCGCCACCGAAGAGGGTGTCGAGCGCTTGGTCGAGGGTGTCCTCGAAGGCGATCGTGTCTCCGAAGGAGACAAGCACTTTGCGCAGCAGCGGGTAGATCGTGCCACTGGTGGCCTCGACAAAGACCGGCTGCACATACAGCAACCCGCCGCCGACCGGGAGGGTAAGCAGGTTGCCAAGACGCACTTGGGTCTCGCCGCGTTGCAACAGCGCGAGCTGGTTCGCCACATCGGTGTCGGTGCGGAAGTTGTTCTGCACCTGACCGGGTCCCGGGATCGTTTGCGTCGGCAGGGTGAGCAGGGTCAACTTGCCGTAATCATCCCCAGCGTCGGAGTTGGCCGCAAAGTAGCCGGTCAAGACGCTCCGAGTCGAGTCGGAACTCGCGCGCGGGATGAATGTCGAGTACAGGGTGAACGACGGGACGCCGGTGCCTGGCACCTGCATTGTCAAGTAGTACGGGGGCTGCAGGGTCTGGGCGCCCGGGTTCGACTCCACCGGGTCATCCGGCGTAATCCACTGGTCGTCGCTCGAGTAGAACGATCCCGGGTCGGTGACATGGAACGATCCGAGGATGGCCCGCTGCATCTTGAAGAGATCTGCCGGGTAGCGAACGTGATCGAGCAGCTCGGCACTCATGTCGCTGGCAGGCAACACCGTCGACGGGTAAATCTTCTGCCAGGTCTGGAGGACTGGATCCTTGTCATCCCAGGCGTAAAGCGTGACTTTGCCGTCGTAGGCGTCAACGGTGGCCTTGACCGAGTTGCGAATGTAGTTGATGTCGTCAATCGCAAATGGTGGAAGCGGAGTGTTCGTGTCTGCGACAGCCACGCTCAATTGCTCGGTCTGCGAATACGGGTAGTTCGTGGCCGTCGTGTAGCCATCAACGATCCACACGATTCGACCGTCAACGATGGCTGGATACGTGTCGTTGTCGAGCGTGAGGTATGGAGCGACCTTCTGGACCCGCTCTTTTGGGTTGCGGTCATAGAGAATCTGCGATTCGTTGTTGACGGCATCCGAAAGAAAGATCTGCTCGGATTGGAATTTGATGGCGTAGATGATTCTCTTGAAGATGTTGTCGAGCGCAGGGCCGCCATTGCCTGAGAAGGTGGTGGTGGCGTTCTGATCGCTGTTCTCGCCGCCGGAGGGGTAGTCCAGCTCGATCGGGGTGCTGCCATCGGGGGCGCCAACGATGGAGTATTCAGGCGAACGCTCCCCGAAGTAGATGGCCTGTTCAAACTCGCCAAGCTGACCCGTGCTGGGAATCCCTGACTGGAGGAACACTGGCTCGCCTTGCGTTGTGCGCTGATTGCCGTAGGCAGCGACTACGCCGTAACCGTGGGTGTATACGACGGTGTTGTTGAACCAGGTCTGAGCCTCTGGGGCGAGGCCTGCTTGGTTGAGTTCGCGCACCGCGATCACGGTGTCCTGAGTGCGGCCATCAATCTCGTAGCGGTCGACGTCGAGTTGGGGGGCGAACTGGTAGTACTGGCGTACTTGTTCGAGCTGCGCGAACGCGAGAGGCGCAATCGCCGGGTCGAGGATGCGAATGCTGGCCGTGGTCACGGCGTCTTCACGAAGAGCACCGGGAGTCGCGTCAGTGGTTGCGCTGTACGGCACCTCTTCAACGTTGTCAATTCCGTAGGCCGTGCGCGTCGCATCGATAGCTCGCTCGATAAACGGAGCCTCAAGGGTGCGAGCGTTCGGCTCGACCTGAAATCGCTCAACAATCCAGGGGTAGATACTGCCGACGACGAGACCACTGACGAGAAGGAGTGCGGTGCCGATGATGGGAAGTCTCCAGCGACCGATAATCGCAGCAACCAAGAACAGCACGGCAACGAGTAACGCGATGCCCGCGAGAATCGCACGGCCCGGGATGGTCGCGTTCGCCTCGGTGTAGCCCGCGCCTGTGACGAGGAAGCCACCACTGGCGCTGTAGACCGTCGAGTACTGGTCGAGCCAAAGGCTGACCGCTTGGAGCGCAACAAAGATCGATGCCGTGATTGCAAGCTGAACTCGCGCGGTGCGCGAGATGCGGACTTCTCGGCCAGTGATACGCAATGCGCCATACAGGTAACTCGTCGCAAGAGCGGCGAGTCCGGAGATGAGCACGACGGCAGAAGCGAAGCCGACAATGCCCTGATAGAGCGGCAGTTCGAACAAGTAGAACGAGATATCGAGACCGAATTGCGGGTCGGTGGTGCCAAAGGCGGTGCGATTGGCCCAGAGGAGCACAGTCTCCCAGCTCGCGGCGGTCGAGATGCCTGCGAAGAGTCCAAGCACTGCGGGAATGCCGAATGTCGCAAGGCGACGCAGCGGCTCGATGACCTGCTGATAGCGATCGAGTTGCGAATTGAGTTTGGCGTACACCGGGCGCGAACGGAAGGCGATCTCGATGCTGATCCAGACCGGCAGTGCCATCGCGAAGAAGCCGACCAGAAACATGACCGCGGTCGCGATCCACTGGGTCGTTAGCACGTTGAGGTACCCGACCTGATCGAACCAGAGCACGTCCGTGTACAGACTGGCGAATGTGAAGAATCCTACGACAACGACCGCGATGACGATCGCGGTGACTGTCAGTGTTGCCCTGGACCGGGTTGCGGCAGGGGATGTTGTCGACACGGAGTTGCTCCTGTGGGGTAAGGGGTCGGGTAAAGCTTAACCGCGAATTGCTGCGAATGCGCCTCGGTGGTCCGCTCGGTGGTCCGCTCGGTGGTCAGCGCAGCGGGCACATCGCCAAGCGCGAGGTGTCGCCGCCGGCCCCGATGGTTTGCACCACGTTGAGCGCGTCATCGAGCGTGCGAACCGAAAAAACCTGCAGGCCATTCGGGATGTTGCCGGTCACCTCATCGCAGTTCGTCTCCGGGGCGAGAAACCAGTCAGCGCCAGCGTCGACCGCGCCGTACATCTTCTGACGGATGCCACCAATCGCGCCAACGTCGCCAGCTGCGCTGATCGTTCCGGTACCCGCGATGTTCTCGCCACCGGTCAAGGCGTCGGGAGTGAGCTTGTCGATAATCCCGAGCGCGAACATCATTCCGGCACTGGGACCGCCGACATTTTCCAACTGAATCTGAACGTCGAATGGGAAGTCGTAGCTTGACTCGACGATGATCCCAATGACCGGTACTGGCTGTTCGTCCACGCTCAATTTCGGCGTGATCTCGAGCGCGACCTCTTGACCGTCGCGAATCACCACGACGTTGGCGGCAACGTCGACGCCATTCTTCGCGATCTCCCCGCGAAGGCCCGTGACATCGGGAAAGGATTCGCCGTTGACCGTAAGTACGACGTCACCGGCCTCAAGAAGTCCAGCGGCTGCGCCTTCTTCCACCGTCTCGACGACGGTGAGAGTGCTCGGGATCTCGTAGCCAAGGTTGGTGAGTGCGGCAGCAATTGCCTCCCGCTGGGAGTTGGCCATGTCGATTCGCCCCTGCTGGTTGGAGTCTTCGACAGTCTCACCAATCGGGTAGACAACATCCACAGGAACGACAGCGCGACTCGAGTCGAAGTACGCCGTCGCCACCTCGAACCAACTTGGCGGCCGTTCGCGGTTGCCAAGAACGCTGACCGTGAGCATGTTGAGTTCGCCTTCAGTCGGGTAGGTCTCCTCAAGCGGGACCTGAATCATCGGTACAGCGTCACCACCGATAGTGACGTCACCGAGAGTGTCGAAGACCGGGCCAGGTTGTTCGATCACGTACGGGGCAGGCATCGATGCGACAACGAGGAGCCCTAGCAGAGCGAACACCAAGAGGGACCATCCGACGATTCCACCAACTCGACGACGGGGCTCAGCGTCGCTGACATGCCCATACCCGGACGCTCCGATGCCAGTTGTGTCGGCATCCGGGTCGGTGTTGAGCGCCAACGGTGTCCTTAGCGTCTTTTGGGAGAATCCGTTGTTCGCCACGGGCGCACTAGCGGAAGTCTCAAGCCTAAGCGAAAACCCTGCTGGGAACTTCGCGCAAGGGCTAGCGTAGTTTTCATGCCTGATGATTCCCGGGAGAACCCCGAAGACGAGTTCCGTGAGATGCTGCGGGATTTTCTGGACGGCAAGGGTGAGATCGATCCTGCGAAGCTTGCGGGAGCGGCTGGGCTGCCCAACGATCCCGCCCTTGTTGCACAACTCATTGCGCAGTTGCAGAACGCCCTCAACAACAGCAGCGATGGCATCAACTGGGGCCTCGCGCTCGAACAAGCAAAAGCAATCGCTAGCCGCACGGCTGTCGTCAGCCTGCCGGCAGAACGCAGCCAACTCGAACAGGCCTTTCATGTTGCATCGCTCTGGCTCGACGAAGTGACGTCGATCACGGCGCTCACGCTCGAACCGAAGCTCATGAGCAGACAAGAGTGGGCCGAGGCGACCATGCCCGTCTGGACCCAGCTTGCTGAGCCGGTCGCCAACTCGATTGCGACCTCGCTCACGGGGGTGCTCCGCGAGAATGCGCCTGACGACAGTGCAGAAACCGACGAGATGATCGCCGGGGCAAGTCGATTGATGCGCAACGTCGGAGGCACCCTCTTCGCGATGCAGCTAGGCCAGGTTGTCGGGCAGCTCTCGAGTGAAGCGGTCTCGGGTGGCGACATCGGCATTCCACTTCTGGACGAGCAGCAAGCCGCCATCGTGCCGCAAAACGTGATGGCGTTTGGCGCCGGGCTCGACATTCCGGTGGATCAGGTGCAGTTGTACCTGGCGGTGCGCGAACTGGCCCACGCTCGATTGTTTCGGCATGCGAAGTGGCTGCGACTGCAGTTGCTCACCTCCATTACCGAGTTTGCGCACGGCATCCGAATCGACACGGCCCGGCTAGAAACGCTCGCCGCCGACTTCGACCCTCAGAACCCTGAAGAGTTGCGCGACGCGATGACGAGCGGGGCCCTTATTCCGCCAAAATCAGACGAGCAACTCGCCGCTCTGGCTCGACTTGAAACAACGCTCGCCTTGATCGAGGGCTGGGTGGATGTTGTCACCGAGCAGGCAACGACGCGGCTGCCGTCTAGCGCCGCCATCGCGGAAACCGTTCGTCGACGTCGAGCGTCAGGCGGGCCGGCCGAATCAGCGTTCTCGACGCTCGTGGGACTCGAGCTTCGCCCGCGTCGGCTCCGCGAAGCGGCATCCATGTGGAAAGCCGTATCGGATGCTGTTGGTGCCGAGGCGCGGGATGCGCTGTGGTCGCATCCAGACCTCGTGCCGACGGGTGAGGATGTTGACAATCCCGCCGCACTCGTTGCTCGGCTGACCGCGGGGTCCCAAGAGCCAGATGATATCGATCGCGCCATCGAGGACCTTCTTGACGACGACGGCACGGAGCGACCCAGCGAAGGCTAAGACGGCACGGAGCGACCCGGCGAGGGCTGAGGTGCTGTGGATCGTCCGCACCCGCTGGGACACTTCGGCCCCACACTTGGGCGATGATTCTGCGACTCGACCCAAGGTTGCCAGTGGTGTGGCGTTCGCCAATGAGTGTGCAGATCGGCCTTGATCCACCGAGAGTGCGTCTCGACGAAGTGAGCCCAACGACCGAGCGGTTGATTGCCGCACTCGTTGCCGGGGTGACCCGCCCGGGTCTGACAATGATTGCCGGGCGCGACACCCTGGAGTGCGACGCTTTGCTTCAGGCCGTGGCTCCGGCGCTCCTCGGCCCCCCAGCTGATACTCGGCAAGCGGGGATGCCGGTTCCGGTGCCAACCATCGTTGTAGCCGGATTCGGCCCGACGGCAGACGCACTTGTTGCTGCCTTCGCCGCCAGAGGATCGCGCGTGCTGACGGCGGCCGATCCGGCCGAGGTGGCAACAGCGATCAGCGAGACCGGCGCCGAGGCACCCGACGCCGCGGTGCTG
>JBGSTT010000273.1:0-6670 GCA_041736385.1 Rhodoglobus sp. | reverse complement strand
GCAAGACCTCTCGCAAGGTTGGCCGATTCCGACCGCAACAGACATTGCGTTCGCGCTTGGGGTCCTTGCCCTCGTCGGTCGCGGTCTTCCCCCGCAGTTCAGAGCGCTGCTGCTCGCGATCGCCGTCATCGACGACCTCATTGCCATCCTGATCATCGCTGCATTCTTCACGACCGATCTGCTGCCACTTCCGCTGCTGCTCGCCATCCCGTGCGTGCTGCTGTTTGGGTGGCTCAGCTACCGGTACCGAAAACGCAACCGAAACCGCGGCTTGATCATCGCGTCGTTGGTCCTGTTGGGCACGACCACGTGGGTGTTGGTATTTTTGTCCGGGGTTCATGCGACGATCGCGGGTGTCGCGCTCGGTCTGATCATGGCGGATGCAACGGCTAGCCGTACTCGGCACGCCATCGAACCGTGGTCGAACGTCATCATCCTGCCGCTGTTCGCCTTGATCGCTGCCCTCGTGCCAGTACCCACCGTTGGGATAACAGAACTCAGCCCGGCATTTTGGGGGGTACTCGTCGCTCTTCCGTTAGGAAAGTTGATCGGAATCACTGCGGGCGGCGTAATCGCGATTCGCCTGTCAACGCGCGGCAATCCCAACGCTCGGATGCCCGTCCCCGACATCATCGCCGTCGCCGCATTGGGCGGGATCGGCTTCACCGTTTCTCTGCTGATGAACGAACTCGCCTTCGAGTCGCAAGAGGAGGTAGCGAACGAGGTGACGCTCGCGGTCATCCTTGCGTCCGTCATTGCTGCAGTAATTGGAGCAACACTCACAACGCTCCGAGCCCGGCACTACCGAAAAGTGCCGATCAGCGCTAGCTAGCTGACTCCATTGGTAAGCGCAATGAGGCGGGAAACAGCTCGCAGGTACTTTTTGCGGTATCCGCCCGCCAGCATGTCGGCGGCGAACACCTGATCAAGAGGAACGCCGTCGGCTGCGATGAACACCTGCGCGTCGTATAGCCGATCGACGAAGGCAACGAAACGCAGCGCATCCGTTTGGCTCGTCATGACGTGTACGTTCGTGAGACCGATCGCGGTCAGCCCATCAACCAAACTCACGTAGCGTGATGGATGAACTCGCGCCAAGTGCGCCAACACATCGTCGAACCTGTCGAGGGTCGTCTCACCGGCGCGCCGCGAGAGCGCTGCTGCGACATCGCCGACGACTATCGCGTTGGCCTCACCGTCGCGCCGTCGGTAGTCGAGGCCGTCAATTCGCAACGTCATGAATTTCTGAGCGAGGGAGTCGATCTCTCGCAGAAAGTTTTGTGCTGCGAATCGACCTTCGCCCAGGGCATTGGGAGGCGTGTTGGATGTCGCTGCGATCCGCGAGCCGGTCGCGGCCAATTGCGAGAGCAACCGAGCCATCAGGCGAGTGTCGCCCGGATCATCCAATTCGAACTCGTCGATGCACAGCAGGCTCGCACCTGTGAGCAACTTAACTGTCGGTGCATACCCGAGCGCTCCCACGAGTGCGGTGTACTCAATGAAGGTTCCGAAGTACTTGCGCCCAGGAGCGAGATGCCAGAGTGCGGCAAGCAAATGAGTCTTGCCAACCCCGAAACCGCCGTCAAGATACAGTCCGGGCGGGGGGCCGTCAGACTTACGGAACGGCAATCGCGCCCCGCGAGGTTTGGTATTCGAGAGAAAGTTGCGGATCGCTGCGACGGCAGCACCTTGCGAAGGGTAGTCACGATCGGGCCGGTACGACTCAAGCGATGCATCCAGAAATTGGCGGGGCGGCACCAATTGCTGGATCATTTCTGCGCCAGTGAGGCTCGGATTTCGGTCAGCAAGCCGCCCGGGAGCTGTTGGCGCATCGGCGCTCATCGTGTGTGCCTCGCCGCGTGAGTCGAAGTCTTACGCTCGTTCAGTTTGGGGAAGGAGAACTGCGTAGATTTGGCTGAGAAGATTCAACTATCTTACCGAGCGCGAGCGGGTGACCGACCGCCTCGAATACTGACCTGACAACAACGGAGGTTGTGCGTGACAATTGAAGCTGACCCCGCGGAGCAATTCGCAGACTTCGCGCACCCCGACCGCTTGGTTTCTGGGGACTGGCTCGAGCACCATCTCGGTGCTGCTGGGCTCGTCGTCGTTGAAACCGACGAAGATGTGCTGCTTTACGAAACTGGCCACATTCCGGGCGCCGTGAAGATTGACTGGCACACCGAACTCAATGATCCGGTCGAGCGTGACTACATTGACGGGGCCGGGTTTGCCGACCTCATGCGAGCCAAGGGCATCAAGCGAGATGACACCGTCGTGATCTACGGCGACAAAAGCAACTGGTGGGCGGCATACGCACTGTGGGTCTTCTCGCTATTCGGCCACGAAGACGTGCGGTTGCTTGATGGTGGGCGCGCTAAGTGGGAAGCCGACGGCCGTCGATACAGCACCGAACAACCGAAGGTCGTTCCCAGCGACTACCCGGTCGTCGAACGCGACGATTCAAAGATTCGCGCGTACAAAGAGGAAGTACTCGCGCACATCGGAAACCCCCTCATCGATGTTCGATCGCCAGAAGAATTCAGTGGCGAGCGCACCACCGCACCGGCGTACCCTGAGGAGGGAGCACTTCGAGCTGGACACATCCCGACTGCGCAGAACGTGCCGTGGGCAAAGGCTGCGGCCGATGACGGCACCTTTAGGTCAGCAAGCGAACTTGCATCGATTTACCGCGCAGGCGCAGGGCTGCGCGACGGCGACAGCATTATTGCCTACTGCAGAATCGGCGAACGGTCGAGCCACACCTGGTTCGTACTCACCCACTTGCTCGGGTTTGCTGACGTGCGTAATTATGACGGTTCGTGGACCGAGTGGGGCTCTGCGGTTCGGGTTCCCATCGCCCAGGGCCACGAACCGGGCGAAGCACCCCAACGCTAGGGCGCTTAGCGTCAGTGGGATACTTAAGCCCGTGTCAGTTGAAGTCGTGCCAACGCAACTCGCAACCATCAGCGAGGACTTTCACGCCATGGAGGAACGCGATCGACTGCAGCTTCTTCTTGAGTACGCCAATGAGTTGCCAGCGCTTCCGGAGCGCTATCGTGACGACCCAGCGCTGCTCGAACGGGTTGAGGAGTGCCAGTCCCCCGTCTTCATCTTTGTCGACGTCGATGATGCCTCGCGCGTACACGTGTTTGCGACAGCACCGGCCGAAGCTCCGACCACACGCGGCTTCGCATCGATTCTGGTTCAGGGACTCGATGGGCTCAGCACCGCCGAGGTGCTTGCAACCCCCGGGGACTTTCCGCAGACCCTCGGGTTGACGGCGCTCGTGAGTCCACTGCGCATCCGCGGCATGACCGCAATGCTCGCAAGAATCAAGCGACAGGTGCGCGAGAGAATCGCGGGATGATCCTTCGGCGCGTGCATCCCGAGCCACAGAACGTATTGGATTGTGAGGCGAGCGATGCTCGGGCGCAACTGCTCGACTGGTACCGCCCACCGAAGCGCGAGTGGCTTCGCTTGAATCTCGTTGCGACAGTGAACGGTAGCGCTGCTGGAAAGGACGGTACCTCAGAGACCATCACGAGTGCGATGGATCGACGCATCCTCGGTGTGATCAGGGAACTGAGTGACGTCGTACTGGTCGGGGCCGCCTCGGTGCGTTCAGAGGGATACCAGATCCCAAAGATGTCGCGACTGGCCGTTGTCACCTCGACTGGCGACCTTAACGGGCATCGAATTGATCCGGATGCTGGTGATCGACTGATTGTGATTTGTCCGCCTACGGTCGTTGACATCGTTCGTGCGCAATTCTCGAGAGCGCTGATCCTGACGACTACGAACACCAAAGCCGACGCTTCGACCCCGATGGATCCCGTCGAAATCGTGTCAGTGTTGAGGGGTAACGGGTTCGCCTCGGTCGTCTGCGAGGGTGGACCGAATCTTGCGACGCAACTCGTGAACGCGGGCCTCGCAAACGAGCTGTGCCTCACGACCGCCCCGCTGCTGACGTCTGCACGACTTCCTCTGTTTGCACAGTCGGGTACACCGGGCTCCGGCACCGACAACTCGCTTGACCTCAGTCAGTTGCTGATTGATGAATCGAGCAGCCTGTACGCTCGATGGTCGTTCAGCGGCGATGACGCGGAATACCAGCAAACCAGGATCTGATGTCGGCGTTCCACCGATCACGGTCATAGTTCCACAATCGTGTGTGCCGTGCGGTCGCGAACCAGTCGAAAGTCACGAGATCGGGTCGGACCGCGGCAAGGGCTCGCGAAGCCGTTGATGGAACGAAGCCGTCGTCGTCGCTGTGCAAAATTAGGATGGGCGTGTTGAGTTCTGAGGATCGCGCAACCCAATCCATCCGTGCGATGTCGATGGCTGTCGATTGACCGGTCAACCAGCGGGTTCGGTGACTGCTCAACAGGGCGAGAACGGCACGTCGCAGTGCACCGGGCAGGCGGTATGCGACACCCTGAAACTGAAGTGCTGTAACCCAATCCACCACCGGGGACTCCAGCACCACACCCTCAATCATGTCGGCGTGCCGTGATCGAGTCAGTGCTTGCAGGACAATTGCACCCCCCATGGACCATCCCATCAGCACGATCTCGGTCGCACCACTCTCAATTGCAAAGCTCATCGCAGCCTCGACGTCGCGCCACTCGGCATCGCCGAGCGCGTAGCGATTATCTGGGCTCCCGGGCGCATCCCCGTCGTTCCGGTACGAGATGAGCAGACAGTTGTAGCCAGCTTCCCGAACCACCGAAACCGAACGCAAAGCCTCTTGCCTTCGCACGGCGCGCCCGTGAACACCAATCATCCATCGCCCGCCCGGCTCCGGCGCAGGAATCAACCAAGCGGGTGCCGGTCCAAGTTCGGTCGCGATCTGTACCTCAGAATACGGGTAGCCAAGCTCGCCTGGGGTCAAGTAGAACCAACCGCTCAACCGGCCGCGGCGAGCACGGTCTAGGACGCCAAATTGAACGGTGATGAGCTGCCGGGTCACGGTACTAGCGTCGTAGCGAATGATCTCACCAATCTGGGCGTGCCCAGAATCGCCACTAAACCACAAGCTGTAGCTCCCAGGAGTAAGCGAGTCGATGGTTGCGGAGAGCGTAATCGTATTCGCGTCATGGCTGAGGATACGAACGTCCTCAGCTTGCCGACGTGGAGGAGTAACTACGGCTCGCGCGAAGAGCACAGAAACGGCGGCCGCCCCGAGCACTGTTGCGGCGGTTAGGCCGCCTGCGGCTATAGCGGCGATGCCGACGATGCGCGTTAGCAATACCGTCGATCGCGATGCTCCAACCAAAACGCCCTCCCCATTCGCGCCGTCGTATCGTCAGTCGCCTAATGCCGGGCGGCGTGCCTCGGCAGGTTGTGCCGCAATTCAGCCTAATCTTCAGTCGTGCCAGAGTCCGCTGACCAGCCGAATATGCCGGCTGAATTTGCCGCCGCCTTGGAGTCGTTGAGCGGCGCTTCAATTCGCAATGAACTCGAGATATCGCAAGTAACGGCCCCAGACACCGCCGCACCATGGTCGGCGGCACTCGCCGCAAATGTAACTCCTGCCCGACATGACACCGATTCACCCTTCGGTGGTGGACGGTTCGTGTTGCTCTACGACCCGGAAGCGCCGCAAGCCTGGAATGGGGTGTTCCGCGTGATCTGTTACGCGCAGGCTCCGTTGGAGACCGACATCGGGGTGGATCCCTTTCTTGCCGATGTCACGTGGTCGTGGCTGATTGACGCGCTCACCGAACGCGAAGCTCGATATCACTCGGCAAGCGGCACTGCCACCCGCGTACTGTCGACCGGCTACGGCGAACTCGCGGGTCAAGGTGACGGGGCGCAGATCGAACTCCGCGCCTCCTGGACGCCGCTAGGCCATGACATGGGTTTGCATGTCGGAGCTTGGAATGACCTCGTGTGCATGCTTGCGGGCTTGCCGCCGGCGATAGAGGGAGTGAGTCTGCTAGCGGCGCGTCGGGAAAGGGAATGACTAACCAGCCGCCGCCGCAACAACTGGAATCCCCCCAGTCGGTCAGCAGCGGCGCCCAGCCTGGCGTCAGGGAGTGGAACGACCGGGTTCATGCCGTCGTTGAGGTCATTGACAGTCGTGACGATTACCTCAAGGCCGTAGTGGCGCTTGCTGCCGGAACAGGTCCGATAGCAATTGATGCCGAACGCGCGTCCGGCTATCGCTATTCACAACGGGCGTACTTGATCCAAGTCTTTCGACGAGACGCCGGAACGTTTCTCTTCGATCCCATCGGAATCGGCCGCTTCACCGAGCTCGACGAGGCGATTAGCTCTGAAGAGTGGATTCTGCACGCGGCAAGTCAGGACCTCACGTGCTTGCGTGAAGTTGGGCTAAACCCCAACCGCTTGTTCGATACCGAGCTCGGGGCGCGTTTGGCGGGGCTGTCGCGTGTGGGGCTTGGCGCGGTCGTCGAAGAGCTGCTTGGCATTCACCTCGCGAAAGAACACTCAGCGGCTGACTGGTCAACTCGTCCGCTTCCACAATCGTGGCTCGTTTATGCCGCTCTCGACGTCGAGTTTTTGGTCGATTTGCGCGAAGCGCTCGGCGACATCTTGACCCGCGACGGGAAGGAGCAGATCGCCGAACAGGAGTTTGCGACAGTTCTTGAGCGGGACTTTACCGTGGTGCGCTCTGAGCCTTGGCGAAGGCTCAACGGGTTGC
>JBGSTT010000151.1:0-4647 GCA_041736385.1 Rhodoglobus sp. | reverse complement strand
GAGCACTGTGTGGAGGGTGAGCACGATGAGGGCCGCGATCAGCCACAGCGGATTGGCGGCGAGCAGCACTTCGATCGCGTCAGCGCCATCGGCGACTTGCCACAGCAGCGCGAGTATGGCCATCGTGACGAGAGCCTGGGCAAGGCGGATGAGCGCGGTGCGAGTGCGGCTCGGTTTGCTCGGCCCGCCGCTCAACTCGTCCGGATCCGCCACAGCGCCACAATGTCGTGCCAGAACGACCAGAGCAGCGCGCCAGCGATACCGATCGCGAGAACGGCACCGAGCGTGCCGCCAAACCACGGCAATTGCAAGGCAATGAGCACTGAGAGCTGCACGACGCAAATGACTTTGCCGCTGAGGCGCGGCGGTAACGAAGCGTTTAGCCAAGGCAGTGCAAGCCCGGCGATCCCGAAAAGATACCGAGGCAACCCGAGCAGGATGACCGGCCAGCCAAAGCCAGCAACGACGACCGCGAGTAGCGCCAGCACGAGCGCGAATACCGAGTCAACCTCCATGTCGAAGCGGCCACCGAAGTTGGACGAGAGTCCTTGGCGCCGCGCGAGCCGTCCGTCGACGCCATCGAGGCTCAACGAGATGACCGCGATGACGATGATCGCGACCGGTGCGGGGGTCGCGCCGACCAGCGGAATCACCAATGTCGAAACGAGCGCGAGGCGGAACAGGGTCACGATGTTGGCGAAACCCAGCTGGTCGTGAGGGTGATGACGGCCAAGGTACCAAGCGGATAGGAGCGCCCCGGCAAGGAAGAACGCCATGCCGGCGAGCACCGGAATGACACCGGCCGCGCCAAAGACAAGTGCGCCAAGCCCGCCGACAATGGCGAGCCCGACAAGAGCGAGAATGGCGAAGCGGCGCGCCGGTGTATCTGTCGCGCGCATCGGAAACCAGCGACCGATTCGGCGCGCGGAACCGGGATGCGTCACAGCCATTTTGAGACGCTAGCACGGGCCGCTGCTCATGCTTTGCGGCGGTGCGGTGCCCGCCGTGCGCTCTCACCGGTGTCGGGACGGTTTACCGGGCGTCGCACCTAAAAATATGGATAACTCATGTTGTAGCTGGGCGTGTGATAGCCTCAGCACAAATGAAGCTCTCAGAGCTCGCCCCGTTCAGCGCTGTGCTTATCGGTCTCACCGGTCTCCTCTCCGCTGCGGGAGTAGCGCCCGCATACGCGGCGAGTGTCAACGATGGCGGCTTGCAGTTGGTGCGCTCTTACACCGGCAACCTCAGCTGGTCTATTGACGGGCTTGGCTCGAACTCCGGCACCGGTACGCTTCAGATCGAGAAGCCAGCTGGTGGTTCGGTTGTTGCTGCGTTCCTTATGGTGGCCGCGAACCTGTTTACCGGCGACGTCGGCAGCGCCGACCTGGCTGACTTCAGGCTCGACGGTAGTGTTCCAAGCTTCACTGACGACGCGTCTGACACTGTCACACGGTTTCGCAACTTCTTCGCGGACGTCACGACCATTGTGGCGCCGACCGTGAACGCTGCTCCTGCTGGCGTAGTATCCGTGGCCGTCGACGAGGGCGCATTTGCGGCCAACGTCGACGGTTCCGCACTGGTCGTGATCTTCCAGGACCCGGCGATCAGCGTGTCGTCGGTTGCTCTCTTCTTCGGCACGAGCAACACCATCGACAGTCAGTTCGAACTGGCTTTCTCGGCATTGACCGCACCCCAGACGCAAGACGTGCGGCTGTCTGTTGGCTCGGCCTATAGTGCCTTCGCCGCCCAAAACACTGTGATCACGGTGAATGGGCAGACTTTGACTGAGCAGGCCGGCAACTTTGACGACTGTGATGAGTACGTACCCGGCGACGAAGACTTTCTGAATTGGACCTGCGCCGACGGTTCGTTGGTTACGGCTGGGGGTGTTGGGGATAGCCTGACCAATCCCGTGATCGGCCTGCCGTGGACAACGACATCGGACGACGAGTTGTATTCTCTGACACCGTTCGTCGCGGTGGGGGATACCGCCATCACCGTCGACACTTCGAACGCCTCGAATGACGACAATCTTTTCTTTGCTGCGTTCTATCTCGAAGCGGTCGCGCTACCGGGGGCTATCCCCATTGGCCGAGCGTCAGGTCCCACGTTGCCCGCAACGGGCCCGAGTGGGCTCGCGCCGATCGGCGGCGCCGCTGGGGTCGTGCTCGTGGTCGGTCTGGTCAGCCTCGGTGTTTCTCGGAGGCGGGCAAGCGCGTCAATCACCCGCGTCTAGAGCGCTGAGACTCGAGAGGCTGAGACTCGAGAGGTCGAACGGGGTGGTCGGCATTACGGGCATCCCGCCCACCGCGCCGTCCGGGTCCGGCAGAAACTGTCCGGCCAGCAACGCGAGAAGCAGGGCCAGAGTACCGATCACGAGCGAACGTCGCATCGTCCGCCACACGCTCGCATCGCTCAGGCGCGCCGAGAGGAAGGCCGTCAACGTCAGCGAGAGCAACACGGCAACGGCGGTTGCCGGAGCGCGAAGGTCAGGCGGAACCAGCAGCACGATTGCAATCGGCAGTGCGCCCCCGACGACGAAGGCCATCGACCCGCCGACGGCTGCGAGGAACGGCTCGCGGGCGCGCATCGGTTCGCGAATGCCGTGTTCTATCTCAAGTTGAGCGCCGAGAGGGTCGTGGGCGTTCACTTGACGGGCGACCTCTGCTGCGAGTGCCGGTTCGACTCCCTGTTCCTCGAAGTACACGGCAAGGTCGCTGATTTGCTCCTCTGGACTGCTGGCGAGTTCTCGAGTCTCGTCTTGAATGAGCGCGAGTTGGGCGTCCCGCTCGGCGGCGGACTCGGTGTACTTGACTCCGCCGAGCGAGCCAGCGCCCGCGACCGTCGCGGCGATGGATGCCGCGAGCAGTGCATCCGTTCCGGCGCCAGCCGCGAGAAAGCCCTCGATCACTCCGGCGGTGGCGATGATGCCATCGTTCATGTCGGGAATTCGCGCCCGCAGTGAGCCTGCCGTTGGCCAAGGCATCGCGACTCCTCCCGAGCGATGGGCTTGAGTTTAGCGATGAGGGTCGCGCGGTGCGCTCTAGCTATCGACCGGGCTTACTGGCCCTGAGCGAGGGAGTACCCGAGTTCGCCATCGAAGCGATACAGGCCCTCCGTCTTGATGAAGTCGAGCCCGGCCTTGTCGAGGCGATGCAGCAGATCCAGGACGTCACCGCGACTGGTCGCCCCCGGTTCGGCGGACTGGAAGCGCGCCCTCCAGTGATCGGTGCAGAACGTTTCCGGAAGGCCGTTCGGCCACACTTTCACTCCACGGTTGGTGATCAACTGCAACTTCAGCGATGCATCGCCCGCGGCCGCAGTGAGTGCATCGGCGAGCACGGCGGGGTCACGGTCGTTGTGGTGCAGGAATACGTCGACGCCATCCATGGTCTTGGTTTGCGGTTCGTGCTGCAGCGCCGGTGGGATCGCTAGCGGTGGTTGATCGACGGGGTAGGTTACCGCTGGCAGCGTCACCGGCGAGGTGCCGATGCGTTCGATGACGGCGGTCGCGAAGGCAGCCGTTCCGACCGGTGTTGCTCCAGGCGAGGCGATGTCATAGGTGGTGATACCGGCTTCGAGGGTTGCCAGCCAGGCGTTGTGTACGCGCTCTGCGACATCCGGTTGGCCAATGTGCACGAGCATCATCACGGCCGCGAGCAGCAGGCCAGATGGATTCGCGATGTCTTGGCCGGCCCGCCGGGGCGCCGAGCCATGGATCGCCTCGAACATGGCGCCGTGTTCGCCGATGTTGGCCGAGCCGGCCAAGCCAACCGAGCCTGCGATCTGCGCTGCAACATCCGAAAGGATGTCGCCATAGAGGTTCGGCATGACGATGACGTCGAAGATCTCCGGGGTGTCGGCAAGCTTCGCCGCACCGATGTCGACGATCCAGTGCTCGTTCTCGATCTCGGGGTACTCGAGCGCGATCTCGTCGAAGACTTTGTGGAAGAGTCCGTCGGTGAGCTTCATGATGTTGTCTTTGGTGAAGCAGGTGACCTTCTTGCGGCCATTCGCTCGCGCGTAGTCGAAGGCGTAGCGCACGATGCGCTCGCAGCCGGGACGCGAAATGACCTTGAGGCACTGCATCACTTCGTCGGTCTGTCGGTGCTCGATGCCCGCGTACAGATCTTCCTCGTTCTCGCGAACGATCACCATGCCCATGCCCTCATGGCGGGTCTCGACGAACGGGGCATAGGCGACGCACGGTCGCACGTTCGCGAACAGGCCTAGCGACTTGCGGATCGTCACATTGAGCGACTTGAACCCGCCGCCCTGCGGTGTCGTGATTGGCGCCTTGAGGAACACTTTGGTCCTGCGCAGCGAATCCCACGAGCCCGGCTCGATGCCAGCGCTGTGACCGCGCGCGTAGACCGCCTCGCCGATCTCGATCTCTTCGATCGTCAGGCGGGCACCAGCGGCCTCGAGGATGCGCAGGGTTGCGTCCATGATCTCTGGACCTATTCCGTCACCGCGAGCCACCGTGATCGGCACTGCGGCGAGACGGTTGGATGCGGCCTCACTCGATGCTGGCCCAGCGTCTGCTCCACGTTGCGTCTCTGACACCATTCCAGCCACCCTTTTTCCTTTGCTCAGAGGTCGGTTTCACGAGTAATGCTATCGGGACGGGAATCGCGGCCGAACCGG
>JBGSTT010000124.1:0-2633 GCA_041736385.1 Rhodoglobus sp. | reverse complement strand
GTGTTGGCGTTCGCTGACTATGACGGACCCGGGGAGCCGAGAGTAGCGTTTTCGCGAGCCATCTGAGCGCACGAAACCCTAAGCTGACCGCATGAAGAGCATCCGGTTTCTCGCGGCCATTGCGGCCGTCTCGCTGGCGCTGGGCCTCGCGGCCTGCGCTCCGACCCCCGTGGTCGCCCCCGTCACCGTGAACGTCGGCGATCTCCAGGGAGCGACCGTTGACGTCGCACTCAACCAAGTCATCAACATCAACACCGGGGATCTCGCGGTCGACAGCTACACGGCCGAGATCGCCGACTCGAGCATCGTCGAGTTCGTGCAGGGTCGCGAAGACGGTGGCGCGACGTTCAACCCCGGGCTCAAGCCGCTCAAGGTCGGCGAGACAACCGTGACGATGACGAACGAGCAGGGTGGTATCCAGCCGCTTGAGTTCACGGTGAACGTCACGCAGTAGGCATTCTCTCGGCCAGCACATAGCGCGCTGTTATACCCCTAGGGGTATTCTGATAGCAGGCAGATCGTTGGAAACATCGACCGCAAGGTGGCACGTCCGGCTCGAACCGCACTGCGGGAATTCGAGTCCGGCACCGCCGTTCGAAGGAATACCCCATGCGCAGGACCACACTTCTCGCTATCGGCCTCGCCGCTGGCCTCGTCGTCGTCGGAGGAGCTGCCACCGCGATCACGATCGCCAATACCAGCGGCTCGACAGCAACCGTCAGTCCCGCTGCGACCACCGAGGAGGCATTGGCTATTTCCGAAACGCCAACCCCATCGGAAACCGCACCGGAAGCTCAGCCCGTCGTCGACGCAACCGCGGCATCCCTGCTTTTCATGATTGAGGAGGAGAAGCTGGCTCAGGACGTCTACGTGACCCTCGGGAATCTCTGGGGTTCCAACATCTTCTCAAGCATCGCGCGGAGCGAGACCTCTCACCAAGAGCAGCTCCTTCCCCTTCTCGCTGCTCGCGGGATTACCGATCCGCGGTCAACCGACGTCGGCGTGTTTGTGAACGACGACCTCCAAGCGCTCTACGACCAGCTCATCGCGCAAGGCTCGGTGAGCCGTGCCGAGGCGATGCAGGTCGGCATCGCCATTGAGACAAAGGACATCAACGACATCGCCGCTGCCGTTGCCGTGGAGGACGAGCCGGATGTCATCGTCGTCTACGAACGTTTGCTCAGTGGCTCAGAGAACCACCTCGCTGCGTTCCAACGTCAGGCCTGATCGTGCCGGCGCCAGCGCCCCCCGCTGGCGTGGCCAAAGAACGACTAGCTCTCGGTATCGCGTGCTAGTTTCAGCCAATGAGCCGCATTGCCGCTGTCGCACCGGTGCTTCCCGCTTTTGTGTACACCCAAGCTGAGATCACCGCTGAGCTTGCTCCGCTGATCTCCTCGGTGCCTGGCAAGCGTGCTGTTCTCGAACGGATGCACGCATCCTCGGGTATCGCGAGACGGCACACGGCACTCCCGCTCGAGGCCTACCGTGACCTCGGCGACTTCCGTCGCGCCAACGACACCTTCATCGAGGTCGCAACGGATCTCGCAGAACGCGCGTTGCGCACGGCGCTCGCCGACGCCGGACTTGAACCACCAGACGTCGACTTCGTCATGTTCACGTCGGTCACCGGAATCTCTGCCCCGTCGGTCGACGCACTGCTGGTATCGAGGCTCGGGCTGCGTCCCGATGTGAAGCGACTGCCATCGTTCGGGCTCGGCTGCGTTGGCGGAGCCGCTGGGATCGCGCGTGTGCATGACTATTTGGTCGGGCATCCTGACCAGGTTGGAGTGCTCCTGAGCGTCGAACTGTGCTCGCTCACGCTGCAGCGCGATGACGAGACTATTGCCAACTTTGTTGCAACCGGCCTGTTCGGCGACGGCGCGGCGGCGGTCGTCATGGTCGGCGAGAATCGCGCAGAGCCCGGGCCACGTGTCGTCGATACGCGCAGCTCGTTCTTTCCGGACAGCCGTGAGGTGATCGGCTGGAATATCGGCGGCACGGGGTTCGAGATCGTCCTGACGGCGGGGGTCGCCGAGGTCATCGAGCGGCACTTTCCTGCCGAGGTCGCCGCCTTCCTGGCCGATAACGGCAAATCGATAGCGGATGTCACGACCTGGCTGGCGCATCCGGGTGGGCCTCGCGTTCTTGATGCGTTCGCGCACTCGCTCGACGTTGATTCATCCGAGTTTGCCCGGTCGTGGGCCTCGCTTGATCGTGTCGGGAACCTTTCTTCTGCGGCAGTGTTGCACGTGCTCGCCGACGCGATCGACGAGGGCCAAGACCCCGGCAGCACCGGATTGCTCTTTGCGCTCGGCCCAGGGGTGAGCGCCGAGTTCGTGCTCGTTGAGTGGCCAGAGTGAGCGCGGAGCTAGCCCAGAGTGAGCGCGAAGTGAGCCCAGAGTGAGCGTCATCCTCTATATCGCCTTCGTGCTGGCCACCGGCGGTGAACGCATCTACGAGCTTGTCGTCTCGAGGCGCAACGCCGCGCTGGCGTTTGAGCAAGGCGGGCGAGAGTACGGGCAGAAGCACTTCCCGTGGATGGTCGCACTGCATACCGGGCTCTTGCTGGCGTGCATCGCCGAGGTTGTGTTGCTCGACCGCCCGTTCATCGCGTGGCTCGGGTGGCCGATGCT
>JBGSTT010000085.1:0-1615 GCA_041736385.1 Rhodoglobus sp. | reverse complement strand
ACAACGACAGAGGGCCCCGGCCGAACGCCTTCGATATCGAGACAGCCACTGGCGACAACGAGAACTACCGCACTGTTGTTTGGACCGGACGACACCTGCAGGTCACATTGATGTGTATCCCGGTGAATGAGTCGGTCGGGCTTGAGGCGCATCCGGACACCGATCAGTTTCTGCGGGTCGAGACCGGTCAAGGTAAAGCCGTCATGGGCTCTGCCAAGGATCAGCTGGACTTCGAACAAGAGGTCGCCGCAGGATGGTCGATCCAAGTCCCCGCCGGAACTTGGCACGACGTCATCAATACTGGCAATGAACCCCTGCGTCTGTACACCGTCTACGCGCCGTCCCATCACGCTGCCGGCGTTGTGCAGGCGACAAGCGCTGACGCTGCGCGGGACGAATCAGCCGGGGCGGATGAAGCCCCGTCTTGGGCCGCTCAACCCACGGATGCTCTGCCCGATAAGCACGGGAAATCGTCCGACGCCGGGTAGTCGCTCCGATTGCCGAGGTGCGTCGCCCATGCGGCGGATGTGACGGTACGGTTTCTTGATGAAGCCTTCCGACACCTCCGATCGGCTGATCTCACCTCGGCGTGTTCAGGGCACCTACTACGTGCTGATGCTTGGCAACACGCTGGCCGCCTCTCTGATCTGGGGCATCAACACCATATTTCTGCTCGATGCTGGACTCAGCAACCTTGAGGCGTTCGCCGCCAACGCGTTCTTTACTTTGGGAATGCTGGTCTTCGAGATTCCAACCGGTGTTGTCGCGGACACGCTCGGTCGGCGCGCGTCATTCCTGATCGGCACGGTCACGCTCGCGGCGACCACGATTCTGTACTGGTTCATGTGGCTTTGGCAGGCGCCGTTCTGGGCGTGGGCGCTCGTTTCCGTGCTGCTCGGTCTCGGGTTCACGTTCTTCTCGGGCGCGGTCGACGCTTGGCTCGTCGACGCCCTCGCAGCAACCGGGTACAAAGGCAGCCTTGAAACGGTATTTGGCCGGGCGCAGATCGTCGGCGGTATCGCGATGCTGAGCGGATCGGTGCTCGGTGGAGTTCTCGCGCAGTTGACCAACCTCGGTGTGCCATTTCTGGTTCGCGGCGGCATCCTGCTCGTCATGTTCTTCGTTGCGGCTTTGCTCATGCGCGATCTTGGATTCAAACCGGAGCGGGGTCTTGGGCCGATCGCGGCAACCAGAAACGTGCTGCGAGCGTCACTGACCTATGGGCTGGGCAACGCGCCGGTGCGCTGGCTGATGCTCGCAAGCCCCTTCACGGCTGGTGTCGGCATCTACGTCTTTTACGCTCTTCAGCCGCATCTGCTCAATCTGTGGGGCGACCCTGAGGCCTACTCGATCGCCGGAATCGCGGCGGCGATTCTGGCTGGATCCTCCATCGTCGGTGGAGCGCTGGCCCCGTGGGTTCGACGGTGGTTTCGTCGCCGTACCTCCACGATCCTCCTCGCGACCGTCTCGAGTGTTGCTGTGTTGATTGGCCTCGGATTCGCCACCGAATTCTGGGTCGCAGTGGCACTGGTTGCGCTGTGGGGAATCGTCTCGGCAATTGACGACCCGGTTCAGCGTGCTTACCTCAACGACATGATTCCGTCGAAGCAGCGGG
>JBGSTT010000084.1:0-1987 GCA_041736385.1 Rhodoglobus sp. | reverse complement strand
TTGAAGGTCCGGTCGTCGCGATGCCAATAGGGTCAACGTTTGAGGTCAACATCGCTGTCGACACGCCCCCGACCGTCATCAACGCGACGAGCGCGATCACGAGTGCGACTACCGCAGTGAACGGAAAACGTCGGCGAGGCGACGGGCGCATAGACACAGGAACTCCAAGAAAACGGTCGGGTTGCTTTCGGGAAAAAGCAAAACTAGGGGGACCCCCAGTGTAACATTCGCTCGGGCGGACGCCTCAACCCCCCTTTCGAGCCGCATTCTCGCGAGGCCAAACGCGCGCGCCACTAAACTTGCGAGGTGACCGTGCGCCTTTACGACTCGAAGTCCGCGGCCCTCGTCGACTTCGTGCCTCTCACGCCCGGCAAGGTTGGCATGTACGTCTGCGGGCCGACGGTGCAAGCATCCCCTCATATTGGTCACCTGCGTTCGGCCCTGGTATACGACTTGTGGCGCCGCTGGTTGAACTACCGCGGATTCGACGTGACCTTGGTGCGCAACGTCACCGATATCGACGACAAGATCCTCAGTGCTGCCTCGATCACGTCAAGCACTGAACCGTGGTGGGCGCTCGCGTACCGGTACGAACTCGAGTTCACTGCGGGGTACACGGCCATCGGCATCCAGCCTCCAACGTACGAGCCGCGGGCGACGGCGAGTATCACTGAGATGCAAGCGCTCATCGCGCGACTCATTGAACGAGGCCACGCCTATCCTGCTCCGGATGCCTCTGGTGACGTCTACTTCGATACAGCAAGCTGGCCGGCATACGGTGAACTCACTCGGCAGAAGCCAGACGATATGGTCGCGGCCTCGGACGCTGACCCGCGAGCCAAGCGCGATGCCCGCGATTTCGCGCTGTGGAAGGGCCATAAAGCCGGCGAACCGGCGGATGCTGCGTGGCCGAGCCCATGGGGTGACGGCCGGCCGGGGTGGCACATTGAGTGCTCCGCCATGGCACGCCGGTATGTCGGAGCGGCCTTCGACATTCATGGAGGCGGGCTCGACTTGCGCTTTCCGCACCACGAGAACGAGCTCGCCCAGTCGAACGCGGCTGGCGACGAGTTCGCGAGCTACTGGGTGCACAACGGACTCGTCAACGTGAACGGTCAGAAAATGTCGAAGTCGCTCGGCAACTCGATCTTCGCTGCCGAGTTTCTTGAGCTCGCGCGCCCGCTGGTCGTGCGCTACTTTCTCGGGGCAGCCCATTACCGCTCCACCATCGACTACCACGACGGAGCGCTCGTCGAGGCTGAGGCGGCACTGGAGCGCATCGAAGTCTTCCTGAACCGGGCCGATCGTCGACTCACCGGTACCCGGTTTGCTGCGGCCGAAGTCGTGCCAGTCGCATTCGCATCCGCCATGGATGACGACCTGGCCGTGCCAGCGGCACTGGGCGTTCTGCATGAGACGGTGCGATCTGGCAACCTCGCCTTCGACGCCGATGACGTGAGCGCGCTCGCATCCACTCGCGCCGAGGTGCTCGCGATGGTCGAGGTGCTGGGGATCAACCCGGGCTCAGCGCACTGGGCGGCCGCGGCATCTGAGCCAACCGAACGCGCCCTCGGAAGCCTGGTTGAGTCGCTCATCGCCGACCGCAACCATGCCCGCGCGGCCAAGGACTTCGCAACGGCCGACCGGATTCGTGATGAACTGGCCGCGGCGGGCATCACCATCGAAGATGGCGCCGCCGAATCGCATTGGAGCATCGACTCATGAAGAACTCAGGCAATAAGCCCCGTGCTGGAGCCGTGCGCAAGGCTCGCAAGGGTCCGCAGGTCGGTTCGGGCGGGCAGGGACGGCAGGCACTTGAGGGTCGCAAACCGACCCCGAAGGCAGAGGATCGCCCGTATCACCCCGCCGGAAAACGCAAGGCCGCTGCGGACCGGTACGAAGCTGCCGGGGGGAAGAGGAAGACGTCGTCGGGGTCGGGGGATGGATCTCGACAAGCTCGATCACCGGGGGCAGCTCGATCACCGGG
>JBGSTT010000077.1:0-15475 GCA_041736385.1 Rhodoglobus sp. | reverse complement strand
GGTCAGCGGTGTTGCGTCCGACAACCGAGCCAAGAAGTGCCCCGAGGAACGGGAGGATCACAACAGTCAACCCAGCCCAAGTCAACATCGTTCGCGTTGCTGGTGGGGCGGGTTCACGGGCTTCGGTCAGTTCTGGAGAGTGGGCAACCCACACACACTAGCTGCGCGCGCACGGTACCCAATACGCGCCTCTGACCAGCACTTCACAGAGCGGATGAATCGCCCCGGGTTTAGTGGAGGGCGAGTTCTCCCGGCAGCGGCTGCTGTCGGGTGTTGATCTCACGGTAGTACTCGTTCTCCATCTCGATCGGGGTGAGATACCCGATCGAGGAGTGCAGGCGGTTCTCGTTGAACCAGTGCACCCAGCTCAGCGTCGCGAGCTCGAGCTCATCGACGGTCCGAAAAGGGCCGTCGATCTTGACGCACTCGGTCTTATAGAGCCCGATCGCCGACTCCGCCAGAGCGTTGTCATAGCTGTCGCCGACGGTTCCGATCGAGGCGATCGCGCCAGCATCGGCGAGGCGGTCGGCGTAGCGAATTGCGGTGTATTGAGCTCCGGCATCCGAATGTTGAATGACCCCGGTCACGTCCTCCCCGGCGCGATCTCGGATCCACAGCGCCATCTCCAACGCGTCCAACGGCAACTCGGTCGGCATGCGCCCCATGGTGCGCCAGCCCACGATGCGGCGGGAAAACACGTCGGTGACAAACGCGGTAAACGCCATCCCTGACCAGGTGGGCACGTAGGTGAAGTCCACGACCCAGAGCTGGTTCGGCCGGCAAGCGGTGAAGTCACGGTTGACGTGATCCTGCGGCCGCAGCGCCTTCTCGTCCGGCCTGGTGGTGATGAACTGCTTGCCTCGACGAAGCCCGCGCAGACCCTGCTTTCGCATGAGCCGTTCGACCGTGCACCTGGCCACCGGGGTGCCCTCACGACGCAGCAGATGCCACATCTTGCGCACCCCGCTGATCCCACGGCCAAGCTTGCGGCTCCAGAAGACCCGCTCGATCTCGGCGATCAGCTGCTCGTCCCGCAGCGCCCTAGCTGAGGTGGGGCGCTTCTTGAAGGCGTAGTAACCCGAAGGGGCAATCTTCACTCCGTGCTCAGTGAGCACTCGGCAGATTGGCTCGACCCCAAAACGGTCACGATGATCGTCGATGAACTGCACTACCAGGGAAGTCGCGGGTCGAGCTCCCGCGCGAAGAACGAGGAGGCCGCCAACAAGATTTCGTTGGCACGCTTGAGCTCCCGAACTTCAGCCTCAAGGTCCTTGATGCGTTTCGCCTCGCTCGTGGTCACCCCCGGGCGTTGCCCGGCATCGATCGCGGCCTGCTTGACCCACCCTCGAAGGGTGTCAGCGTTGACGCCGGTGCGTTGCCCGATCCGGATCACTGCCGCGTTCAGCGACAGCTCCGGGTCTTCCTTCTGGGCTTCTTGCACGAGCCTGACTGCTCGCTCCCGCAACTCCTGCGGATACTTCCTTGGTGCTGGCATGACTTGATCCTCTCGGGGAATCAAGCCCTCCATCAAACCCGGGGCGATTCAGACCTCAGGGTGGGAACATGAGGCGCGGCTCACGGTTGTGAGGTGGCAATGCCGGTCGTTGCAGCGCCTTGATCGGTTGGTCGCGACTACGAGTCGCAATAACCAAGATCAGCGGCTCGGGTGCTGGGTCTATCCGGTGGTCGACTCCCGAACGACCAAGCTGGGTTCGAAAATCACTTGCTCGTGGCGATGGCCTGGCTTCAATTCGTCCAACAGGAGTTGCGCGGCACGCTGTCCCAATTCGTACTGTGGAACCGATACCGTCGTGAGGGGCACGACTGCAAGTTGTGCGGCCATGATGTCATTGAATCCGACAATAGCGATGTCATGGGGCACGCGAATGCCCTTTCGCAGGAGTCCGTTTAGCACTGCGAGCGCGAGGCTATCGCTGGCACAGAACACCGCGGTCGGTCGCGGTTCGAGTTCGAGAAGTCGATCTGCCAGTTCGGATCGATCTGAGATTGCCGAGCCTGTGGCATCGATTCGCCTCAGGCTCACCCCTGACCCCTCGACGGAACGGACGGCGGCCTGGGCGCCGGCGAAACGGTGCTCGACTTGGCTTTCTCCGCCAGGTCCACCGAGGAACACGATGTGTCGGTGTCCCAATTCCAGAAGGTGCATGGCGGCCAGACGCCCACCTTCTTGGTCGTTGAACCCGATGGAGCATGTCTCCTGATCCCACTCGCCGAGAACGACCACCGCGGCCCCCGATGCCCGCAAGCCGCGAAAGGGCAAATCGCTCTGTTCAAACGACGGCAGGACGATTACTCCCGCGACTCGCATCTCAGCCAGAACGGTCACGTACTGGCTTTCGTGGTCGCGCCGCCCTTCGGTGTTGCAACTCACAAGGACCAGACCACCATGCCGCGCGACGTCTTCGATACCGCGCGCAACCTCGACAAAGAATGGATCCGGGGAATCTGAGACGACATAGCCGATCGCTTGGGTGCGGCCGCCGCGCATCGTTCGGAGCGATCGGTTCGGCACGAAATCTAGAGACTCGATTGCTTTCTCGATGCGACTGCGCGTTGCCGGAGCGATGGGCTTCACATCGTTGAGGAAATTGGACACGGTGCCGAGAGAGACCCCGGCCGCGTCGGCCACATCACGCACCGTCGCACGGGACGCTCCGGCCGACGAGTGAGCAGCTGTCGTCGGAGTAGATCGCATAAGTCCGAGTCCCTTCCGGTCGAAAAACAAAAGCGCCATTGCAGTGATCGCGCTTACACGCTATCGTCCACATACAGGTGAAACAGTTCACCAAATGCGCCAAGCAACAAAATCAATCACTTCGAGTCAAGGAGGACTCCATGCGGAGATTACTACCCAACGCGCTTCTCGCGGTTGTCGCGTCCAGCGTGCTACTCGTCAGCGGATGCGTGCCCGCCGTTGACGGATCAGAGGGTTCAACCGGTCAGTCCGGGTCATGGAGCGCCGAAGAGGTCAAGGAGGCCACCGGATCTCGCGGTGTCGTCCCCCTGTTCGCCGTTCCAAAGGACATCGAGCCGCTGCAGCTTGCGTTCATCAACCCGGGTCTCGGCTACGCATTCTTCGCAGAGTGGTCTGCGGGAATGAACGACGCCGCCGAGTTCTACGGAGTTCAGCTCGACGAGTCCGACCTGGCCTTCGCCTACGACACAGCCCTGTCAGCGTACGAGCAGGTCTCGGTGAAGAGCCCGGTCGTAGTTGGCAGCGGCGGCGGCGCGTTCAACGCGGCCGTCGTCGAGGCGGTCACGGCCAATGACGCGAAGGTCGTCGTCATCGACGGTGCGCTCGACGGGGCGACCGACTTTGGCGTCTCCGATGCAGCGGTGGGTTCTCTGGCCGTCAGCACGATCAAGGATTCGGTCGACGAGAAGCTCGCGGGCGACTGGAAGGACCGCGATCTCTTCATCGTCGGTATCTCGGCGGCAAACTGCGCCCCGTGCGACACCAGAGTCGAGCAGTCATTCGCGGACGCCGCTGAGATCTGGGGCATCCCCGAGGACAAGCAGATTCGTCTCGAGCCGACTGGAACCGATCCCAATGTCGCAGCAGCGGATACCTTCACCGATTACCTCACTGCTCACCCGGATGCCGTAACGATCGTCGTGTCCTACGGCGACGACCCCGTGATCGGCGCTGTGAACGCGTCCAAGTCGGCCAGCCGCTCGGCGGACATTCTGGCCGTCGCGAGCGGCGGTGCTGCGACTGCGCGAGCCGCACTGCGAGGCGCTGACAACGAAGGCATTCTCGTCGGCGCAGTGGACTACCAGCCCTACGCCGAGGGATGGAACTGGGTGGAGGTGGCCATCGCTACCTACCTGGGTGAGGACTTCGCGCCGTTCGAGGTCACTCGGGTGCTCACGTCGGAGAATGTTGACGAGTTCTATCCCGACGACAAGGAATAGCGTGAGCGATTCGAACGTAGCCCCCGCCGCCACTGTGGCGGCGGGGGCTACCCCTGAAGCCAAGGTCCGCCCGCGGGCCATTGACATCCTTCTCGACTACGGCCTCTACGTGGCCCTCGGGGCGCTCGTCGTCTTTTTTTCACTGGCCTCGCCCTTCTTCTGGACACCACAGAACTTGCTGAACATTGGCCTCGCGATCTCGATCACGGGGGTGATGGCAGCAGCAATGACTGTGGCCCTCATCGCGGGTCAGCTCGATCTGAGCATTGGGGCAAGCCTGGCAATCAGCGCAGTTATCACCGCAATGGCGATCGAACAATTCGGCGTTCCGGCTCCTCTGGCTGTGCTGCTCGCAGTTCTGACGGCCATGCTGGTCGGGTTGCTCAACAGTGTTCTCGTCGTCGGCGTGGGCATCAATGCGATCATTGTGACAATTGCCGTAGCACTGACTGTCCGCGGCGTCGCTAGAACCATTAGCGACAATCAGAGCATCCCCATCACGGACTTATCGCTTCAGCGGTTCGTCAACTCCCGACCTTTCGGGATTCCTACGCCCCTGATCATCGCGGTGATCGTCTTCATCCTGCTGTACATTTTCCTTCAGCGTACGAAGACGGGTTGGCACGTGTACGGCGTTGGTGGCAACTCCACCGCAGCGCTTCGAAATGGGATCCCCGTCAAGCGCATCTACGTCGGAGTGTTCTTGCTCACCGCGGCCGCCGCGGGACTCTGCGGCGCACTGAGCGCCGGCCGAGCAGCGTCCGGAGGGCCTCAATTCGGAGCAACGGCAGAGTTCGACGTGCTCACAGCAGTGCTCCTTGGTGGGATCGGCTTAGGCGGTGGATCCGGTCGTATCGAGCGGACGTTCGCAGGAGTGGTTTTGATCGGCGTGCTCAACAACGGGCTGACGTTGCTATCTGTTGACGCCAACATTCAGGCCACCGTGCGCGGCGCCGTCTTCATCCTGGCCGTAGTCCTTGGCGCGATCGCAGCAAAGCGGGTCCTCAGATGACCGCGCCGCTGCTGGAGGCCCGCGATCTACGCAAAACCTTCGGACACGTCCAGGCCGTACGCGGTGTGAGCTTCGAACTGCGAGCAGGCGAAGTGCTCTCCGTGGTCGGAGATAATGGCGCAGGCAAGTCGACGCTGATCAAGTTGCTTTCGGGTGTCTACGCGCCCGATCCCGGCGGCGAGATCCTCGTTCGAGGCAATCCGCAGAGGTGGTCAGGTCCGAAGGACGCGATCTCGTCCGGGATCGCAACCGTCTACCAGGACCTGGCCTTGGTCGACAGCCGCAGTGTTGCCGCTAATCTCTTCCTCGGCCGCGAACTAGGACCGGGGCCGTTCGTCGATCATCGCAAGTTGATCGACGAGGCCGAACGAGTCCTGAAGGACTTCACCTTCCGGCTTCCCAGCGTCACCGTCAACGTCAGCTCCTTATCGGGCGGGCAACGTCAATCGGTGGCCATTGCCCGAGTGCTGCTCCAGGGCGCCGAGTTGATCATTCTCGACGAGCCGACGGCCGCACTGGGAGTGCAGGAATCGCAGCGAGTCATTGATGTGATCGCTCGACTCCGTGATGCCGGCAAGGCGGTCATCGTGATCAGCCACAACCTCCAGCAGGTTTGGGATGTCACGGACCGATTCTTGGCACTTCGTCTCGGCGAGATCGCGGGCATCCGCGATCGATCGCAAACAACTGTTGACGAGGTCGTCCGACTGATCGTTTACGGCCAGTAGACCAACCCACCACCCCCAGACAGATCGGCACGAAAATGACACCCAAACTGTTCGCCTACTACTTTCCCAATTGGCACCAAGACCCTCGCAACGATGAATGGTTCACGCCCGGATGGAACGAGTGGGACTTACTCAAAGACGCGACGCCTCGCTATCCGGACCACCGCCAACCACGCACACCGTTGTTGGGCGAGTTCGATGAATCTGACCCGCAGGTCATGGACACTCAGATCGAGCTCGCGACTCGCTACGGAATCGACGGGTTCCTCTTCGACTACTACTGGTATCAGGACGGCCCCTTCCTGCAGAAGGCCCTGGACGAAGGATTCCTGAAAGCTTCACGACGACAGGATCTGGGCTTTGCGCTGATGTGGGCGAATCACGCCCTCGTCAATATCTTTCCGTCGCACAACCTGGACGGAAGCGGACCGCTCCTGGCCGCCGGAGACATCGGACGCGGCCCGTTCGAGGACATGGCCAGGCACGTCACTGACGCGTACTTCTCGCAGCCGAACTACTACCTCGTCGAGAACCGGCCATTCCTTTCCATCTACGACCTCGAAACACTCGTGCTCGGCCTCGGAGGGATCCCTCAAACCCTTGACGCACTGCACTGGTTCGGCTCACTTGCCCGAACCAAGGGATTTGCGGGGATCCACCTCGATGGTGTCGTTCGGGGGGAGAACGAGCTCCCTGGGTCCACCACATTCAGCGACCCGGTAGCCCTCCTCTCGGAATTGGGTTTTGATTCCGCGACCTCCTACGTCTGGATTCACCACGCCCCAGCGAATGAGATCGGATTCCCCGCGGCCGACTGGGACAAAGTTCGCCGACTGGCGTTCGAATCCTATGAACGGATCGCTGCATCGAGCGCAATCCCGTTCCACCCCAACGTCACCGTCGGGTGGGACTCGACCCCAAGAACAGATCAGACGATGCGCTTCGACGCCGGAGAATACCCCTGGATCCCCGCGGCCGATCCCACCCCAGAGCAATTCGCCGAAGCCATTTCAGGCGCCCTTGACTTCGTCGAGCGACACCAAGCCCCTCACCCTCTGGTCACCATCAACGCATGGAACGAATGGACCGAAGGCTCGTACCTGCTCCCTGACACCGTTCGCCGTTACGGCTACTTGGATGCCCTCCGCAACGCTCTCGACGACAAGAAGGCGAGAGCCCAGTGACCACTCGGATCGCGACGGCGATCGTCGTTCCGGAGCAATCTCTCGCAGAGTACGGGGTTAGGCATGAGCAAATGAATCGCGCGATGCGCGAATCAATTGCTGCGCACGGAGGCAGGAACTTGTCGATCTTCGCCGCGCCCGATCTGGGAGTCGTTTTCATGTACGTCGAAGTTGACGATGTCGAGATATGGAACAGCAGCGCTCAGTCGTCGGCGACGCTCGAGTGGTGGAAGGATATGTCGGACATCATGCCGACGAACGATGATCTCTCGCCTATCGCGACCGATCTTCCACTGGTGTTCCACCTCGACATCGATGCGAGAGAGGCGAACGCAGAGGCCTGAGGTCTTTGTGAGCGCGCGCGAGCTCGTTCGCAACGCGCGATCGGTGGAAGACGGGCGTCGTTACGTTCGCCAGAGCTTTGCGCCTCTTGGCCAAGCATAAGCAGCGCGAATCGTCTGGGCCGGAGTCAGACGGGCCGGCACGTTGGATCATCACCGCATAAGGAACTCCAGCGCGGCGGCATCGTCGTCAGCTTGGCCGCCCTCGTGACCGTTGTAGGCCCAAACGCCTATCTCCTTCGCGCCTTTATAGTTGTTGAACGCCGCGTACACAGTGGACGGTGGGCAGGTGAGATCCATCAGTTCAACGTAAAAGTGAGCTGGAGCGAACGCGCGACGCGAAAAGTTGACCGCATCGAAGTACCGGAGTAATTCACCGACGCGAGCCACGTCGTGTCTGTGAATAGCCAAGTACTGCTGCAGCTCCGAATACGGAGGGCGATCGCAGGTCTTGCTCGCCCGCTCGATATCGCAAAGGAACGGGATTCGGGCAATTACCTTATGCAGGTTGGCCACCAAGCCAGCAACGGCGAGGGCGATACCGCCCCCTTGGCTCACCCCGTGGACAGAGATCCGTGATTGATCACTTTGTGCGAGCTCCCGAACGACTCTGATGGCACAGACAGCGTCCACCATGAGTCGCCGGTAGTAGTAAGGCTCGCGGGACTGGATGCCTTTGGTCAAGGTACCGGGCGCCTGCGGTCCGGTCTCTCCCAGGTCTGAGGTGTCGCCCGAGCTCCATCCTCCGCCTTGACCTCGGTTATCCATTTGGAAGTGCGCCAACCCCGAGGATGCGAAGACCAGGTTATCGAGCGGATGACCGCGCCCGCCATTGGCCCCGACGTACTCGACGACAGTCGGGAGGGCGCCGACTTTCACACGCGGAACGCGCAGCCAAGCCTTGATCGGCTCGCCGCCGAAGCCCGCGAAGGTGATGTCGTAGACGTCCATCGTCTGAAGTGGTAACGAGAGCTGGGCGACCTCGAAAGCGGGCGATTCGGGAGCAAAATCCCTAAGTGTTGCGAACCAGAATTCGTCGAAATCGTCAGGTTCCGAGACCTGACCGATGCTATGCCGAACAGCCGAATCGGGACCCTCCGAGTACATTCCGACACCTCCATAATCTGAATAATCTGGATGACAAGTTCGCAAGCCCCCGACGGACGCGGGGCGTCAGCTTCTCAACCCTGCCCCCATTTCACCTCGTAGATTGTCGGGGTTGAGCTGAGATGATTTGACGAGCATGTCAAAGACCTGAAGAGAAAGGTCGTCCGCACAAAAGCGAGTTAGCTCCTTCACGATAGCTACAGTTGATAGATTTTTTTGGTGAACTATTTCACTCCTGAACTCAAGTTTAGTCACGCCGCTAGCGTCCGGCATCACGAAAAGACAGCGCACCCTCGGCGTTGAGCCCCGTTCGAGCTTGAAACGGGCCGGCAGTGAGACCTGGGCCGCACTTGGACTGCTCAAACCGATTCCTTATAACCAAGCCTCGAAGGGCAACCGACGTGAAGAACACCGCTGAGCCGCTACAGATTATTCACACCGATCCGAGTTCGGAGGAATGGGCCCATCCCGGCATCGAGTATTACGACAATGTCATTTACTTCGGTCACCCCAATGGGAAGGCTCTCGTCGCAATAGACCTGACGTCTTTGAAAGAACGCTCATGGTCTCTTCCGTCGACGGAGATACACGACATCGCCTTAGGAACTTACGACGATCAGCTCACGGCGTGGGTCGCTGACCCCGGGCTTAAGGCGCGTCCTCTTAGCGGATACGAGTACGACACGAGGATCGGAGGGGTAGTTGTCGTCGACCTCGCGAGCGGCCAATCACACCGACTAGTCAATACGGGATCCTCACTACTGGACCTAGGTCGGTGGCGACCCACCTCTGTCGGACTCGAGACCCGGGACCAGAAGGTGACTGCGGTGTGGGTTGCTGACGGCTACGGCGACGGCCTAGTCCATCGAATCTCGATCGACGGGAAAGTTCTTCTGACCCTCGATGGAGCCGACTCCGGTAGAGCCTTCGATTGTCCACACGGTCTGCTCGTACGAACAGTGGAAGGCGAATGCGAGATCATCATCGCGGATCGAGGGAACCATCGCCTCGTGCACATCACTCTAGATGGCAACTTTGTCCGTGAAACGACGCACCCCCTGATTCGTGACCCAAGCGGGCTGGCGTCCACGACCGACTCGGTCGTGGTCACCGAACTAAGCGGCTACCTGATCGAAGTAACCGACGACGGTGACGTGCGGGTGATCGCCGGCCACCCAACATCCGGACAGTCGGGATGGCCCAACATTGCCGATGCAGGACGCGTGCTCGCTCGCCCGCAGCTCAGTGATTTCGCGCCACGCAGCCCTCACGGCGTTTCCGCCGATCCGAGTGGCAAGGTGTACTTCTCAGAATGGATCATCGGGGGCCGGATCGCCGCCCTCCCGTGAGCTCCCCTTTTGTCACAGTTGGGGACGTGATCGGGAGTACTCGCGGGGACTTACGCCGAAGCGGGCCGCGAATGCACGTGAAAAGTACAGTGGATCCTCGAAGCCAACGCTCTTCGCGATCTCGTTGACCCTAAGCGTCGATGTAGTCAATAGTCTCGCGGCTGCGTTCAAGCGCTGCTCCCGTAGCCATCGCTGAGGTGCAGCGCCTGAATGAACCTTGAACTGACGAACGAGGCCCGATGCACTCAGCCCAGCGATCCGGGCGAGCCGCTCGGTCGAGATTGGCGTGTCCAGGTGCGCCACACAATACTCCTGCGCGGCCCTCACGCCAGAAGGCAAAAGCCGCGCATCCTCAGCCCGCGGCGTGACGACAGCCGCGACTAGTGAGATCGCCAACGCTCGCATGACAGAGGAGTTCGGTTTCTCGAGGTAACGACGAATCGCGATTTCCCCCAGATCGCGAACCTCCTCACTCGCGGCTCTAGAGAGGATCCGGGGCGAGTCGGCACCCGGCCAGTCCACGTCGGCGCGGCTACCCGCGAAGCGAAGAGGATCCGTGGCGCCGTGGGCCGCTCGCCACTCAATCGGTGTCTCCCCATCTAGATGTGGAACGAGATGCACCCCACCCACATGGAACGGATCTGTGCGGCTGGCGGTATACCTGATCGAATGATTCCAGGGCAGAGCAACTGCCTGCCCCGTCACGATGTCTAGTCGCGTGCCATCGACATCCAGCCGACCTGACCCGCTGAGAACCCAGAACACCATGCGGCTTCCCACTAAGCGAGGTCCGATGACCTCCCCAGCTGCGAACCTGAAGTGGTTCGCGTGCACGATCATCGGGGAGGAGTACATGTTCGCAGAATCCATGTTTATACGGGCTATGTGCATTGGAAAGCTTCCATCGTCCATTTAGCGTACTGCTATGAACGCACTTACCGCCTCTGATATACGCGAGCTTCGCGATTCGACCGACCTCCTTGAGGACCCCTTGGCCCTCCGTGCCCGCGCCGCCGCCGATGGCTACTTGTTCTTCCGACAGCTCCTGCCTCCTCACGAGGTGCTAAGCGTGCGGGAAGATCTGTTGGCAACCATGGCGGAACGAAACTGGCTCGTGCCGGGAACGCGTCTGGTCGACGGAGTGGTCAACGACGCGGAGATCAACCTGGTCCCCGAGGAGGAGCTCCGAGTCGACATCGGAATCTCTGCTGAGGGCTACGCTGCAATTCAGAAGGTCCAGAGCCTCCACCAGCTTCCGCATCATCCGACTCTGGTTGATCTCTTTGAGACCCTGTTCGGCGAGCCTGTTTTCGTGCATCCCCGCCATATCGTGCGAGTGACGACCTCTCATCGGAGCCTTCGACCGACGCCGCCCCATCAGGACTTCCCGCTGATTCAAGGCAGTCAGAACACTTGGACGGTGTGGGGGCCCCTTGGAAAAGCGCCCATGAGCATCGGCCCGCTTGGAGTGCTCCGGGGCTCCCACCGAAAGGGAATCATTCCCCTCGGTGAGCTCGGTACCGGCGGATTCGACATGGGCTTGGAACTGTGCGAGGACGAGACAGACTGGTTCTCTACGAATTTCGAGGCGGGAGATATTCTCACGTTCCCATCTCTAACGATCCATCGTGCAATGCAAGCCTCACGGCGCGATCTCGTTCGGCTCAGCATGGACGTCCGCTACCAGCCGGCCAGTGAACCGATTGAAGAGAAGTCGCTCTCGAACCATGCCGGAGTTGAATGGGCCGAGGTCTACCGTGGTTGGAATACCGACGCTCTCAAGTACTACTGGGAAGAAACGGCACCGCGACTCTCGCCGTGGGATGAATCCATCATTCAATTCGCGCCGGTCGGTCAGCGAATCTGCTAGCGCGTGAGCGGGTCGTTTACCGATCCGACCCGTCATACGCCTCGAATCGGCGCGCAGAGAACGGGGGGTCGCAACTGTTACGCGATTGGGGTCAGCGCGCGGGCGGTAAACGGAGAGAACGGCGCCATTGGTGCCGTTCGAACTCTCGCGGTCCGTGAAGACTCGGGGAGTCCGCCACCGATCAGAGCACTGATCTCTCGCAACGAGAACCCGGCTATCTCCAATTTGACGGGTTCGTGGCGTAAAAATCTGGTCGGGCAATGCCTTCGCTATTCGCACGCGAAGATGAGTCCATTTTAACACTGCGGGCTGCCACATTTGGTATGGTGAAATAGTTCACCGCCTGAATCGACATCGCCGCTACAACGGCATCCCTGACTGACTCAACGAAGAGGACCATCATGAAATCCTTTGCCGCAGTCGCCACGCTGCTCACAGAGCAGGCGATCGAGTTGCCATCATGGGCCTTCGGCAACTCTGGCACTCGCTTCAAGGTGTTCAGCACCCCCGGCACGCCCCGTACCCCGCAGGAGAAGATCGCGGATGCCGCGCAGGTGCACAAGTTCACCGCGCTGTCGCCCTCAGTCGCCCTGCACATTCCGTGGGACAAGGTCGACGACTACGCGGCCCTGTCCGCCTTCGCGCAGGAGCACGGAGTCGCGCTCGGCACCATTAACTCCAACACCTTCCAGGACGACGCCTACAAGTTCGGCTCGCTCACGCACACCGATGCCGCCGTGCGCCAGAAGGCCATCGACCACCACTTCGAGTGCATCGACATCATGAATGCCACGGGCTCCCGGGACCTGAAGATCTGGCTCGCCGACGGCACAAACTACCCGGGCCAGGGCGACATCCGGGGCCGTCAGGACCGCCTGCAGGACTCGCTGCGGAAGATCTACGACCGCATCGGTGAGAACCAGCGCCTCGTGCTCGAGTACAAGTTCTTCGAGCCGGCTTTCTACCACACGGATGTCCCCGACTGGGGTACCAGCTACGCCCAGGTGGCGGCGCTCGGCGACCGCGCTCTCGTGTGCCTCGACACTGGACATCACGCCCCGGACACGAACATCGAGTTCATCGTCATGCAGTTGCTGCGCCTCGGCAAGCTCGGCTCGTTCGACTTTAACTCGCGCTTCTACGCTGACGACGACCTGATCGTGGGCGCGGCCGACCCGTTCCAGCTGTTCCGCATCCTTTTCGAGGTCGTGCGCGGCGGCGGCTACGGCGCAGACTCGGGCGTGGCTTTCATGCTCGACCAGTGCCACAACGTCGAGGACAAGATCCCCGGCCAGATCCGCTCCGTGCTCAACGTGCAGGAGATGACGGCGCGTGCGCTGCTCGTGGACACCATGGCACTCAAGGCCGCGCAGGACGCGGGCGACGTGCTAGGGGCAAACGGCGTCCTCATGGACGCGTTCTACACGGATGTCCGCCCCGACCTCGCCGCGTGGCGCGAGTCGCGCGGACTCGCGGGCGACCCGATGGCGGCGTACGCGGCATCCGGATACCAGGCGAAGATCGCTGCTGACCGCGTGGGTGGGCAGCAGGCAAGCTGGGGGGCATGATGACCGACCTTTCGACACTGCTTGCTCCCAAGACGCGCCGCAAGACCCGCATCGGCCTCGTCGCCGGCGGTCTCGGCACGTACTGGCCGCAGTTCCCTGGGCTGCTACCCCAGTTGCAGGAATCTGCGCGCTACGTGACGGACCGGTTCCAGCAGATGGATGCCGAGGTCGTCGACGTCGGCTTCATCTCCGACGCCCAGGAGGGTGTCGCCGCGGGCGAGAAGCTCCGCGAGGCCGACTGCGACCTCATCGTCATGTTCCTCACCACGTACCTGACCTCCTCGATGGTGCTACCGATCGCGCAGCGCTCCAAGACCCCCGTGCTCGTAATCGACCTGCAGCCCACCGAGAAGATGGATCACGCCAACTTCGACACCGGCCTGTGGCTCGCCTACTGCGGCCAGTGCCCCGTGCCCGAGGTCGGCAACGTGTTCCGCCGGGCGGGAATCCCGTTCCGTTCGGTATCGGGCTACCTCCGCCAGGAGTCCGCGTGGACCCGCATCGAGCAGTGGATCAATGCAGCGCACATCCGTGCCGCCCTGCGCCACGCGCGTCATGGCCTCATGGGCCACGTCTACCCCGGCATGCTGGATGTCTCGACCGACCTGACGCTCCTGCCGACGACGTTCGGCTCGCACGTCGAGGTGCTCGAGTTCGACGACCTGCGCCAGCGCGTCGAGAAGGTCACCGAGGCCGAGACCGCGGCCCGTATGGACCTCGCGCGCCAGATCTTCACCCTGGATGACACCGTCGTCGACGACGACTTCGCCTGGGGCGCCACCGTCTCCGTGGCACTCGACCGGCTCATCGAGGACTTCGACCTCGACTCGCTCGCGTACTACCACCGCGGCCTCGACGGCGAGCAGCACGAGCGCCTTGGTGCGGGCATGATCCTCGGTGCCTCGCTGCTCACGGCACGGGGGATCCCGGTCACCGGTGAGTACGAGCTGCGCACCACGGTCGCCCAGCTCACCACCCACGTCATCGGCGCGGGCGGCTCGTTCACGGAGATCCAGGCACTCAACTTCGACGACAACGTCGTCGAGATGGGCCACGACGGCCCCGCGCACCTCGCGGTCTCGTCGAAGGATCCGCTGCTGCGGGGCCTCGGGGTCTACCATGGCAAGCGCGGTTACGGCGTGAGCGTCGAGTTCGACGTCCAGCCCGGTCCCGTCACCCTCCTTGGCCTCGGCCAGGACCAGGACGGAAAGCTCGCGTTCGTGGCATCCGAGGGCACCGTCGTGCCGGGACCGCTGCTCGCCATCGGCAACACTACCTCGCGCGTCGACTTCGGTCGCGACCCGGGCGAGTGGGTCGACGAGTGGTCGGCGACCGGCATCGGTCACCACTGGTCGCTCTCTCTCGGTCACCGCGCCGGTGACTACAAGGCCGCGGCGAGCCTGCTCGGCATCGACTTTAGGCAGGTCTGAGGTGTCGTTGATTGTCGTCGCGGTGCTGCAGGCCAAGCCCGGTGGGGGCGATTCGGTGATCGAGTCGTTCCGTGAGGTGTCCCCGCTCGTGCACGAGGAGTCCGGCTGCGAGCTGTATGCCGCGCACCTCGAGCATGATGGCGACACCGTCGTCATGGTCGAGCGCTGGACTACGCGTGCCGACCTCGACGCGCACGCCTCGGGTGCTCCCTTGGCTCGGCTCAACGAGCTTAGCGCCGACCTCCTGACCAAGCCAAACGACGTGTGGTTCCTCGACAACGTGCCCCTCGGCGATCCCGCCAAGGGGAGTATTCCCCTCTAGCCAGGAAGTTCCTCCCTTGTCTTCAACTCCAGCCGACCTCATCGCGCGCAGTAACAGTCTCGGTTCCGACCCTCGAGTCACCAACTACGCGGGGGGCAACACCTCCGCGAAGGGCACCGAGACCGACCCGGTCACGAGTGAGCCCGTCGAGCTGCTGTGGGTCAAGGGATCCGGCGGCGACCTCGGCACGCTGACCGAGGCGGGACTCGCGGTGCTGCGCCTCGACCGCCTGCGCGCGCTCGTCGACGTATACCCCGGTGTCGACCGCGAGGACGAGATGGTCGCGGCCTTCGATTACACGCTCCACGGCAAGGGCGGGGCCGCCCCCTCCATCGACACTGCCATGCACGGTTTGGTGGATGCGGCCCACGTCGACCACCTCCACCCCGACGCCGGCATTGCCATCGCCACGGCGAAAGACGGGGAGAAGCTCACGAAGAAGATCCTCGGTGACACGGTCGTGTGGGTGCCGTGGTGCCGCCCTGGCTTTCAGCTCGGGCTCGACATCGCCGCCATCAAGGCCGCGAACCCGCAGGCGATCGGCTGCATTCTCGGCGGGCACGGCATCACGGCGTGGGCCGACACGAGCGCGCAGTGCGAGAAGAACAGCCGCTGGATCATCGACACC
>JBGSTT010000049.1:0-3435 GCA_041736385.1 Rhodoglobus sp. | reverse complement strand
GATGCTCGCTGAGCGTGCCCCGATGATGCTGTAGCGCACACTGTCATCGAGACTGGCAACGGTGAATCGAAGCCGCGCGCTGAGCCCCTCCGCCGAGCTTGGTGCACTGTTTGCCGACGTGTCCAACTCCATGCTCGAGACCTCGGCGAGCGCCCGTACCGCTTGCGCGCGAACGGTAGCTTCCAACTCGGTATCGCCCACTGAGGCGTAGTACAGCGCCGACATGACCTCATCATGGACGAGCGCGTCGATTCGATTTTGCTCGCGAAGGCGCGCTGCCGTCGACGCGACCCGCGTTGCGGTGGCACGGTCGATTCTGGTGACGCTGTCCAGCTTTCTGGCATTTCGGACTGCCACGATCGCGAGGGAAGTGAAGATGGCCGAGAAGGCGACACTGTAGATCGCATCCTGAATCGGGATGTCGATCGAGACGCCGCCAGCAGCGAAGAATCGCACCGCGCCCAGGAGCGCCGAATTCACGATGAGCAGGGTCCATGCGATTGGCGCCCGCCAGGCGAGCGCCGCGGAGACGGTACCGAGTGCCAGCACGCCCAGCGGCCAGGGAGAGGCCTCGATCGGCATCGGGTAGTCCGTTAGCGCAGGCACCCAGGCGACGAGAACTGTTGAATACGAAATGGAGTAGGTGGCGTGTGCGGCACGTAGCGCGAGCAGCGGTAAGAACAGTGAAGCGATCGCGATCACGACTGGCATTCCAAAGACCACGGCGATCATGATGCTGAGCGACAGCGTGCTGAGAAAGCGTGAC
Source organism: Rhodoglobus sp. (assembly GCA_041736385.1). Taxonomy (GTDB): domain Bacteria; phylum Actinomycetota; class Actinomycetes; order Actinomycetales; family Microbacteriaceae; genus Rhodoglobus. The sequence continues at coordinate 2,669 of JBGSTT010000049.1, read as the reverse complement.
TGCTCGACGATTGGTCCGGTAGCCAGCGCAAAGAAGGCAACCGCGGCTACTCCGAAGACCAACGTGATGACGCGGACAACCTGCTTTTCGGCACGTGTTTCCAGCCCGACATCGGCCTTGGTGGCGGTTTGTGCGCTCGCGGTCATGGCTCGGGCGATGGGAGGATACCGTCCTCGACGGCGCGCTTGTAGAGGTCAATCTTGGTGTGCGCTGGTCTGCCAGCTGCGGCGTACTTGGATCGGATTCTGCGCACATACTCGGCAACCGTCCCGGTCGAAAGGCCGGCGCTCGCGGCGACCGTCGTCGACTTATCTCCGGATGCGTACAGTCCCAGCACTTCGCGCTCCTTGGGGCTGAGCCCAGCGGATGCAATTTGTGGATCAGAATCGAGGGCCGCCGCCCATTCGGTTGTCGCAATGCTCTCGCCGGTTGCCGCTCTCCGGATCGCGTCAACGACCACCTCGAGGGGTTCAGATTTGCGCACAATCCCGAGCACGCCAGCGCGCGATGCCGCGCGAAGGTCTGCCGGGTTGTCGGCGGCAGTGAATGCCAGTACGCGCGCTTCATGCGCGTGCAGGGACGCAAGGTTTTCGGCAATGGACGATCCGTCAGAAAGGCGGAGGTCAAGGATCACCAGGTCAACGTGTGGCAGGTGCGGGAGCACTTCGGCAACGGTGCGCGCTGACACGACAAGTTCGAGACTATCCACGGTCGATATCAGCGAGGCGAGACCGACTTTCACGGTCTCGTGGTCGTCAACATGCGCAAGCTGGAAGACGCGGGGTTGCGCTTCACCCGCCGTCATCGGCCCCCTGCTTCCAGCATCCCCTGAACGGGTGTCGTCGAAAGTAACTACTACCGAGCGTACTGGGAACGCGAGAGCATTCGAAAACACCGCTCGTTGCAACCCAGATTCTTGCTTACCCGAAGGCGCCGCACATGTATCAGCTTCCCCTGGACGAAATTCTCGGCGGCGCCCTTGAGTCTTGGTACGCTCGCGTCGCGGAGTGGGTGCCACCCGGCGTCGCTATCGATGGCCAGTGTGCAGATTGTGCGGATTCTCCCGCGGCAGCGATCGTCTCGAACCACCTCTGGCCGCATTCAATTGTTCACGAGTTGACCGTCGCGCTGGCAATCCTTGAGGGGCAGCTCTCCGAATCCCTCATGGAGGATCGTCTCGAGCGAGCCAGCAACAACTCCGTCGCTGTTTCGGTCGAAGTACGAGCCGTCCTCGCCGACAGGGTGTTGGCGGCGCAAGACGACATCGTCGACGTCCTTGAGCAATGTTTGCAACCCAAGCTCGACGCTTGGGTTTCTGGCCAGCTCGAGACGTGCCTCGACGCGATCGCCACTTGCGAATAGTATTTCAACACGCGCGTGTCATTGCACCCACCGCACCCCAGTAATGGGGTATGGGGCCATCAATCCTTCGAGACTAGGTTGAAGGTCGGGCTGTTCTTTGACGCTTGACTCAAATGTGGGAGTGGTTCAATGGCGTCACTGACAGAGATCCTCATCATGAGGGGGATTGTTCCAATCAACCAGCTCGACAACGTCTCGAACGTGCGCACAGAGGACGACGCATTCATCCTCGAACTGCTCGAGCGTGGTGTGATCAATCAGGCTCAAGTCGCATCCGCGATTGCGGCCCAAGCTGGGCTCCCATTCGTCGAACTCCTTGACTTCCCTGTCGATCGCGCGGCGGTCGCCCGCGTGCCATCATCGATCTGTCGTCGACACGAAGTGCTGCCCATTGAGATCGTTGGTGAAACCCTGATTGTTGCCGTCGCCGACCCCGGCGACGTGTTTGCTCTAGATGATGTTCGCGCCGTTTCGCGGATGCAAGCGCGCGCAGTCGTCGCCGAGCGTTCAGACCTTCGGGCGGCCATCGACCGCTACCATCGCGCAGACGGTGAGCTGACTTCGCTCACGTCCGCGCTGCAGGAAGAGCAGGCTACAACGGACCTGGTCCCTGCCGCTCCGGCCGGATCAGGCGAAGACGATGCGCCGATCGTTCGCTTCGTCAACCTACTGATCAGCCAAGGCATTCAGGACAAAGCTTCAGACATCCACATAGAGCCAGCCGAGTTCGACCTCAAGGTGCGCTACCGCATTGACGGCGTACTGCACGAGATGCAGTCCGCACCAAAGAGCATCCAGAACGGCGTTATCTCTCGTCTCAAGATCATGAGCGAGATCGATATCTCGGAACGACGCAAACCGCAGGACGGCCGTATGTCGGTCAGTCACGGTGGTCGCAAAATCGACCTCCGGGTCGCAACCCTGCCGACCGTGTGGGGCGAGAAGGTCGTCATGCGAATTCTCGACACCAGTTCCAGTTCGCTGTCGATGGAGAGTCTCGCGCTGCTACCGCGCAACTTCGAGGCGTACCGGTCGTCGTACTCGAAGCCGTACGGCATGATTCTCGTCACAGGCCCCACCGGTTCTGGAAAGTCAACGACGCTGTACACGACTCTCGGCGCGGTCGCTCGGCCAGAGGTCAACGTCATCACCGTCGAAGACCCGGTTGAGTACCGCATGGCCGGTATCAATCAGGTGCAAGTCAACGTGCGCGCCGGGCTCACTTTCGCGAGCGCGCTTCGTTCGATCCTTCGATCCGACCCTGACGTCGTACTCATTGGTGAGATCCGCGACCACGAAACGGCCCA
>JBGSTT010000041.1:0-2671 GCA_041736385.1 Rhodoglobus sp. | reverse complement strand
GACGTGCCAGGCGTCGGCAAGACCATGCTGGCGCGCACGCTCGCGAAAACGGTTGACTGCTCGGTGTCGCGCATCCAGTTCACCCCGGATCTGCTGCCAGCCGACATCACCGGCGTTAGCGTCTACAACCAGGCCGAGCGCGAGTTCGAGTTCAAGCCGGGTCCCATTTTTGCGAACATCGTGATCGGTGACGAGATCAACCGCGCGAGCCCGAAGACCCAGTCCGCGCTGCTCGAGAGCATGGAGGAAGGTCAGGTCACCGTCGACGGCCGCAGCTACGTGCTCGGCACTCCTTTCATTGTGGTTGCCACCCAAAACCCGATCGAGATGGAAGGCACGTACCCGCTGCCAGAAGCCCAGCGTGACCGCTTCATGGCACGCATTTCCATGGGGTATCCGGATGCCAGAGCCGAACTCGCCATGCTTCGCAACCGGGCGACGGCTAGCCCGCTCGCCTCCGTCGTGGCAATCGTGAACTCGACCCAGCTCGCGAGCATGATCAGGACCGCTCGCGCCATCTTTGTTTCCCACGCGGTCGAGCAGTATGCGGTCGCCATCGCGCAAGCGACCAGGCAGGACCGCGACCTTCGGCTCGGCGCTAGCCCTCGTGCGACCCTGCAACTCGTGCGGGCGGCAAAGGCGCGCGCAGCGCTCGACGGGCGCGAGTTTGTGCTGCCGGACGATATCGACGCCCTTGCCATCCCGGTGTTCAGTCACCGGCTCATTGCTGCGCGCCGGGCTGGTGCATCGTCGTCGGTGCTCTCCGGTGCCTCGGTGGTCGACATCATTGCGCGAATCGTGTCCGAAACTCCCGTGCCACTGAGCGGCGCGGCGGGCAACATGCGGTCGGACTGACGCTCCCGTGCTCGTCGCAGTTCGCCGAAGGTTGACCCGCCTGACCGAGCGTGCGTTCGGCGGCGTCCGGCTGAGTGCTCGAGGTGGCGCCTTCCTCGCTCTCGCCGCTCTCGCCTTCCTCTTGGCGTACACCGCTGGTGTACCGATACTGGTGGCCGTCGGTTGCCTGCTCGTTGCACTTCCGGTGACCGCTGTGCTGTTCGTGCGACTGCGTCGGCCGAGACTCGCCGTCGTACGAAGCCTTCGTCCGCAGATCGTGCCGGCCGGGGAGCCGGTCATCGTCGCGCTCGGGGTCAAGCCAGCACGAGGAACCGGCGGCATCAGCGGCAGCATCGCTGGCAGTTGGTGGGATGCCCTCCCGTGGGCACCGGGAGCCTCAGCCGAGTTCGAACTTCCCGCGTTGCGCTCGCGTGCCACAGGCCCCACCCTCAGCTACGACCTCGCAACGGTGCGCCGCGGCGTCTACCCGATCGGACCGATGACGGTCGCCGTTGCCGACGGCCTCGGGCTCGCATCCAGTCAAATCTCCGTCGGAGAGACGCAACAGCTCACGGTCACTCCTCAGGTGGTGCCGCTGGCAGATAGCGGCCTGTCGATCCCCGCGGGGGACGGTGAGTCGCGGCTCGTTCAGCGCCGAGCGACCGGAGACGATGACGATTCGATGACGCGTGAGTACCGTCGCGGTGACGCGATGCGGCGAGTGCACTGGCGGGCGACCGCCAGGCACGGCGACCTGATGGTTCGACAAGAAGAGCAGCGCAGCTTTCCCGAGGCGCGCATCATCGTTGACACCTTGCGCTCCGGCTACCGAGACGCTGACTTCGTCGAGAGCGGGTCGCACTCGCACGGAATGACCGACGAGAGCGCCGCCTTTGAGTGGGTCGTGCGCATGCTTGCCTCCGTCGCGGTGCACTTGCGCCGCGAGGGGTTTCAGGTTGCCATCGATGAGACGGGTGCGAACCAACTCGACGCGGCTCGACGCGGTCATCGACGCACCTGGGGCGACGAGGAATTTCTGTCCGGGCTCGCCACGCTTGGGCTCACCAGTGCTCCAGCCGAGGAACACCACGCCGCGGCATCCGAGCACCACTCGCGCGGACCCGTCATCGCGCTGCTCGGTAGCCCGCAGCGTCACACGGTCGAGTGGCTGAGCCGCCAGCGTCGTCAAGGCGAGCTTGCCGTGGCTTTCATGGTGCGCAATCTGTCCGCGGTCGAGGTGATCGATCGCTCGTTTGGCGTTGCCGCTGGCACGCCGGCCGTCGCAGAGCAGTTGGCGGATGCCGGGTGGTTGGTCGTGCCCGTTCGCGCCGACGATGACCATGCCGCCGCCTGGGAGGCGGTCGTTGTCGAGACCAGCAGGGCGAGGAACCTTGGCTGAGGCAGCCTCCACCGCGACGGGCGCGCCGAAGGCTGAGGCGAATGCCGCGCCGAAGGCCGGGTTGCAATCCCAGGCGAAGGCCCCGCGCGCCGTGACGTCCGACTGGACGATGTCGTTCTTGATTCTGCTTTCCATCGGCATCGTCGGTGGCGGACTCGGCACCATCCTGACCGACACAGCGTGGTGGTTTGTCATGATGGCGATGGCGATCATCGTGCTTGGGGCTGCTGCGCTGGCGCGCACGATTGCGCGCCATCCGATCTGGGCCCCGGTCGCTTCGGTTGTCGCGGCACTCGGGGCCCTCACCCTGTTCTTCGCACCGGCGACCGCGATCCTCGGAATCATCCCGACGACGTACACCTTCGAAGCGTTCGCCGAACTGCAGGATGCGGCCGCGGCATCCATTGCGAGTCAGTCGGTGCCCGCTGATGCCGTTAC
>JBGSTT010000005.1:0-2770 GCA_041736385.1 Rhodoglobus sp. | reverse complement strand
CGTGCTCTGGGAGGGCGGCGAGGGTCGCGCCGAACTGTGAGACCGCGATGCCGAGGGCGTCGTGCAGGGCGGTGCCGCCTCGCGGGTCCAGCTCGATGATCACCCCGCGAGGGTTGGCGAGCGAGTGCGTGCGCACGATCTCCGTGTCGAAGGTGACGATATCGACAGTGAGCATGCCGGGCTCGGCCGCTTGATCCTCGAGAAGGTCGGTCAAGCCGCCGACCATGTCGTCGCGGATCGTCGACATCGAACCGCTGCGGTCGATCACCAGCAGCAGGGCGCTGTAGTTGGGGTCAGTCATGGGGGCCTCCAGAGGCTCGAGTGGCTGCCTCGGGTGGGCAGTGGGTCAGTTTGGGGTGAGCCACTGACACTGCTAGGTCAGCAGCCATAGCCGGGAGTCATCATCGACTGGCACGCACCGTGACCTGCCTCCTCTCCGCAAAAAATCTGTGGAGAGAAGTTGTCCACATTCACTAGAACACATGTTCGAACCATGCGAAAATGGATGCATGTCCATCCTCGAAGCGCCAGTGAGCGTCCTGCAGAGTGCAGTTGACGAGCTTTTTAGCGTTGATTCGCTCGAGGCCTCTCCTGCGATCTCAATCGAGGTCTCGCTTGCTGCTCTGGATGCCGTTGCGCGGGAATGTGCCGTGGGCATGCAGAGCGGGGCGGCCGCAGCGACGGATGATGCGCTGCTCGACTATCAGCGGCGGCTCGCAGCATCTGCTCGCCAACTCGATCTCGCTGCGGCCGCTGCCGCGGCGGAGATCAGCCACCGCTCGCGGCGAGAACTGGGTTACAGCGGACTCGCGCAAAAGCGCGGCGCACGCACTCCAGAAGCGCTCGTTCAACGGGTGACTGGGATGAGCGGGCAAGCGTCGCGACGACTTGTGCGTGTTGGCTCGATGGTTGCCGAGCTGATCGGCGGCCGAAACGGAAACAACGACGACGGTCCTGCGATCGAGTCGATCGGACCTGCCTGGCTTGCACCAGCGATTCGAGCGGTTGCGGACGGCGTTATCTCAAGCGAGGCGGTTGATGCCATTCGAGCCGGACTCGGAGAACCGAGCGATTCAGTGTCAGCCGGAAGCCTGGCGGATGCGGCTTCCACCTTGGTTGCAGAAGCGACGTCGCTGACTCTGGAATTGTTGGCGAGCCGCGCTCGCGAACTTCGCGACGAACTGGATGCCGCCGGAGTCGCCTCGCGCGAACAGGAACGGCGCGACCGGAGGTACCTACGATTGTTCCCGCAGGCGGACGGCATGACGCGAATCGTGGGGCTGCTCGACCCGGAATCTGCGGCGATCGTGTCTGGTGCCGTCGACGTGGCGACTTCACCCCGTCGGGGAGGGCCACGGTTTGTCAGTGCCGAAGATAAGGCTCGAGAAGAACGAATTGTTGCCGACCCCCGCACGACCGAGCAACTCGCCCTCGACGCACTCGTCGAACTGGTGGATGCCGCAGCACGGGGAATCGGCACCGAACGGGTACCTCGCCGCCGTGCGGATGTGCGGATGGTGGTTACGAAAGAAGACCTTGACCGCCGGAATGGCGTCGGCTTCATCGATGGACAGACCGCAACCGTCTCGGTGGCGACCGTCGAGCGGCACGCTTGCGACGGCGGGGTCGTCCCCATCATGTTCGACCAAAGCGGTAAGGCTCTGAACCTTGGGAGAACCCAGCGGCTGCACAGTCCTCGACAACGAACAGTGATTGCAGCGCGGGATGGCGGATGCCTCGCCCCGGGCTGTGAACGGCCGCCGAGCTGGTGTGAGGTTCATCACATCCACGAGTTCGCGATGGGCGGCGAAACGTCTGTCGATGACGGGGTCCTACTGTGTCGGCACCATCACATGCTCATGCATAACAACGGTTGGCGAATCGACCGGCGGCCGGACGGCTACAGCCTGATACCGCCACCCGAGATTGACCGGCGCCAAACCCCGATACCGCTGAAAAGCAAAAGCGGCGCGATGCGCCGGCTGATAGGCAGCGCCCGGAGCTAGCGGTGCTGTTGCCAGTGCAAGTGCCAGTGCAAGTGCAAGTGCCAGTGCAAGTGCCGGTGCGAGTGCTGGTGCTAGTGCCGGTGAGAGTGGCGGTGATGGTGATGGTGATGGCGCGGTTGATGCCGCGAGGCAGTGCGGGGTTTAGCTATTGCCAAGCCTCTGGCGGGGCGGTGATGACCGGCACGGGTGCGTACGACCAGTGCCCGCCGTTGGCGTAGTGGCCGGAAGCCCACGGGGAGGCCCAGATTGCCGCCTCGATAACCTCGGTTGGGGCGGATGCCGCGAAGCCATCGACGATCGCGCTGTAGCCCCCAACGCTGTGGAGCGCGTCGGCCGCGTTCTCGGCGGCGATCACGAGATTGTCGTAGTTGCCTAGCCCGCCTCCACCGCCAGAGCCCCAGCCGTTGTTGAGCGGGTTGTTGCGATTGAACCAGTCGTCAGGTCCGTTCTCCTGGCGCATCCACCGGGTGAAGACGGTCACGTTGCTCTCGGTGATGGGGAACCCGGCGAAGAGCATCACAAGGCGTGCCCAATCGTGATTCGTGCCGCCTGCCACGTACGTCGCAATGCCTGGGGTTGCGGTGAAACCATCGCGCGCCACGAGCGTCGCTGGCGCGGCTGGAGAGACCGTGAGGCTTTGGGCGTGGCTAACGACGTAGGCCTGGATGCGTTCGGCTTCACTCGGCCCCTTGGGAACAACCGCCGCGATCAAGCCGAACGAGACCACGATCGCACCCGCGGTCAGCGCGAGCGAGCGGCGCGAT
>JBGSTT010000303.1:0-1725 GCA_041736385.1 Rhodoglobus sp. | reverse complement strand
CAGCGCATCAACCGAATCGCTTAACGCGGGGATCGCGGCGAGCGTGACGCTGTACGAGATCTCGAAGTTGCGCGCGCTGGAGCTATAAGCGACGCATCGCGTCGCCGCGACGCCAGCGCCGAGGGAGCCTGCGACCGAGGTTTATTGGCATGGCTAGCCCTTCCACACCGTCTTCAGATTGCAGAATTCGCGGATGCCCGCCGCCGCCAGTTCGCGTCCATAGCCGGAGTCCTTGATGCCACCGAAAGGCAGCTCGGGGTAGGAGATCGTCATGCCGTTGATGAAGACGCCTCCCGCATCGAGGGTGCGAATGAACCATCCCTCCTCGTCGGCATCGGTAGTCCAGACGGCGCTGGACAGCCCAAAGGTGGTCTGGTTGGCGATGCGCGCAGCTTCGTCCCGATCGGCCACCCGGTAGAGGGTCGCGACCGGACCGAAGGCTTCCTCGAGCACGATGCGCATGTCGTCCGTTAGCTCAGCGAGCACGGTGGGGTTGTAGAAGTAGCCCGGCCCCTCGGGAGCGCTTCCGCCAGCGAGAACCACCGCGCCTTTTGCGACGGCGTCGTCGACGAGTTCGGCGAGCTCATCCCGACCCGAGGAGGTGGCGAGCGGGCCGATCTCGGTGGCGGGGTCGAGCGGGTCACCCACGACCAGCGCCGTTGTCTTCTCAGCCATCAGTCGCGCGAACTCGTCGTACACGTCGGTGTGCACGATGAATCGCTTGGCCGCAATACAGGACTGGCCGTTGTTGCCGACGCGAGCTTTGACGGCCATCGTTGCCGCGGCATCCACATCGGCAGAAGGCATCACGATGAAGGGGTCTGACCCGCCGAGCTCGAGTACCGCCTTCTTGATGTGAGCGCCAGCGACGGATGCGACGGAGCGGCCCGCCGGCTCCGAACCGGTGAGTGTGACGGCCTTCACCCGACGGTCTTCCAGTACGGCCTTCACCTCGGCTGACCCAATCAGCAGCGTGTTGAATGCGCCGGCCGGGAAGCCGCCGCGCTCAAACAGCGTGTCGAGGTAGAGCGCCGACTGGGGCACGTTCGAAGCGTGCTTGAGGAGGCCGGTGTTTCCGGCCATCAGCGCGGGTGCAGCGAAGCGGATGACCTGCCACAGCGGGTAGTTCCACGGCATGACTGCGAGCACAATGCCCAGGGGCTGGTAAGTGCTCCAGGCCGACGACGCATTGACCGAGCTCGGGTCGGCGAGCAATTCGTCGGCCAAGAAGCTCTCGGCGTGGTCGGCATAGAAGCGCATGCCCTTGGCGCACTTCTTCACCTCGGCCTCTGACTGGCCGATCGGCTTGCCCATCTCGACGGTGAGCATCCGCGCCGCGGCATCGAGGTCGGCTTCAAGCAGGTCGGCGGCCTTGCGCATCCACTCGGCTCGCTGGGCGAAGGTGGTCGACTTCAGACCGACGAAGGCGCTCTGCGACTCGGCGATGCGACGCTCAACTTCGGCGCCAGTGTGCGGCTCGAAGGTCTGCTCGACGATGCCGGTTGCCGGGTTTGTGGTCGTAATCGCCATGTGGGTTTCCTCTTCTTTGCGGGCAGGACGGAAGGCACAGTAGTCATTCTGCCGGATGCGCTGGATGCCGCAGTCGCTGACTTGTATCGCGCTCATGGCCCTTGCCCCAGAAATACTGACATCGCGTCAACCTCAGCGGCCATCTCGTTCGTCGCCATAATATGAGCATGAATACAGTCAGCGCGGGTGCGATCG
>JBGSTT010000301.1:0-8267 GCA_041736385.1 Rhodoglobus sp. | reverse complement strand
CACCGCATCCTCGATCATCTCAGGTTTGGCTCTGCTGCTTCTCCGGGTGGGGGCGGATTCTGTGCTGGCGTCGCTCATGATGGCTCCTGGCTGGTCGGGCGGCTGACTGGCCGTGACCGGTTCACTCTACCAAGCGGGCAGCTTAGGTGTATCGGTCAGGCTGGATTGGTGGCCATGTTTGTGTCTGGATGGTTTTCGCTGCTATGCCTCGGGTGCCGGGACTGGCTCGACCGGCACTTGGTCAGCCGGGATGGTCGCCGGTTCGTCGAGGTACACGTAGATCAACCCGGAGAGGTCAAGCCCGACTGTTTGGTCGTCTCCCGAGTTGCTGATCGCGAATCGGTTTACCAGCGCCAATCGTTGGCCGTTCTGAATCGCAGACACTAACGACACCAGCCCCTCGCGGGGGCCGACCGCGGTCAGCTGAAATGGAACGACGACGAAGCTCAGCCCGTCGACCTCCGTCGGGATGAGCGGCGCCGCCTGAGGGGAGGCAATGAACGGTACGGGGGTCGACGTGGTGAAGGTCTGCAGAGTTACCCCGGCGACACCCACAAGGCCAGAAAGCTCGGTTGTGAACGTTTCGACCGACGCATCGGCCGGGATGGAAAGACGAATCGCTTCGAGTTCGGCTCGAACCTCAGGAAGCGCCTCGAACCGCTGCCTGAGCGACTCGAGCTCTAGCCGCTGCAGATCGTTCTGCGCCTCGACATCGGCCAGATCGCGTTGCGCGATCTGCGCGAGCTGCAGTTGCGGTTGAACTCCGAGAAACAAGCCCAGCGCGACGACGACGATGATGACAAGCGTTCCGCCGATCGTCCAGTTGCGGGTCGAGGTTGCTGGATTCATTGGTCGGCTCCGGCTCTCGCGTTGGGCGCAGCAGTTTCGACCGGCTGCGGTTGCTCGGTCGTCTCGCCTCCGGACCCGTTGTCTTCCGTGCCCGTCTCCGTGGCTGGTTGGAAGCGGCCACGGAACGCCGCGGCATCAAGGTTCAGGACGATCGAGGCCTGGAACGTACCCGTGACATCGTCGCGCGTGATGGCGCTTACCGTCACGTCCGCGAACCCGTCGAGCAGTTTCAACCCGGTGACCCACTGCTGAACCGTTTCTACGCTCGGAACGATTGCGACCAGCAACAAGGTCGCCACGCGCGGGCGTTCAAGCGGCGTGGTCGGAACAGGGAAGTCGAGGATCGGGGAGGCGGAATCCAGATTGAACGTTGTGATGAGCGTGCCAGCCGGAGTAACTGCATCGATCGACCGGATGACCGGCACGAGGTCGATCTCGGTCACCGTTCCAGCCACTTGGGCCGCCTGGATGGCCGAGACGCTCTGCTCGATCGCGCGAACCTCGACGAACTCGTTCTGCTCCGCCAGGATAAGGAGCGTCTCGTTCTGAGCGTCGAGCAGCCGGGCTTGGGCTGCGGCCGCCAGAAATGCAGTGACGCCGATCGCCGCGGCGACAACCAGCAGGGAGAGAACTGCCGCGCCGACGATGAGGCCGCGTATCCGAGAAGCGCGCTTACTCTGCTCGATCTCCGGTGGCAGCAGGTTGACACGTGCTGCGGTGATCTGAGAGCTCGACCGCCCTGGATTGCGCCCGCTCACTTCGGACTTCCCAACGCGAGCCCGAGCGCAACCGTGAGCGTCTCGCGGTCCGTCGCGCGCAGCGCACGCAACGCCCGCGAGACGTTGAGCGTGCTCAGCGGATCCACCTGCACGATCTCGGTTCTCGTGAGTTCCCGCAGCGCCGCCGAGAATCCCTCGAGCCGCGATCCGCCACCGCTCAGCACCATGCGGTCCACCGAGCCACCCACGTGCGTGTTGTCATAGTAGGAGATCGTGTTGCGGATGCTCTCGAGCAGTTCGCCGGTCACCGACGTAATCGACTCCATCGCCATCTGCTGGTCGGCACCGCCGCCGGTGAACGCAACGAGGCCAAGCTTGACCTTGGTGCCGTCGGCAGCTTCCTCGCCGATGCTCAGCCGCGACATGATGGCCCGCGTGACATCGCTACCGCCGGCGGGGATCATGCGCACGAACTGCGGCACCCCATTGTCAGCGACCACGACGGTTGTTGTTTCGGCGCCGACGTCAATGATGGCGATCACCCCGCGGCCACCGAGCCCACGAAGCAGGGTGCGGGTGACCGCGAACGGAATGAGATCGACTTCGACCGGATTGAGTCCGGCCTTAATCACGGCATTGACGTTGCTGAGCACGGCCTCCCGCGACGCCGCGACGAGCAGACCGGTCATCGTCGGTCCGCTCTGATCGTTCCCCTGCGAAATCGGAAAAAAGTCAAGTACCGCCTCGTTGATCGGCATCGGTAGCTTGTCTTGCACGTGATACTGGAGCGACTCACGCAACTGCGCCGGAGTCATCCGCGGCAGTTCTATATCGCGGGCAAGAACACGCTGGTTGCCGACTCCGAGTACAACGTTCTTCGTGCTGAACCGGCCACCGCTCCACAATCGCTTGATGGCAGCAGTTGCAGCGACCGGATCGATTACCTCGCCGCTTCGCACGATCCCGGGTGGAATGGCGACCTCATAGTAGCGGCGCAACGTCGGCCTGTCCTTGAGGGCGCCCTCGACTTCGACGGCACGAAGCGCCCGGCTGCCGAAGTCGATCCCGACCACACGTGATGCCATGAGTCCAAGCCTCTCAGAGTTTTCGTCGCCAATGCACCCTAGCCGATGCCGAGCGCGCCAAGGTAGGCCTCAATCAGGGGGTCACCGAAGACCACCCCGACGAATGCTCCCACGATCATCCAGGGCCCGAAAGGGATCCCGCCCTTACGGTTTACCCGACGAAACAGGATCAGGATGATTGAGAACGTACCGCCGAGCAGGAACGCCGAGAAGCCGCCGACAGCCAGCGGACCCCAACCCAGCCAACCGAGGAGCATCCCGATGACCCCGGCGAGCTTGACATCGCCGAACCCCATACCGCGCGGAGAGATGATCGCGAGCAGGTAGTAGAACCCGAAGAGGATCGCCGCGCCGGCGACCGCGGTGATCAGTCGGGCCCAGTCGCTCGACAGGAGGGACGCCACAACGAGCAGCCCCGCGAGTACCGGGTACGCGGGAAGTACAATCGCGTTCGGCAGAGTGTGGGTGTCGAGGTCGATAAGGGCGAGGGCGATCGAGATCGCGGCGAAGAAGGCCAAAGGCAGGGCAAAGGCCGCCGGGTATACCCCGACCAGAGCGCCGAGCGCAACGAGGCCGAAGCACACGGCGGTAAGGGCCTCGACAAGCGGATAGCGGGCCGATATCGGCTCAGCACAGTGACGACACCTTCCCCGCAAGATCAACCAAGACAGGATCGGGATGTTGTCACGAGGCGAGATCGCTGCGCCGCAGTTCGGACATGCGCTTGGAGGACGAACTACGCTTCGATCGGCTGGCACCCGCCAAACAACGACGTTGAGGAACGAACCGACCGCGAGCCCAAGAATGACCGCAAGCGCAACGATCGACGTTTCGATCACTCGTCGCTCCGTGCGGCGTCGCCGAGCCTAACTGCCGTATTCGCGATAACCGCCGAACGTCGCGCTATTCGTACTCGGCGGCGCGTTCCACTTCTGGATCAGCGATCCGTTGCAACCGACGACCGTCATCTTCGAGTACTGGCTGGCGTGCCGGTCGGTGTTGTCCGTTGTGAGGCAACGTCCATACGCGTCAATGAACAAGTAGCTGGTTTCGTAGAGACCAGAGTTCTCGACGCGTTCCCACTTCTGACGTGGATCGTTGTTGCACACCACGAAAGTCACGTAGCGACTCGCCGTGGTACTCAATGGAGTCTGCATGCAGTACTTGTTCGCGGCTGCCTGGCTATCGTTCAGCCGAACAACGATGTCGGTGAAGATCGACGTGGCTGGTGCGGTTGGCGCGCTGTAGAAGAACTTGTGGTTCCAGAGGAAGTTTCCGGTAGCAGCAGCGTCTTGCTTGCAGGGGTAGACGATCATGTACGACATGCCGATATTTTCGTTTGTTACGTCGGTGCAGCGACCGAACTCGGCGAAGCTGACGATCTGGTTGGTGGCCTTGCCAGATCCCCCGGCGCCCACCTTCGCCTCGGCTCTGGACGAACCAAGGCATCCAACCCTGGCCAAGACATTACGGCCGATGAGGTTCGTTCCGTTCGCGAAGCCAGAACTGATGCAGACATTGCTCTGTCCGAGGTTGATTGGATTGCGCTGGCCGTACCAGAGGTTGGTGAAGCTCCAAAGCTGGTTCCAGCGAGCTGGATCGTTGTTGGCGAGGCACGGCGACAGCCGCATGGTCTCGCCGCCAGCACCGGTCATGCACAGCGGCACGGCCCCACCCTGCGTCGAACTAGCAAGCTTGATCCGGTAGTCGGTGTCGTAGACCCAGAGTTGGAGGGGGATCGTCTCAGAGCAGTTGGCCGCCGCGTCGTAGGTGATCAGGGACCCAGTTGCTGGGGTGATCGCGCGCATGCAGTATTGGAAGCCCTCGTCATAGATCCGCCCGCCCGGGATGTTCCGGTTGGTGACCTGGAATTGGTAGATCGCCGAGATGGAGCGCTCGACGGGTTGGATTCTGCCGTTCGCGGTGTTCGACGACTCGGCTGTTGACACGACCACCGCGGCCCTGATGGCGTTCCGGACCGGCACCGTGACCCCGCCAGGAGTCTGGCACGGGAGCTTGTTGGTCTCGCGCCAGAGGTCGCTCTGGTTCGTCGGATCCTGTGTGAAGTAGAGGAATCGAACGTTGTAGTTCACCGACTCTGGCAGGTTGTCGATGGGTCCGCTAAACGTACATGGCAGGCGCGTCGGATCGCCGTAGACGACGCCCTCAAAGTCGGGGGCGGCCTGTGCCGATCGAAGCGCTCCCAGGCCCGCCTGCAGGCCAGCTTGCGCAGCGTAGCCGGTTTGCGTGTTGAGTTGCGCCGAGAAAGAAGGTCCAATCTGACCGAGCAACGAGGCGAGGAGCACTAGAGAGAGTCCGCCGAGCACGACGATGAACAGCATGACGGTGATGAGTGCCGCACCGCGCTCTCGATCGGACGGTACCGCCGCCGTCGCTTGGATCACTGGGTCGTTGTTCATCATGGCCTACTTCCGACCGGCCGACACACCGGCGTGTCGCTGTTGCCGTCATTGTTCACATCGAGGTTCGAAGGCGATTGGATCGAGCTATTACGGGCCAAAAAGACCGTGTTGATCGAGGTTTCCCCGCCGACCACTGGATCGCCGGACTCAAGGCGGAGCCGCACCTGCTGCTTGGAGGCCCCGGCCGGGCTCGTTGGAATCATTTGGAAGGGGTAGGTGACACCGCCGAGGTCGGCAATACCGTTCACCTTGTTGGACCATGGGGGGAGCGCAACGCCGCCAATGTTCTGCCAAGTGCGCGACTCGACTCGGCGGTCAGCTGGAACGTAGCGCCACTGGGTGCACAGTGCCACCCCGGTCGGGGAATTGGCGGCCGGCGTGCGGAACTCGATATAGCGAGCCCCGCTCGGCCCTGCGCCAGGAAAATTGACAGAATCGGCGTAGCGCACCTGGCGATCGAGATTCTGGAACACGATCAGTGCACTGCTTGAGCCTTCGGCCGTGAGGCGGGCGGTCGTCGTGCCCCGACTCAGGCCGACAACAGCTCCAATGAAGATCACGACGAAGATCGTGAAGATCCCCATGGCGGCACTGAGCTCGAGAAGCGTGTAGCCGGACTCCCTCGGTCGACTGGCGATCGGGCGCGGTTGGAGCCGGAGGTTAGCCATTGGTCAGCCAGGTCAGGTCGAGGTTGGTGTCGATGAGCGTGGACGCGTTGTAGGAGCAGCCCGCCGCGCAATCCTGTCCCGCGAACCACCAGATGACCGTGCTGACCCGCACGAGCTCGACATAGCCCGACGGAGCGACGGTCGTTGGCGAGGCTGGCGTCCAACCGGCGAGCGTTCCGCACTGCCCACCCGCCAGGGGCTGGTAGCAACGTCCAACCATCGTGTCAACAAAATAGTCGGTACCGTTCACCGTCACTCCGTGGGAGATCGGGATAAGCGGTGTTGACCCTGTCGCCGCCGTCGGATCCCAGCTCGGATACATCCGGTCGAAGCCCGGAATCGACTCGTTGACTTCCCAGCGGGCGATGGTGTCCGCGTGCGAGCGGCCCGTGTAGATGTCGCTCACGCCGGTCGCAGGGTTGACCGTCGGGGCCGTCGCGAGCACACTTTCCAGTGCGTTGCCAGCAAGCGTGATTGCGACATTGCTGCGGCGCTGGCTCTCTGCCGAGGCGAGGCCACCGACGGTGAAGTAGAGCGCTGCCGTGGCAAGTCCACCGAGAATGCTGACGGCGATGAGCACTTCCGCGAGAGAGAAGCCGCTGGTGTCACTTCTCGCGTGCTTGAACTCGTCAACTCTAGAGAACATGATCCACCTTCCATTCTCGTCGCAGATTGTCCCACGCCCTACCTGTCGTTCGGCGCGGCGGGAGCCTCGGATTGCTCAGCCCATGGTAATACGAAACACGTGTGAACGGGGTGCTGCGAGTGCAGCACCCCGTTCACGGTGGCGATGAGTGGTTGCTCCTACTGCCAGTCGCCGAGCCCGCCGTTGTTGCTGTCGTACTGGAGAGTGTCGAGGCCAGCGGTGATGTTCACGTTCGAACCGGTGAGAACGTAGCCGTTTGCCGTTATGTCTGCGGTAACCGTGTTGCCTGCCGTCCCCGCGAAGACCACGTCAGGGGCAAGCGCGTTGGGGTCCCAGAGGACTTGACCGTTGCCAGCGATGTCTGCCCAAGAGCCGTTATTCGTCGTTGCGTACGTTTCGAGCGCGAGCGCGGCGTTGCGGAGGTCCGACTCGACTGAGGAGCGCCAAGCGGCCTCACGCTGGTTGAGGAAGACCGGGATGGCGATGGCGGCGAGGATGCCGATGATGATGACGACGACGAGCAGCTCGATGAGCGTGAAGCCCTTCTGGCCCTCCTTCAGTTCGCCCTTGCGAATCGCGATAGCGGTGTTGAAGAACTTGTTCATGTCTATTTTTCCTGTCAGTAGAAAGTTGGACCGAGGCCAGGCGACCCCCATCAGGCCTTGCCTGCTAGCACTATCTTGGCCTGATTGCCGCGAAGCCGCGACACCCCAGAACAAGGGTGAATCGCCTTCGGCCTCCTGAAGTGAGTGATGCTACTGAATCTGCTCGAAAATGCTAAACACCGGCAGGTACAGCGCAACGATCATCCCGCCAATCACCACCCCGATAACTCCGATCATGAGCGGCTCGATGAGCGCGGTGAGCGACTCGGCGGTCGACTGCACTTCTTCCTCGTAAAAGTCAGCGACTTTGTCGAGCATGGTCTGGAGGGATCCGGAATCTTCCCCGACGGCGATCATCTGCACGACCATCGACGGGAAGACGGGCTCGTCGGCGAGCGGCGCGGCGATCGACTTTCCGGTGCGAACCGACTCCTGCACTTTCCGCAGGGCGTTTTCAACAACCCAGTTGCCCGAGGTCTCACCGACGATCGAGAGCGACTGCAAGATCGGCACACCAGAGCCGATCATGATGGCAAAGTTGCGCGAGAAGCGCGCGATGGCGATCTTCGAGGCAAGCACACCGAAGACCGGCGCCTTGAGCTTGAGCGGATCGACGAACTTACGCACCGCTTCGGTGTGCTTGTTTCGACTCCACCAGATCGAGAACGCGACAACCAGCACAATCACGGTGGGCACGATCCAGATCATGTTTTTGGAGAGCGTAACGAGAATCTGCGTCGGGGCAGGTAGCTCCCCGCCGAACCCCGCAAACAATCCCTCGAACACCGGAACGATGAAAATCAGCATCGCAAAAACACCGAGAACAGCCATGATGAGCACCGCAATCGGGTAGGTCAAGGCGGACTTGATGGTTCCACGGAGCTTGACGTCGGACTCGAGATTCTTCGCAACGGAATCGAGTGCGCGATCGAGAAATCCGCCAGCCTCGCCGGCTTTGATCAGGTAGATCATGAGTCGCGGAAAAATGATCGGATGCTTCGCAAAGCTGTCCGAGAGCGCTCCGCCCGCTTCGACGTCGCCGCGAACCTCGACCAGCGTTGCCGCAAGCTTCTTGTTCTCGGTTTGTTCGGCAAGAATTGTCAGGGTCTTGATGAGCGATAAGCCGGAAACGATCATGGTTGCCATCTGCCGGCTCATGATCGCGAGATCCTTACCGCCGACGCGGGGAGCGAAGATTCCCGGAAGATTGATCTCCCGGTTGAGCCCGGTGCCAGCATCCGCCTCCGTGACGGTCACGGGCGCGATGCCCAT
>JBGSTT010000296.1:0-3528 GCA_041736385.1 Rhodoglobus sp. | reverse complement strand
CGACCGCGTCGGGTGGCGGAGTCTTGGCGGCTCACCGGGGCCGCCCCGAGACAGCTCGGCAGTGACGCGCGCGAAGGCCAGAAATGGCCTTCGCCTCTCAGCGCGCGGCGCCCCGAGACGGGTCGCCGAATGAGCCGGGCGGCGGCGAGAAATCGCCTCGGCTAATCCGGCTCATTCCCACTCGATCGTGCCAGGCGGCTTCGACGTGATGTCGAGCACCACGCGGTTCACGCCGGCGACTTCGTTGGTGATGCGGTTCGAGATGCGGGCAAGCACCTCGTATGGCACCCGGGTCCAGTCGGCGGTCATCGCATCCTCGGATGAGACCGGGCGAAGCACGATTGGATGCCCGTAGGTGCGACCGTCACCCTGCACGCCCACCGAGCGCACGTCAGCGAGCAGCACAACGGGGCACTGCCAGATCGCGGCATCCTGACCGGCGGCGGTCAGTTCTGCTCTCACGATCGCATCCGCCGAACGGAGCAGCTCGAGACGCTCACGGGTAACCTCGCCCACGATCCGGATGCCGAGGCCTGGCCCCGGAAATGGCTGGCGTGCCACGATCACCTCCGGCAGGCCGAGTTCACGGCCGATCGCCCGCACCTCGTCCTTGAACAGGGTACGCAGCGGCTCGACGAGGTCGAACTGGAGGTCTTCCGGCAAGCCGCCGACGTTGTGGTGGCTCTTGATGTTTGCGGTTCCGGTGCCGCCACCCGATTCAACGACATCCGGGTACAGCGTGCCCTGCACGAGAAAGCGAATCGGCTCGCCATCCGACTCGGCCTCGGCCACGAGCGCCGCTGCGGCGCCCTCGAAGGAGCGGATGAACTCGCGCCCGATGATCTTGCGCTTGGTTTCGGGGTCTGTGACTCCGGCGAGCGCGTCGAGAAACTGGTCGACGGCATCGACCGTTACCAGTCGCACGCCGGTGGATGCGACGTAGTCTTCTTCGACCTGGCGACGCTCATCCTGACGCAGCAGGCCGTGGTCGACGAAGATGCAGGTGAGCTGGTCGCCGACAGCCTTGTGCACGATCGCCGCCGCCACCGCCGAGTCGACGCCGCCGGAGAGCCCGCAGATCACCCGCGCCCCGCCAACTTGCTCGCGAATGCGCGCGACCTGCTCGGCGATCACATTGCCGCTGTTCCAGTCCGCCGGGATCCCGGCCGCGGTGTGCAAAAAGTTCTCCAGCACGCGCTGCCCAAATTCCGAGTGCTTCACCTCGGGATGCCACTGCACGCCGTACAGGCGTCGCGCATCGCTCGCAAAAGCCGCGACTGGGGTGGAGCCGCTCGAGGCGAGCACCTCAAACCCCTCTGGTGCGCGCGAGACGGAGTCACCGTGGCTCATCCACACCGTTTGGGCCGCTGGCTGCCCGGCCAGCAGCGAGCCGCCATCCCCCGTCATCGTCAGGTCGGTCGCGCCGTACTCGCGCAGTCCGGTGTTGGCCACCTCGCCGCCGAGCTGTTTCGCCATGACTTGAAAGCCGTAACAGATGCCGAGCACCGGCACACCGAGTTCGAGAATCGCAGGGTCAAGCGCGGGGGAGCCGGGCTCGTACACGCTAGAAGGACCACCGCTCAAGACGATTCCGGACGGATGCTTCGCCGCAACTTCAGCGGCCGTAATCGTGTGCGGCACGATCTCGCTGTACACGCCGGCCTCGCGCACCCGTCGGGCAATGAGCTGGGCATACTGCGCCCCGAAATCAACCACGAGCACCGGTCGTGCCGCGGTATCGGTCACGCGGTTGCCCCGACGGGCCCAACCGGCTCGACCGGCCCGACCGGCCCAGTTGGCCCAGCCGGCCCAGCGGTCGCACCCTTTGCGTCAAGCTCAAGCGCGGCAATCTGCGCGTCAATCGACCTCGGCACCGTGCGCTCGAAATAGAACGACAGCAGGGGAACGATGCCACCAAGGGCAATGAAGCAGAACTTCAAGAACGAGAACCGCGCTAGACGCCACAGCACGAAATCGCAACCGAGATACAGCACGTAGAACCAGCCGTGAACGATGAGGATGACCGACGAAAGGTTGATGCCGTCAATCAGGTCGCGCGGGGTAAGCGCGAGCACGCCATAGGCCCCGAGAAACTCGATGTCGACCCCGAAGCCGTACCGCAGCACCATCATCAGGCACAGCAGCAAAAGGAACGTGCCGGTGATGTACGACGACACCTTGTACACCGCGACCGTGCGCCGCAGTCGAACAACGTCAGCTGGCCGGGGTCCGATAGGCATAGCCCTATTCTACGGTTTGCTGCACTTGGCGATCGCTGGCAGAGTTGACCGCTTCCCACTCGTCCCGCACGAGCCGCCACCACAGGAAGATCGCGAAGCCGCCGAAGATCACCCATTCGACCGCGTAGAAGACGTTGAGCAAGTTGTAGCTGATCTCGGTCGACGGCGCTGGGGAGTAGATGGGTTCAAGCCCGAGGGGCGGGTCGCTCGCAATCAGATATCCGCTATAGACGCCGTCGGGCGCATCCACCCACAGGTTCATCAATTCGGCAACCGCGATCGCCGAGCGTTGCCCCTCCTCGAAGTCCGACTGTTGCGGCGACTCGCTCGGCAGATAGCGGCCAGCAACGACTCCGACTGGGGGCTCTGCATCGAGACCTGCGATGACGGATGCCGCGGCATCCGCACTCTCGACCCACCCGAGCGCAACGGCCAGACTCGAACCCTGTGCGTTGCCGGCGTCTTGCACGATGGCGTGCCCGACGACCCACGCGACCGGGCCAGCGACATCCAATCGATCGGTGAGGACGATGAAGTCACCCCGGACGAACTCGAGCGATGCGGTCACCAGCTGACCGGATGCGACGCTCGCGACAGGCGCTTGCGGCTGCGCGACGGATTCCAGCGGCACGATCTGCTCGGTGACCCGGCCATCAATCGGGAGGTTCTCGATGCTGCGCTCAAGCTGCCACTGGCCGAGGGCTGCGAAGGCGGCTGCGACTCCCAACGCCAGCGCCAGCGCCGCGATCCACCGCGGCTTTCTGGCGATACTCCACATCGTGACGGGAGTCTCGGTGAGCGGCTGGCGCGTGCTGATGTGCGCTCCCTAGTTGGCGGTGTACGGCGCGACGACGACCTCGACGCGCTGGAATTCCTTCAGATCGGAGTACCCCGTCGTTGCCATCGAACGGCGAAGTGCTCCCATCAGGTTCACTCTGCCATCAGCAACTGAGGAGGGGCCGTGCATGATCTCGGCGAGTGGAGCAAGGCTCCCGACTTCAACACGGTTGCCGCGCGGGAGCTCTGGGTGGTGCGCTTCTGCGCCCCAATGCCAACCGCCGCCAGGCGCATCCGTCGCGCGCGCAAGCGTGCTGCCGAGCATGACCGCGTCGGCTCCCACCGCGATCGCTTTGACGATGTCGCCGGATGTTCCGAGCCCGCCATCCGCGATGACGTGCACGTATCGGCCGCCGGACTCGTCCATGTAGTCGCGACGCGCGCCAGCGACATCCGCCACTGCCGTTGCCATTGGTGCGTGGATGCCCAGGCTCGCGC
Source organism: Rhodoglobus sp. (assembly GCA_041736385.1). Taxonomy (GTDB): domain Bacteria; phylum Actinomycetota; class Actinomycetes; order Actinomycetales; family Microbacteriaceae; genus Rhodoglobus. The sequence goes on along the minus strand of JBGSTT010000296.1, from coordinate 13 downwards.
GCGTCGTCGACGC
>JBGSTT010000286.1:0-2838 GCA_041736385.1 Rhodoglobus sp. | reverse complement strand
TGACCGCTGGCGCTGGCAGCGCGGGCCGCGAATCGCCCGCGCGCTCGCGCGAGTACAGGGTGCGGTGCTCGCGCGCCCCGCCGTGCTCATCTTCACAGCCCGCTACATCCCGTTTGGTCGGCTCGCGGTGAACCTCAGCGCCGGCGCGGTCGGCTTGCCTTACCCGCGATTCCTTCCCCTCTCCGCGGCGGCTGGTACTACTTGGTCGCTCTACAACGTCGGAGTTGGGCTCACCTTCGGCTCGCTCCTGAGCGAGCAGCCGCTGCTCGCGATCGCAATATCGGTGGTCGTAGCCATCTCCATCGGGGTACTCGTCGACACCATCGCCGCAAGAATCGCCTCTCGGCGGGCCCGGCGCCGCGACGCAGACAACAATGACGACGGCACCGACACGACAGCGCCTTAGAGAACCTCAGCCCTGGCGGGTTAGCCCGACGAGCAGGTCGACCCGGTACTGGCCACCCTTCTTTACGATGGCGACGGGGATGCGCTGCTTCTTGCCCCGCACGTCAAGACGAGCGAGGGTCTCGTCAATGACCGACTCCAAACCCCGCGGCACCCAGCCAACCGGCCCGCTGACACGTGCGCCAGTGAAGAGACGCATTTCGATCGGCGCATCGACCCGTTCCTGGTCTAGTGTTCTGCGAGTTGTCGCAGTCTCGAGGTTCTCGCCTCCCATCGCGAGAATCGCGGCTAACTCGGCTTGGAAGAGGTTGCTTCCGGCCAAGCGAATTGTGACACGGGCATTCGCCGGCTCCAGCACGCCTCGATAGTCAGACAACGACCCCTTGCCACGGTCATTACGATCGAGGGGCTCAGGATATGCCGCGAAGTCAGCCATGATCGGATGCTACCGGTTGAATGCGCGCGCAGTACGAGCAGTGCCGATCAACTACTCACGCTCAGCTTTCGAACTGACCGCGCACGATCGAGTCGCTGGAATGCGCAGGATTTCCGTCGAAGGGCTCAGCCGATACATCAACATTGTTGAAGCGCGCGATGTCGAGCCCGTCCGGAACAACAAAGGTGCCGGTTTGCCCACGCACGACCCCGAGGCTCACAAGCTCGGTGGCGTCGTCGTTCATGAGCCACACCTCGCGGAAACCGTCCCCGCCGCTCGCCTGAAGATCCAATTGCAGGATGCGCGCGCCGTCTGCACGAGTTTCGAGGATCGCCTGCCCCGCGGCATCCGGCCAATCAGGGAAGGCGTCGAGGGTGGCTGTCGCGAGTATTACCGTCGTGGCGGGCCGCATTATGTTCCACGAGAGCGCGCCAGCGCCAACAAGCAATCCAGCGGATGCCGCGACCGCAAGCACAGGAACCCAGCGGCGACGAGACGAGAGTGACACGACGGGCGAAGGTGCTTTGGCGGAAGCGGTCGGTGTGCTCTGCGCGTTGGCGTGCCCCACTTCGAGCTCGTCGGAGATTCTCGCCCACACTCGATCGTTCGGGGTGAGCAGTTCGCCGACGTCGATGGTCGAGCGGCCAACAATCGCTGCCCGGCTCAGATCCTCGGATTCGAGAGCACATGCAGAGCAGGTCAGCAGGTGTTCGCGGTCGGCGGGCGACGCAACATGCTCGCCGAGAGCGAGCAGCGCAAGGACGTCAGGGTCTAGGTGCTGCAAGGTTCACCTCCAATCGGGTGCGCATCCGCTGCAGGCTGCGGCGGATGTGGCTCTTGACCGTGCCGAGCGGCATTCCCGTTCGGTCGGCTATTTCGTTGTGGGTCAAATCATCGAAGAACGCTAAATGCATGACGCGCTGAGCCTCGGGTTCAAGGTGTGAGATTTCGTCTGCAATCAGTAGGGTATCTGCTAGATCGACCGGTTCTTCGACGAAATCGCCGGGCTGAGAAACGGCCGCAAGCTGTTCTTGCAGGCGGCGAACTCGTGCCCTCGCGTCGTGGGTGTCAGCGATCTTGTTCTTCGTGATGGCAACGAGCCATGTTGACATCTTCGCGCGGCTCGGATCGAACTTGCCTCGGCTCGTCCACGCAGCAACGAACACCTTTTGGGTGACGTCCTCAGCATCGCCAACGTCTCCGAGTGAGCGGACTGCGAGCGTGTAGACGAGCGACGACCATCGACGGTATACCGCCTCCAGCGCCCGATCATCTCCCGCGGCAAAGGACGCGGCCAACGCCGCCTCCTCATCAGGAGTGTCGTTCGTTGAGGCAGAGTGCGTTCTCTCATTCATCGCCCGGCCAAAGTACCGCACGGATGTCACGACGAGATGGGAGTTGCAACTACAACCACGTTGTCTGAGTACTCGAACACGTTGTTGTCGAACTGCCCGCCGCAGGTGATGAGCACGAGACGGGGTGCGCCATCCCGGTCGAAGACGTCGCCGACCGGCAGTTGCTGGCGGTTGACGTTCTGGACGGACTCGACCGCGTAGCGGTAGTCGACGCCGTCAGCGGCGGTCACGATGATCTCCGCGCCAGGGGCGAGTTGCTTGAGATATGCGAATGGTCCGAGACCCTGCTCGAAGTCGTCCACATGTGCCGAGATGACGGTTGTTCCGGTGTTGCTCGTTGGGTCAGACCCGAATCGATACCACCCCGCAACAAAGATATTCTCCGGCAGCTCCATGAGCCCGTCCGGCTTCACGCCGACCTGGCCCACCTCGATATTGATGCCGACGGCGGGGACCTGGACGCGAACCGGTGGGACGGCCGGGATGGATGCTGGCTGTACGGTGGCATCCGTGACGGTGCCCTGAAAAGTCTGCGGTAGCTGGGTCGGCGCCGGGCTGGGAGCCAGCTGCTCCACCGGGTTAGCGGCGGAGCAGCCAGCCAACAGGAGAAGCGCGAGGAACGCTCCCGAAAGTTTGGCAATC
>JBGSTT010000277.1:0-5471 GCA_041736385.1 Rhodoglobus sp. | reverse complement strand
GCAGCGCCCGCGCAACCGCCTTACTGCGTTGGCCGAGCACGTGCATGGGCCGGTCGCCCGCGACGGCCTCCCCAGCAAGATCGCCCTTGCGCGCCGTCACAGCTCCCCCGAAATCCTCCGACATGAGCGCGAAGAGGCCCGTTGGCCCCAGCACGATGTGGTCGAGCTTTTCTTTCGGAACGCCAGTGGCGACATCGTGCCAGATCGTGAACCCGATTCCGAGACTCGAGAGCGTGCGCGCCGTCGCCTCTTCAGCAAGGGCATCCGCCAGGGTATGCCGAATCTCGCGGGGGGCACTTCGCACAAAAACCGGGTCGTACGGGTCATCGATCTCGGCGCCGCGGCCAGCCCACTCGCGCAACTGGGCGAGATACTGCTCGCGTCGCCAGCCGCCGGGGTAGCCGTATGAACGCGCCTTCGGGCGGGTGTCTTGCTGCGCGCGCCCAGCTTGCGCCGTGAAGGTGCCGTGTGCGGCCGCTGCCGTGCCGCCCTTGTACGCTGCGCGACGCGCTGGAGTGCTGATCTGCTCCCAGGCATATTGCACAGCGTGAAAGCGTTGCGGGTCGCCACCGGTGTCAGGGTGCGTTTCGCGCAGAGCGCGGCGGTATGCCTTGCGCAGTTCGTCTTCGCTGGCGGATGCCACAACCCCGAGCACCTCGAAAGGACTCGCCGACATCGGGCTCTCGGGCATCGACTCACTCTCGGGTTGCGCCCCACGTCGCATGGGCGGAACTGAAGGATATCGAACCGCGCGGGGCCGATTGCTGGCAATCCAAGGAGTATCCCCAGCCTTGCGGGCGTAGGTTCACAGTGTGAATACTCTCACCGACATTCCCCTGACCACCATCGACGGCGCATCCGTGAACCTCGCTGACTACGCCGGAAAGGTGTTGCTGGTGGTGAACGTCGCCTCTCGCTGCGGCTTTGCCCCGCAGTACAAGGCGTTAGAAGCGCTTCAAGAGAAGTACGGCGACCGTGGCTTCACAGTGCTCGGCTTTCCGAGCAACCAGTTTCTGCAGGAACTCGGCTCGACCGATGCCATCAAGGAATACTGCTCGACCACGTGGGGCGTGACCTTCCCGATGTTCGAGAAGGTCAAACTCAACGGCAAGTCGGCGCATCCGCTCTACCAAGAACTGACCAAGTCAAAGGACGCCGGCGGCAAGGCAGGCAAGGTGATGTGGAACTTCGAGAAGTTCCTGATCACCCCCGCCGGTGATGTGCACCGTTTTCGGTCGATTGTTCGTCCAGATGACTCCGCGATAGTGTCACTGATCGAAGCCAACCTGCCAGCCTGACGAAGGTTTGGCCTGGGGTTTTCGGATGCGACTCCTGCTGATTCGACACGCTCAGACCACCGCAAATGTGCTTGGTAGTCTCGACACTGCTGCACCCGGCCCACTATTGACTGCGCTCGGTGAGCGTCAGGCGGCCGAAGTGCCCCAGGCTCTCGCGGGTGTCGATATCGACGCGATCTTCGTGAGTACGCTCGTGCGGACGAGCGCGACGGCAGCACCGTTAGCTCGCGATCGGCGTCTCGAGATGATCGAGCTGCCGGGCATCCATGAGATTGAAGCTGGCGAACTTGAGGGCCGCGCCGACCGCGAGTCTGCGAAGCGCTATCTGGAAACCGTGTTCGCGTGGGGGCAGGGACAGCTCGAGGGGTTCATGCCGGGCGCAACGAACGGTCACGACTTCTTCGCCCGCTTCGATGCCTCGATGGCGGATGCCGCGGCGACGGTCGATGCACTGGCTGGCAACGTCGGAACGGCCGTCGTGTTCAGCCACGGCGCGGCCATTCGCGTCTGGATCGCTGCCCGCGCCACCAACCTGCCGCCGATGTTCGCCGGAAGCCACCACCTCGACAACACCGGCATCGTCGAACTCAATGGCTCGCCAGAAACCGGCTGGAGTCTTATGCGCTGGCAGGGCACACCGGTCGGCGGTCCAGACCTAGCCGATGCCGGGGCAAGGGACCCGGCCGGTGAGACACTCGCGGAAGCTCGCGCGGACGATCGTGGCGGCGATTAGGCCGACGGCCCTAGCGACCGCCACCGCCACCTCCCCCGCCGCCGCCCCCGGAGAAGCCTCCGCCAAAAGACCCGCCAGAAAAGCTGCTACCGCTGCCGCTACTTGACCAACTCGCCGTCGGGGCGGTCACGGTGGTATTCATACCGCGCAAGGCGGTACTGAAGACTGCGATCTCGAAGCCGTTGCGGCCGATGAACCAGTCAGGAGCTTCGTCGAGGGATGCCACGCGAAGTTCTAGTTCGCGCATCCACTGGTCTTCGACCCCCCAGAGCACCGCCCATGGCAGCAGCTTCTCGTAGAGCTTGATGAGCTCGAGGTTGTTGCCGACGTCGATGCGTTCTGCTCCCTGAGGACTCTGCAGGACGCGCAAGCGTTCCTCCTCCGCGACCGTGAGGTAGAGCTTCATGCCCTCGAGAAAGTCCTCGGCCTCGCGACCCTTCTCGGTGAGTTGCATCGGGCGGATAATGAGCACGGCCGCGATAAAGATGCCGAAGAAAGCACCGACGATCGAGAAGACAACGAGGGCGCTCACGTTGGTGAATAGGGCAACCGAAAGCACCGCTACGCCAACACCAAGAAAGACCAGCACCACCTGTGCGAGCATCATGAGCGCCGCAAAGCCAAGACCGGTCGGCTTTCGTTGGAAGCCTTGAGGCTCAAGTGAAGTGTTTGCTGACGTCGAGAGTTCTTCGAGACCGGTGGCAAGCGTTGAATCGTATGTGCCGTACGGCTTCAGCTCGCCAGCCACGAGTTTGCCGCCAAAGATCACCTTGAGCAACTGGAGATCGAGTGCGTCTGCCCGATCATCGGTCAGGTACTGCAGGGTGTACGGCGCGCCGTCCTCCTCGACTGCGTAGGCCAGGATGCGCAAATTTTTGCGAACCGCCAGCCGAACGATCGCGGCCGGAATGCCCGAGGACCCACGAGACAGCAGGTGCGCCGACTGCAGAATGTCGATGCCGGCTGGCTCGCTGTACTCGGCAATGATGACGCCGCGTCCCTTTGCACCGCTACCAGCGCGCACTCGGGAAACGATCGCGGCGATCAGTGCGCCAATGCTCGCCAAGCCGACACTGCCGGAGAGCAGTTGCAGCCAGAGCGGAATCGGTTGTGGCTCAGGAGGCAGAGTTGGTTCCGGGGTCAGGAACGTATCCGGTCCGAACGCGATTGAGACCGTCAGGGTCTCAAAGGGGTTGAGGTTGGTGGCAACACTGCTGAACGTGCGCTGTCCAGTGGTATCACTGAGTGCGTCTTCGATCGCACACTGCTCGTTCTCGCCGAAGGCACCAACGTAGCAGGCAGCGTTTCCAGTCAAGGATGCCGCGACCCCCTGGTCGATGCGCACCGTCGCTGTGACCTGTCCAAAGGGTTGCGGCCAACCGGTGCCGTTGATATCCCAATAGAACTCGTCGGAGGCGGTGTCTTCGAAGGATCGCACCACGTTCTGCTGGCTGTAGGCGATCACGTAGGTCTGCACGCCGCGCACGAAGTCTTCGGTGCCGAGCGCAAGCTCAACAAACCCGCCAGAATACGAGGTCTCGAAAGGAACGGGCGTGCCGTTCTGGTCGCTCACGCTCTGAACGCTCGTGTTGAGCGGCACCCCGTCGTAGTCGTCGGGAATCGCGCGGATGATGCCGCGGTTCTGGTCGAAATCTGGGAAGCGGGCCAGAATCGTCTCGACCACTTGCAAGTTGGAGGTGCCGTTCGCCTCGCGGGAGAGCGTGTAGTCGGCGTCGAACGAGTCGAAGGTGAAGTCACTAGTGTCTGTGCCCAGGGGCGCCGTAGTGACTGCCGAAGTGACTGCGGCAGCGAGCGTGGCCGGGGCAAGCGAAAGGCCAAGAGCGACGGTGATAGTCAGTTGAAGAACGAGTCGGAGTGGAGTGCGCATCACAGTCACCCTAGTTCGCGACGGGTACTCTTGTGCTATGTCCAAGGTCATTGCGCACGAGCCGGATGCCTCCCGTTACACCGTTCAGATCGACGGCCAAGTCGTCGCGGTCGCCGACTACCGCATCAACGGCAACGCCATCTCGTTCAACCACACGTACACGCAACCGAGCCATCGCGGGCTCGGACTCGCGGCGGAGCTGGTGGAGTTCGCCATCACCGACGTCGAGACCACCTCGAGCCGCCGAGTAGTGGCGATGTGCTCGTATGTTGCCGACTGGTTCGAGGCCCGCCCCGAGCGGCAAGAGTTGCTGAGCCGCTGACTTTACGAATAGCCCGCTGATTTGCGGTCTTCTACTGCGCCGCCGCTAGGTGAGATGAACGCGCTTATAGCGACGGCCATCCGGCAGCTCGACCGTCTCCGATCGCAGGTTTCCGCGACTAATGCGCAAATAGATCGCCTGCGGGCTCAGCCCTAAATTCTTCGCCGCTTGCGCTACCGATAGACCGGGCAGGTCGGTCGGAACACTGCTCGGGCGCGCGGCCCGCCTGCGTCCGGCCTCTTGGCGGGCGGCGATCTCGTCGTCGGACCCTTGCCAACGCCACTTTGCTGCCGCCGGTTTCAGGCCTGCGGTGCTCGCAATGGTTTCCCACGGGATGCCTTCTGCAATGGCATCCCGCACCGCTTGCAAGGTAGCCGGGTCGCGTTCGACAGCGGCAAAGAAGTCGCGGATGCCACGAAGCCGCTCAAGCGGCGGTGGCGTCGGGGTCGCGCTTTCGGAGGCCGCAAGTCGGGTGAGGGCTGCTGCGGATTCCTGGGACAGAAACGGAGACATCGTTTGCATATGGTATTCGCCAGAGAGCTGCGTCAGCTAACCCGCGATGCAATCTCATCAACGACATGGGGTCGGCCAAGCACGCCAAAGTGCCCGACATCGGGCAGCACGATGTTTTCTGCACCATCAAGGTACGAGCCCGACGGAATGTATTGATCAAAGCTGCTGTACAGCGAGACAATGCTGGCATTCACCGCAAGCTCGTCCTTCAGCGCGGAAACGATCTCGTTGGTCGGCAGAAACTCGCGCCATGGGCCAAGGCCGAGCCGCGCAACGTTCGTGCCGGAGAAGGGCGTGTTCACCGCGATGAGCCGCCGAACTCGGCCGTCTTCTCGGTCGTCGATTGCGAGCATCCGCTTGCCGATAAGGCCGCCCTTGCTGTGCGCGACGATCGTAATATCCCGCAAGTCGGCGCGCCGCAGGTAGCGCTGCAGCATCGCCGCGGTTGCGGCAATCGGACGATGGTTGAAGCCAAGCGCGGCGACGTAGTGCACCGGGTGTCCGAGCGCGGCCAGTCGCTCCCCCACTGGGCGCAGGTAGTGCCAGGTTTCAAACACACCCGGGATGATGAGCACAGGATGCCGTTCGCCGTCGTTTGGCGGTGGCGGGAGTATTCCGTGGCGAAGCGGTCTGAGCCGTGATCGTGCAACGTAGCCGTAGTCGGCCAGGATGCGGATCGCGCGGCTCACGGAACTGGCGCCGCTATTTCTGCTGCTG
>JBGSTT010000270.1:0-8078 GCA_041736385.1 Rhodoglobus sp. | reverse complement strand
CGCAGGCAGCGGCAACCGCCTCGAAGCCGAGCAGGCAGGAGACGAGGGTGCCGCTGAGCGCGCACGGCGGGAGGGTGTCGCCGTTGCGGTCGGCGGGGATCGTGACGGTGCCTGACGAGGGATCGATACCCCCGTCAATTGGTGGGGTGGCGCGTTCGAACCGCAGCTCAGTGTCGGGAGGACGCGGCAACGGCAGTGTCACCCGGATGGGCCCGAGAGGTTGAGGCGGGTTGAGACCCACAGCAGGCTCCCTCGGTCTGGAAGGGCTTGGGGCGAGGGCCCAGTTCACGACGGAGAGCACGTCGAACCCGAGGAGCAGCCATCCGAGATAGGGGATGAGGCGTGAGCCGAGCTTGACCCCAGACTTGGCGATCGCAGTCTCGGCTGACTCGGTCAGGACCGTACGCGCAACATTGCCCCCGGTTGGCTGTGGATACCCACCCGGATACTCGGTCCGGATAATTCTCGAGAATTCTTGGTCTACGTCCGGAGTAGGTGGGGCAATGGTCGTTGCCCAACGACCGTTGTTGTCGACATTGTTGAGCGGGTTGGCGTTGCCGTAGCCGTAGAGGTTTAGCGACTCCGCGCCGTTGAGTGGAAACACAGTGCTGTCGCGGGATAGAAATGTGCGAAGCCTCGTGTCGTACCAACGCGCTCCAGCCCAGTTCGCGCTGGTGGCGTAGTTGCTCCAGTCCCCTTGGAAGCCCAATGCCGACCGCTCGCTGAGGGCACTCGCGGTGAAATGAGTCCCGTACGGGTCCAGGTGCACGCGTCCGCTGAGTGTTGTGCCTGCCGAATTCACGGCACCCATGACGTCTTGGTGTGCGTTCGAGAGCAACAACCTCGTACCCGTCGCACTTGTGCTCGCGAGGGCGGTGCCGTCGGGACTGCGAAGGATGCGCTCCGCTTGCGTCCGTGTGGAGTTCGGCACGGTTTCGGGCTCGATGTCGAGATCGGCGTGCCAGAAGAGCGAGCTGTCGCCTTCAATGGATGAGAGCCGGCCGAACGCGTCGTACTCGTAGTCGATTCCGTCGTCGCTGATCAGCTGGCCGAGCGCGTCATAGTCAAGACGGCGGGTGTCGAGGACGGTCGTGTCAAGGCGTGATTCTACATATGTGAAGTTCCCGCGGGAATCGCTGGTCACTTCGTCGATGAGCAGCGGACCCCAGTCTTGGTTGTCAAAGAGGTTCGTGAGGCGCCCGCGTTCGTCGTACTGCCAATCCTGACTCGTGACGTTGACATACTGGTGGTCGAGGTTGTTCGCGTCATCCCATTGGTAATCGCGAATATAGATGTTGCCGAAACTGCCGGGCGCCACACGAGGAGCCCATCTGACGAGCCTGTCGGCGCGGTCGTACGTGTAGGTTCCGCCTCCGCTGAGGCCGCCGGTAATGACTTGATTCGTGATGTTGCTGTTCGCGTCGTATTGATAGGTAGTCGCATGAAGTGGGGCACCGTTGGAGCGCTGGGTGGCCACGATCGAGGCGGTGCGCCCGTGAGGATCGTAGGTCCGAGAGGCATTTACACTTGGTGTCTGGAAGCCGACTTCGTCGCCGCTCGCTGGATTGTAATTCCAGTTGAGGTTGCCGGCACTGGTGCCCGTTGAAGTGCTCAGTCGGCCGCCGGCGTCGTACGCAAGTTGCTCATTGGCGGTTGCGCTTGCGCGCTGTGAAACGGATCCATCAGCGTCATACCCAAATGCCATGCTGCGCCCGAGTGGGTCCGTGGTGAGCACGAGAAGTCCACGGTCGTTCCAGCTGTAGTTGATGACACCGTCCGGGTGGCTGGCCGTGGCGAGGTTTCCGTCAAGGTCGTAGGTGAATGAGCGCGTTGCCGCCAGCGGGTCGTTCTGGCTGGGTTGGTGCCCTTCTTCACGAGTGGGTCGGTTGAGCGGGTCGTACTCTCGCGTTATTCGAACGCCACCTGGCTGAGTTTCCGTTGTCTGGTTACCGGCCGCGTCATACACATACGTCCACATTCGGTCAGCAAGGTTCGGGTCGCCGACGGTGGACGCTTCGATCACGCGCTCCGGCATGTTCCACGCATTGAACGTCGTCCACCTGTCCACACCGCTACCGTCGCGCGTGCGAACTCGGTTTCCCGCAGCGTCGAAGCCAGCCTGCACGGTGATCGAGCGAGTGGCCGTGACGGGTTGGGTCGCAGCGGTTCGCTGGTTCCAAGAGTTCACCGTGTAGGTCGAGGTGATGCTCCGTGGATTTGTCGCTTCCAACACATTGCCGGCCAAGTCGTACCTGAAGGTGGAAGTCAAGCGACTGCCGTCATTGCCGATCTTCGTCAACGCGATCATTCGCCCCGCGAGATCGTAGACATATTCGGTTTTGCGGCCCGCCCCATCAGTTTCGAGGGTGACCCGACCTGCTAGGTCGTACTCCACGCGATCGGGCTGAGTGCGCCCGGGGTAGTGGGTCGCTACTACTTCCCCAGCGCCGTTTCGATCGAAGCTGATTGTGCGCCCCGCCGGAGAAGTGACGGACGTAAGCTCACCCGCATCGTTGTAGGCGTAGCTGGTGACGTAATCGACAACGCCGGAACTCGTGCGCTCCTTTTGAACAACGGCGACCAGGTTTCCGAGCTTGTCGTAGGAGTTTGTGACCACAGCGCCCGTCGGTGACACGGTCGAGATGAGTTGATCCACCTTGTCGTACACAAACTGAGTCACGGGGCGCCCACCGGGGCCAACGGCTGGGCCGGTGAGGCGAGTGAGATTTCCCGCCACGTCGTACTGGTACTCAGTTATGTTGCCTCGTTCGTCGGTGACCTTCGTCGCATCGCCAGCGGCGTTGTATTCGTATCTCACGACAGGGCTGACGCCGCTGCCACCCGGCTGCGTATAGGTCGGGCGGTGCACTGATGTTACGCGGCCATCGCCATCGTGTTCGTAGGTTGTGACCCGTCCGAGCGGATCCCTCGTTTCGGTGACATCTCCGAATGCGTTGTATCCGATAGTTTCGCGCGGGCGCACCGACGTTTGAATTAGTGCGCCGTACGCACTGCTGTCAGAAGCCGTCGTTGCTGTTGGGGTGTCCACAGTGACGCGAGGGCCAACCGTCTCAATCAAGCGGCCATAGTCGTCGTACATCAAAGATGAGAAAAAATCAGCCAACGTCGAGCCGACTTGCCCAAATCGGGGATCACGAACCGTCGTAATCCGCCCAGCACTATCGCGAAGAGTCCCCGTGGTCACCGCGTTTACGGGGTCGAGCCAAACTTTGCTAGCCGTGACGGCTCCGCGACTGTCAACTTCGTAGGTTGTTCGCTCCGTTCGGACGCCGTTCGAGAGTGTCCGTTCCACGACGTGGCCGGCCGAGTCTCGAAACACCTTGGTCTCCCGCGCGAGACCGTTGGGGTCAGCGATTGTGCGGTACAACCGGCCTTCACTGTCGTATGTCATCGATGTCGTGCGGATGCCGCCGATCGTCTCGCGCGTAGTGCGACCGGCACCGTCAAACTCACGCAACCACAACTCTGCGACGCGGGTTCCGCCTCCCGGATTCGGGATTCCTGGACGAGTCGCGCGAAACGCAAGGTCATCGCGGGTGTAGTCGTAGTAGGTGATCCTCCCGATCGCATCAACCTCGTAGTCGATCCGCCCCGCCACGTCGTACCCGTACTCGGCTAGCCATGCTTCCTGTCCGCTCCCAAGCGCCCCGGTACTCGCGATGACATGGCGTAACCGACCATTTAGATACGTGAATCGGGTGATTCGACCTCGTTCGTCTTGAACGCGGTCAAGTCGCATCGGATCTGCGGCAGTGTAGGTATACCTGGTGATTCCACCCGCAGGATTGGTGGCCTGACTGAGCTGGCCTTGAGCCGTGTAGGTATGCTGAGTTGTGCGGGGTGGTTCAACGTCTGTCAGGGTTTCACACTCAACCGCGCGTTGTTTCTCAGTTGTTAGTAGCCCATCGCGATCCCACAGGTACTCGATGACCAGCTGAGTCGGGGCTCCGGTGATTTCGTTGACGACGCACGAATGACGCTCCTGTGTGAGTCTGCCGAGCACATCGTAGGTATACCGGATGTCCTGAGTTGTGCCGTCGGCCACCGTTTCGCGTACGACCAACCCCCGCGCATCATGGATCCGAAGTGTCGTGTGTCCTAGGGGTGCGACGATTCGAGTGAGGTTGCCGCGATTGTCATATGAATAGGTCGTCACGCCGGCAGAAGTTGCCTCGGACCGCACCAGACTCGCGGGCATGTTTGCGCCTGGCACCGTCATGCCGGTGCCACTGATTGCTGATTCGGTGCCGCTCGTGTACGTGTACGAGACGTTCTCACCGTCGGGGGCACCGGGCGTAGCTGGGCCATCGCGACGCACGAGATGCCCTAGCGCGTCGTAGTGGAACATCTCGGTGAATTCGCCCTGGTACACCCCCGACGTCTCCGGAGACACGAGCATACCCACCACTCGAGTTAGTGGAGGCATCGTTTGCGGGTTCGCCGCCAGGTTGCGGTAGAAGCTAGTGCTTGTCACCTGGGTGTTCGGGTCTCGCCAAGTGCGTGACGAACTCAAGTTGCCGTATGTGTCGTAGCTGAATTCAAGCCCGTTGTTGTTCTCGTCCGAGAAGGCATACAGTCTTCCGTCGAGGGGGCCGTAGTACCAGTACCGCTTTGGTGTGCTCGCCTGCCCGGTGCCTTCCGCTTGGCGAGTTGTCTCGCGCAGGCGGTTCAGGGGGTCGAATCGATAGGTGTTGTAGTACCCGTAACACTCTTCTTGCCCGCTAACGATGAAGCGGTCTTCACACCAGAGGGCTGTAACTCCTTCGTGGCTGTTATAGACCGATGTGTAGAACGACGATGACCCGGTGATCGGGCGCTTCAGGAGGCGAACCACGGGATTCGGACTGCCAGGCTGTGTCAGCGTTATCGTCCGTTCCTGATAACTGCCGCTTGAGTTCGTCACCCAGACGCCTGGTGAAGTTACTCCAGGGATTACTCGTCCCTCGGGGGTGGAGCCGGAAAAGCCCGTACCGGTCGTTGAGTAGCTCGTAACGCCTCCGGCTGGGTCCGTGACTGTAGACAACCGCTGGCATACATACAGGTATGACCAAGTTGCTGCTGCCTGACCACCCCCGCGCTCCACGCTTGCATTCGCGACGTAAGGTCGCGTCGGGCGGTCCGAGGTCGGACAACTCTGACCCGTGCGTGCCCAAGTCAGATTGATTTGCAATCCCGATGGCTGCTGAGTGATAACGCTGACCGTGCCCGAGGTAGACCAGGTGAAGACCCATGAGCCCGTGCCGGGGTAGTCGATCGTAGTGAGCCTTCCCGAGCTGTTGTAGTGCACCACCTCTCCGGTGATTTGGGCTACGGAGATCGCGCCGCTCGGTTCGACGGTGATGCGATTGTCGACACCGAGTTGCCCTGCGCCCACCCAGCCGCCGTTGATGGGGGCGAACGTTTCTTGCCGACCGTCTGGGTACGTGATAAGAATCGTGCCGTTGACGGGGTTGCGAATCGCTGATGCGTCAAGAAACGTCAACCATCCCTTGCCCATGGCTCCTTCGGTTTGCAGCGCGCCGCTGGAGAAGGTTCGTTCGAAGTACAGAGGAAGGTTTACCGAGTTGACTTGAGCATCGCGGACGGTGTGCAGGAAAACTCCGTAGGGCAACACGAGACCGTGAACGTTGGTCAATCCGACGCCGTTGCCGACCCTCCGCCAATCGTCAGCCTGGGGCACGACCACCGTGAATCGCAGCTGAGCTGGGTTGGGAAGCCCACTACGCAAACTCGTTGAGGCGACTCCGTCACTCACTGTGACATCCCAATGGTAGGTCTGCGACCACGCGAGAGATCCCGGCGGGACCTGCCACGATGGGCTCGCCGAAGAGCCGGAATCGATACAACCTGCCGTCATTTGCGTATCGGTGCATACGCGAAAGATGTAACTCAGTTGACTTGGTGATGGCCAGGCATCAACGTCCGCTCCGGTCACCGTGAGGAAGGGCGTACGCGTTGGCACGTTGTCGACAAGGAGCGGCGTCACCATCGTCAGCGACGGTGCCTGATTAACAATCTGTATCTGCGACAGAGGGCACACACCGCGAGTGCTGAGCCAACCGACACCTGGGACGTTGATGTCCCAAGCGAGATACCAAGCCCCGGGGCTGATCGGCCCAACGGCAGCGGACACGTCTTTCCACCAGTTTGCCGCGAAAGATCCAACCGCGGTGCTGGGACCGTATCCGCCGACTGGGTTTTGTGCGGCGTCGTAAAGCTTGTAGGACAGGATCGTACCGACAGGCCATGCCGCGCTGCCGGTGTTGCTCAGCCTCACCGATAGGGCTCCTGCACGGTTGTGCATGATCGGTGAACTCACGTCAAGCACAGCAAGACTCGCATTGTGTGTCGGGCTGCCCCCGGGGTCGCACGCTTGCCCAGCGGGAAAGCTCGCTGGGAGAACGACCGGGCGCATCTGACGCATTAACGCCGGTGCGGCAGTGAATTGCGCAGACTCGAATGCAGCATCCGCCGTCGGCTCAAGTGTTGGGCTAGGGGTCTGAGAGGGTTGGGGTGTCGGCAACTCGGGCGACGTATCTTCTTCTGGCACATCGATTTCGGGTGCGGCGGGCGTTTCGGGTTGAGCTTCAGGGCTTGGAGGCAGCAGATCGATTAAGGAGCCCGCCTCCAGGTCAGATACGATCGCGTCGAATTGTTCTCCTTCGACCGTGGGCTTCGTCTCATTGGCACTGAGGTCCGCGAGCTCTTGAATTTTCGCCGCTTCAAGGCTCGCCAACCACTCGCCTTGTAACGAATCCGCCGGGGGCGGTGTCGGAGGGGCCACATCGGGTTCGGGACGGTTCTCGGGTTCGACATACGCAGAGATCGGAATGTCGTTGACCGGTGCCACATCAGCTGCGGATGGTTCGGCCTTGGCTGCTTGGGCGGAGACGAGAGTGCCTAGTAGCGCGAAACACACCGTGGCGGCGATCAAGCGAGTCGAATGTGCCATGGACTTCCCCCTCTGGTCGCCGAGGCGTCAACGCTCACTGAGCTCAGTCAACCCATGGATGTGAGCTTGAGTAAACTTTGCTGAGGGACAATTCATGATCTAGACCAAACGATGCCAGCTCGCGTTCAGTTAGCTCACGTCCTGTTCACCAAAGTTCGCCCCCAAAGCGTGCACGAACACCAGAGCACTCACGCCCCCGGCGGCACCGCTGACTGGCCGCCGTCGACTATGGCGGTCGCACCGGTTACGCCAGACACCGCGTCGCTGGCTAGGAGCACTGCGATCCGAGCGACCTCTTCAGTTGCGCCGATCCGGCCCCGAGCGGGATGGGTTGGGCGATCAGGTTCATCGGGTGATCGGCAGAAAGCGGGTCGCCCTCGGCGCGTGGGCGAGCATTCCCGGGTACTTGGGGTATTCTATGATTTTTGCAAGACTGCAGGGCCGTTGCTGGCAACTATTTGTGTATCGCATAAATGGCCTGAGAGTGCTAGTTTTTTGCACCGCAGAAATCACCTTCGCCTCGACCGGGTTGGCCGACAAGCACGGCATCCCGCGCGCGGATGCGGTGCACGCTGTCAGAAACCCACTGATCTGGGTGCGCGACTTCGACGAACCTCGTATTGACGGGCCACGGCCCCACTTGTTTATCGGGCACGACCGCTCGGGGGAGAACCTGCGTGAGGTGATGGGTAACTGGCTCACCAGCGGCGACCTCGAACTGTTCCACCTGATGCACCTCCGAGAGAAGACCCGAGAGAGAGTAAGAACGAGCCAATGAGCAAGCCATACGCGAACGCGGACCTTCGTAGCGACTGGGCCGAGAGCATGCCCGAGTTCGGGCCGAACACCGCCATCCTCGAGGGCGAGGATGCGCGCAACGCGATCGCCGATCTTCCTGACGGGCCGCCTGCGGTGGGCGGAGAGGAGGAAGTGTCCAGGCGACTCCGCGGCCGCGGCCGCCCTGCGCTCAACCCCACGGCCCCGGCCGGCGCGAAGGCAAGGCAACTGAATGTGCGCCTACCGAGCGAACTCGAGTCGCTGGTGTGAACCGCCGTGCGGACGAACGTCGCCAAGAGCGAGAGCGAACTGGTCCGGGCCGCGTTGA
>JBGSTT010000195.1:0-4218 GCA_041736385.1 Rhodoglobus sp. | reverse complement strand
CTGAGGCATCGCGGTCTGAGCCATTGCAGCCTGCGGCAAGTAATCGCTCGACATTGCCGCCTGCGGAACGTAATTGGTCGGCATTGCCGCCTGCGGCAGGTAGTCGGTCGGCATGACCGCTTGCGGCAAGTAATCGCTCGGTAGCGCAGAAGGCACCGGGGGAAGCACACCGGACTGCGGCTGGTAGTTGCCGGGGTCGACGGTCTTGCCGCGGCGGCTCGGGCTCGGAGTTCCGGCGGCAGGTGGCAGACGCTCTCCGTCAGCGATCGGAATCTCGTGCAGTGGACCACTCATGCAACCACCCTCAAAATCTCATCTACAGCAGTAAGGCCCATTTGAGCCTTCGCCCATCCATCCTGACGCAACGTCAGCATGCCCTGCTCGATCGCCGTGCCCGCGATCTCCGCGGCGGATGCGCGTGCGACAGCGAGGCGCTCGATCTGCTCGGTGACCATCATTACTTCGTGCAGGGCAATTCGCCCTCGGTAACCGGTGTTCGAGCAGCTAGCGCATCCGACCGGGCGGAAAAGTTGCGGCACGGGCTCGCCCTCTTCAAAGCCGATGCGCCGCGCGGCAAGGTCGCGGGGGTCGTGGTCGTATGGCGTCTTACAGCGCTCACATAAGCGCCTTGCCAACCGTTGTGCAACGACGCAATCGAGGGCGGAGCCAACGAGGAATGGCTCGATTTCCATTTCGGTAAGCCGCGTGATGGCGCTCGGTGCATCGTTGGTGTGCAACGTCGAGAGCACGAGATGCCCGGTGAGCGATGCTTCAATCGCGATTTGGGCCGTTTCGTGGTCGCGGATCTCACCGATCAGCACAACGTCAGGGTCGG
Organism: Rhodoglobus sp.; assembly: GCA_041736385.1. Classification (GTDB taxonomy): domain Bacteria; phylum Actinomycetota; class Actinomycetes; order Actinomycetales; family Microbacteriaceae; genus Rhodoglobus. The sequence goes on along the minus strand of JBGSTT010000195.1, from coordinate 3,383 downwards.
ATCGAAGGATCGAACGAAGCGCACTTGCGAAGGTGAGCCCTGCGCGCACGTTGACTTGCACCTGGTTGATGCCAGCCATGCGGTACTCAACCGGGTCTTCGACGGTGATGACGTTGACCTCGGGTCGAGCGACCGCGCCGAGTGTCGTGTACAGCGTTGTCGACTTTCCGGAACCGGTCGGGCCCGTGACGAGAATCATGCCGTACGGCTTGGAGTACGACGACCGGTACGCCTCGAAGTTGCGCGGTAGCAGTGCGAGACTATCCATCGACAGCGAACTGGAACTGGTGTCGAGAATTCGCATGACGACTTTTTCGCCCCACACGGTCGGCAGGGTAGCGACGCGGAGGTCGATCTTACGACCACCGTGACTGACCGACATGCGGCCGTCCTGCGGCTTGCGTCGCTCCGAGATATCGATCTCGCTCATGATCTTGAGACGAGAGATAACGCCGTTCTGGATGCTCTTTGGTGCGGACTGCATCTCGTGCAGAACGCCGTCAATGCGGTAGCGCACCTTGAGGTCGAACTCGGCTGGCTCCATGTGGATGTCCGAAGCTTTGTCCTGAATGCCTTGACTGATCAGCAGGTTGACGAAGCGAACGATCGGCGCATCGTCCTCGCCTGATCCGGCCTGGGTGGCAGGAACCAGTTCCGTCGTGGCCTGCTCTTCCTGCAGCACGGACGTGAGCGAGGTCAACTCACCATCGGCGCGGTGGTAGCGGTCGATGGCCGCCCGAAGGTCTGAACGCTCGGCAACGACAGCGCGCGCTTGCATACGCGAAACAGCACGGACGTCGTCGAGAGCGAACACATCGCCTGGGTCGGCAACCGCAACAATGAGGGTTTCGCCCACGATCTCAATGGGTAGCACCTCGTGTCGACGACAGATCGATGATGGCACGCGCGCTACCGCGGCGCGGTCGACCGGGAAGTCAAGAAGCTCGACGAATGGGAGCCCAGCTTGCGCCGCAATCGCGGACGCGACTTGACCCTGATTGACAACACCACGCTCGAGCAGTTCGAGGATGAATGCGTCGTCCTCGGTTCGCACGTTCGACACGTTGTCAAGCTGATTGATCGGAACGATCCCCCTCATGATGAGGATCTCTGTCAGTGACGCCATTGAAACACTCCCACATTCGAGTCAAGCGTCAAAGAACAGCCCGACCTTCAACCTAGTCTCGAAGATTTGATGGTCATATACCCCATTAGTGGGGTGCGGCGGGTGCAATTACAGACGCGTGTTGAAATACTATTCGCAAGTGGCGATCGCGTCGAGGCACGTCTCAAGCTGGTCAGAAACCCAAGCGTCGAACCTGGGTTGCAAACACTGCTCAAGGACGTCGACGATGTCGTCTTGCGCCGCCGACACTCTGTCGGCGAGAACCGCTCGAACTTCTGTCGAAACAGCGACGGGGCTGTTGCTGGCTCGCTCGAGACGATCCTCAATTAGAGATTCGGAGAGCTGCCTCTCAAGGATTGCCAGCGCGACGGTCAACTCGTGAACAATCGAATGCGGCCAGAGGTGGTTCGAGACAATTGCTGCCGCCGGTGAATTCGCGCAATCCCCACACTGGCCATCGATAGCGAAGCCGGGTGGCACCCACTCGGCGACGCGAGCATACCAAGACTCGAGGGTGCCGCCGAGAATTTCGTCTAGGGGAAGCTGATACATTTGCGTCGCCTTCGGGTGAGCAAGAATCTGGGTCGCTACGAACCGTGTTTTCGAATGCTCTCGCGTTCCCAGTACGCTCGGTAGTAGTTACTTTCGTCGACACCCGTTCAGGGGATGCTGGAAGCAGGGGGCCGATGGCGGCGGGTGAAGCGCAACCCCGCGTGTACCGGCTTGCCCATGTTGACGACCACGAGACCGTGCAGGTCGGTCTCGCTTCACTTATTTCCAGCGTGGATAGTCTCCAACTCGTCGTGTCAGCGCGCACCGTTGTCGAGGTACTACCGCACTTGCCAAACGTTGACTTGGTGATCCTTGACCTTCGCCTTTCTGACGGATCCTCCATTGCCGAGAACCTTGCGTCGCTGCACGCGCATGAAGCGCGCGTGCTCGCATTCACTGCCGCCGACAACCCAGCAGATCTGCGCGCGGCATCGCGCGCTGGCGTGCTCGGGATCGTGCGCAAATCTGAGCCCCTCGAGGTGGTCGTCGACGCGATACGGAGAGCGGCAACCGGCGAGAGCATTGCGACAACCGAATGGGCCGCGGCCCTCGATTCTGATCCTCACATCGCATCCGCTGGACTTAGCCCGAAAGAGCGCGAAGTGCTGGGACTTTACGCATCCGGAGATAAATCGACGACGGTCGCCGCAAGCGCTGGCCTCTCGACTGGCACCGTCGCCGAATACGTGCGCAGAATCCGATCCAAGTACGCCGCAGCTGGCAGACCAGCCCATACCAAGATTGATCTCTATAAGCGCGCAGTCGAGGACGGCATCCTCCCATCGCCCGAGCCATGACCACGAGTTCGCAAACCGCCGTCAGTGCCGATGTTGGGCTGGAAACGCGTGCCGAAACGCAGGTTGTTCGCGTCATCACAGTGGTCTTCGGAGTAGCCGCTGTTGCCTTCTTTGCGCTTGCTATCGGACCCATCGTCGAGCAGTCACGTTATCTGAGCACACTGTCGCTCGGCATCATGATTGCCGTGGTGTTCGGAATGCCGGTCGTGATTGCGGTCGCTTCAGCGTTGTTGCCGCTACTCGCGTTGCGTGCCCCACACGGCATCTACTCCGTTTGCTATTCAACTGTTCTCGTCGCGTGGGTGCCTGCGCTAACGAATAGCCCGATGCCAATCGAGGCTTCTCCCTGGCCGCTGGGAGTGCTTGCACTCGGTACCGTTTCGGCCGCGCTGGCGTGGCGGGCGCCGATCGCGTGGACCCTTCTCGTCGTAAATTCGGCGCTACTTGGCGCGGTTCGATTCTTCGCTGCTGGCGGCGTCTCGATCGACATCCCGATTCAGGATGCGATCTATAGTGTCGCCTTCTCCGCCATCTTCACTTCCCTCGCGATCGTGGCAATCCGAAGTGCCCGCGAACTGGACAGCGTCACCAGAATCGAGCGCGCCACCGCAACGCGGGTCGCGTCGACAGCAGCGCGGCTTCGCGAGCAGAACCGACTCGACGCGCTCGTACATGATGAGGTCATGTCGGCGCTGTACTACGCCTCAATAGGCGATACCGAGTTGGAAGCGACCGTTCGCGCACAAGCAGTACGGGCGCTCGCCGAAGTCTCGAGCATGGAGTTGGACACGTCGGCAAACAGTGCACCAAGCTCGGCGGAGGGGCTCAGCGCGCGGCTTCGATTCACCGTTGCCAGTCTCGATGACAGTGTGCGCTACAGCATCATCGGGGCACGCTCAGCGAGCATC